>JARXAL010000145.1 GCA_029865835.1 Verrucomicrobiaceae bacterium
AACAAAACCTCCGGCACCTTCGCAAACCGCACCCCCGGCTCCATCCACCTCAACCAAAGCTCATAGTCCTCCGGAAACATCCCCTTCCGATACCCCCCAAATCGGCCCAACAACTCCCGCCGAAACATCACGCTCGGATGCGCTACAGGTGCCTCGACAAACCGCCGCAACGCCATCGCCTCCGACTCGACCAACCCATTGATCCAGCCCACATGCGTCGCATACCCCGCTCCCTCTCCGCCATACCCCACCAAACAACTCACCACCCCCACCTCAGGCCTCGTCTCCATTAGCCCCACCTGCTTCTCCAAACGAGCCACCGCCATCACATCATCCGCATCCATCCGCGCCACATACCGCCCTCGCGCCAGCTCACACCCCGTCCGCAACGCCGACACAATCCCCAACGCTCCCGTTCTCACCACCCGCACCCTCGACTCCCTGTTCGCCAAATCCACCAACCACTCCCCCGTCCCATCAATCGATCCATCATCCACCACCACCAGCTCCCAATCCCCCATCGACTGTCCCAGCAAACTCCCCACCGCCGCCGGAACACTCGCCAAAGCATCCCGCACCGGCATCACCACCGACACTGCCGCCACGCCACTCACTTCCGCTCAAACCCCGCCCGAATCACCCCATCCGTCCCGATCAACGGCACCGGATCCTTCACCCGCCCCAGCGGCCGACACCCCGGACCAAACACCCCTTCACCCAACTCCCCATTCATCACCGCCGCCATCGCTCGCAACTCCGCCACCACCCCCGCATTCGCCCCCGCCACATCCTTCGTCTCCCCGATGTCCTCATCCAACTGATACAGCTCCCCGCTCTTCAAATGCAGCTTCCACGGCCCCTTCCGCATCGCATCCAGCATCGCCCCGCGGAAATAATGAAACACCTCCCTCGGCCTCGCCTCCCCAATCAATGCCGGCCACACATCCACCCCATCCAGCACCCGATCCCCCGGCACCTTCGCCCCCGCCCGACCCGCCAGCGTCGGCAGCACATCCATCATCCCCGTGATCGCCCCCGTTTCCGTCCCCGCCGGAATTTGCCCCGGCCACCAGGCAATCGTGCACACCCGAATCCCTCCTTCGAATGTCTCCCCCTTGCGACCCCGCAAAGGCGCATTGTTCGACCCATGCGTCACCGATCCCCCATTGTCACTCGTGAACAGCACCAGCGTCTTCTGATCCAGCCCCAACTCCCTCAGCGTCTTCAAAACCTCGCCCACACTCCAGTCCACCTCCTGCGTCCAATCACCGATCAACCCATTCTTCGAAGTCCCCCGCCACTTCATCCCCGGATACAGCGGAAAATGCACCGCCGTATGTGGCAAGTACAAAAAGAAAGGCTCATCCTGGTGCTTTTTGATCAGTTCCACCGCCTTCTCCGTGTAGCGCTGCGTGATGCTCGTCTGCCCGTCCTGCTTCACCCTCTCGATCACCGTTCCATTCTCCAGCAGCGGCAATGGCGGCTGCGCATTCCCCTTGATCCCCGTCTCATCGACCGGCTGATTCTGCCGCGCGGCGACATTCGGATTCACCTTCTTCACCTGCCCCGGATTGCTCTTCGCCCCGTCCTCCAACGTCCCCATGTCGTTGGAATACGGCAGCCCAAAGTAATAATCAAACCCCTGGTCAGTCGGCAGCATCCCCGGCTGATCCCCCAAGTGCCACTTGCCCACGCACGCCGTCGCATAGCCCGCTGCCTTCAGCACCTCCGCCACCGTCACCTCCTCCGGATTCAACCCCACCTCGGCTCCCGGAAACAAAACATGCGGCGTCGGCAGCACCCGCTTCGGATAACACCCCGTCATCAAAGAAGCCCGCGACGGCGAGCACACCGGTGCCGCATAAAAACTCGTCAACTTCCGCCCCTCCGCCGCCATCCTATCGAGGTTCGGCGTCGCATTCGTCTTCGACCCAAAAGGCCCAATGTCCGCATACCCCAGATCATCAATATTGATCACAATAAAGTTCGGCTTCTCCACCGCCATCACCGACCCCACCCAAACCATCAAAAACAAAAAACAACGCATTCCACTCCAAACGCCCATTCCCCCCAACCCCTGTCATGAAAAATAACCCGAAGGTGGAGCAAGCCTCTAGCTTGCCCGCAGCACAAAGCCCACCACCCCCCTCTATGTTCCTCAGTGCCCCCGCTCCCTCACTCCACCCCCGCCAGTTTCATCACCCGCCGCCGCGTCCAGTCCGCCTCCACCTTGAACGACTCCTTCTCATAAAACTTCAGCAACCCCATCTCCCGGGACAGCAAACCAAAGCCCGCCCCCAACTGCAGCTTTCTCAGACACACCGGGCACAAATGCATAGGCCGTGAGTCCGTCTCTCCCAGATGATTGGAGCCATTCATCAAGCACTCATAAAACACACAGTGACGCATCCCAAACATGTGACCCATCTCATGCGTCAGCACCTTCCCACTCCGCCGCAGCATCAACTCCCCATCACCTTCCGCCGCCGCCTCCCCATAAAAGGCCGGATCATAACGCGCAAAACTAAACACCCCCACCCCGCCCTGCAGCATCGCCTGCCCAAATACAAAATTCCACGCCTCATCCGGATACAAATCCTCCATCGTCACCGCGATCAGCGCATAGCAATCCGCCGGCTTCACTCCTGGCAACCATTTCAGAATGTCCATCGTCAGCAGTTGCCGATTTTGAGTGTTCCGATTGACCCGACTCTTCGCCGGCACCTTCTCCAACACCACCCCCGGCAGCACCCGTGTCTCCATCGCAAAAAAAGCCGCACAGTAGCTTCGCAGTGTTTCCAGATCAGGCGCTTTGTCTCCAAAAGTACCCAAAGGCAAGATCGCCAAGGATTTCTGTGCAGGCCTCGGCTTAACCTGCGCGAGCACCTTCCGATACTCCTGCACCGTCTGCCCCGGCTCAGCATGCGCCGCCAGCCAGTCACCCGGCTCAGGTTTCCGAATCCTCTCAAACAACGTCGGATCCGCCTCAAACGCCGCCCCATGCACCTCCGACAAACCCACCAGCGATCCCATCGCCTCCTCCACCGACGGCACCCGCCCCTCTCGCTGCAATCCCTGCCCCATCGCTGCCCAACCAGTACTCACCCAGATCAAGAACCAAGAAATCCCCGCACGCATCCAGTCATCCTCTCAAAAAAACCACCCTCTCGTCAATCCTCATTCCCTTCACATTCGCCCCAAAATTCTACCTCCTCTTAGACGCCAAATTCATTCTCCCACTCGTTCTCACCTTCACATAAACTCGCCATGGAAGTGGCGGATGCGCTGCTTCCAATCGCGGCGTTGGAGATCAAACGGCCTCTAACTCGATATCCCAGCGCTCCCCCCATGACACGATCCGCCAACATCAAATCCCCTATTTCCAGCTGTCAGTCTCAAATCAGCCGCACCTGCTCAGCACTGTGAATCACCCGCTCCTCCCCCTCTCCAGTCAGTAGCCTCAGCGCCCCCTCTTCAGTCAACCCCATCACCCGTCCCCAACACTCAACCCCATCCACCCTCATCTTCACCTGTCGCCCCAACCACGCATTGCGCTCACCGACGTCCTGCAAGCACCGGCGGAAAACCTCATCATCCACCACCCCTTCAAACGCCGCCCTCAATTCCTCCATCAAAGCAACCGCCAACGGCATCCGGTCCAATCCCCGCTCGCGCACCACTTCCGAGTCGCAGGCCAATCGCAACGAAGTCGCTGTCTCCGCCAACTCCCCCTCAAACGCCGTCGCATTCACATTCAGTCCCACCCCAACCACCAGAAATCCCCCACTTCCTCGCCCAAACGACTCCACCAAAATCCCACACACCTTCCTCCCTCCGATCAGCACATCATTCGGCCATTTGATCTCCGCCCGAAGACCCAACTCTCGCTCCAACGCCCGACACACCGCCAGCGCGGTCAATTGCGTCACGCGTGTCCATTTCTCCACCACCGTACCTGGCTTCAGCGCCAACGAAAAAAGCAAATCACGCCCTGCTGCACCCATCCAAACATGGTCACGTCTCCCTCGGCCTCCCGTTTGAATCTCCGCAAACACCACCTCACCACTCACGTCGCGAGCTCTCCCCTCGTCGCGCAACAAATCATTCGTCGACACGGTCTCACTCAGCACCCGAATCCGCCACCCCAATCCCCTCTCCTCACACGCCTCTCTCAATGCCCTTTCATCAAGAGTCTGATTCCGTTCCGGCCACGTCATAACGGCTCCTTCAAATCGTCGCTCTCGGCTCAGTCAACAACGCCATGACCCTCTCCGTGTCCCGCAAATCATCGAGCATCACCCACGCCCCACTCTCGACCAATCCCGTCCTCCCATGCACCCCGGTCGCCACCGCCAGACACCGCGCCCCAAAGGCCCGTGCGCAAGCCACATCCTTCACCGTGTCCCCAATGATGATCACCTCATCCGCTGGAATCCGCTTCCCCACCTGCGCCTCAAACCGCTTCAACGCCACCGGCCCCAGCAAATTCCGATCATCCGCGTCATCTCCAAACGCCCCATCTTCAAAGTAATGATCCAACGCAAATCGCCGCAACTTGTGTTCCGCACCCACTCGAACATTGCCCGTAAGCACTCCCATCTTCACACCCGGCACAGTCACCAAGGCCTCCATCAATTCCAAAACCCCAGGCAGAGTCACCCCGGCAAATGCCTCCTCATGCAAACGCCGCTTCAAATGCCCAAGGTAACATTCCAAATAGCGCTTTCGGATCTCCGCTTCGTCCACCCGACCCAGCGCCCCCAACAACGATCGCACAACCCCGCCATCAGTCGCTCCCGCCAAATCCAGGGGCGGAACTGTTTCTCGCCCTACCTCAAACACCTCCTCCACCGCATCCAGTAACGCAGCCAAACCCGCCCCCCGCGTGTCCACCAGCGTGCCATCGATATCAAACAACAACAATCGCATGACTCCTCCTTGAAAGGCTCACGGTTCAGCGAATGCCAGAGACCCTCTCAGCACCCGCCACCAAAGGCTCAGGATTGCTCTCCAGGCTGAATATCGTTCGGATCAAACTTCTTCTTCGCCGGTGCAGGTGCCGGTGCGACCTCAACCACAGGCGTTTCGACCACGGCCCCTTCCGCGACGTCATGATGATCGTCATCATGGTGATCGTCGTCATCATGCGCATCCTCTTGCGGCCCTTGACCAGGCGCCACGTTGGTCGAGTGGTGCGCATCGGACTCGTCCGTCACACCCTTCAAGTGCGTCTTGATCTTCCGCACACGCTGCTTCTCCGGCAGCGGACTGATCTGCATGTTGATGTTCCGACCCGCCTGACGCGGCGCCGCATCCGCCAAGCCCATCGTCAGCAAATCCTTCTTGATCCGATCCGCCAGCATGTGCCCCAACTCCTGGTGCGCCATCTGCCGACCCCGAAACTGCAACTGCACCCGCAACTTGTGCCCTTCGGCCAAAAAGTCTTCCGCATGCGTGATCTTGATCAAATAGTCATGCGGATCAATCCCCACCCGAAACTTCAATTCCTTCAGCTTGGATGCCTTATGGTGCTTGGCCGCCTCCTTCTTGTGCTTCTCCAAAGTGTACTTGTACTTGCCGTAATCGACAATACGACACACCGGCGGATCCGCCGTCGCCGCCACCTCCACCAAATCCACACCCCGCTCCTTCGCCAGTCGAATCGCCTGATGCGTCGGCATCACCCCCAACTGCGCATTCGTGTCGCCATCCACTACACGCACCTTCGGCGCCCGAATCCGGTCATTGATCCGCGTCTGGTCAGCATATCGCCCCCAGTTGCGCTTGTTGCGATTATTATTGCCAGCCGCCGGCTTCTTACCGCCGAACCCGCTGTTGTTGAGTGTATTAATTGGATTGCTAATGACTGACCTCCGTGTGTGTTGATGAAAAAAGAATCGTTGGGTTGTTGGCGACTAAGGCACCAAAAACTCGCCAGCAAACGCCACCCTCTGCGCTCGCAATCCCCCGCGTCTCCAAAGCATGGCTGAACCGACGCGTCATGCTAACAATCCAAATCGCACCGTCTGAAAACAGCGTTCGAAGTGGAGGGACTGGGTTAAAATCAGCATGGGCTGGGAAATTCAATTGAGGAACCAAGCGATCATTGCGCGCTTCATTCACACCATTAGGTGCGCCCTCAATACGACACTCATACCGTTTTTCTCGCAAACCAGCAAGACGATTTCCTCTAAAAAGTGAAGTTCCTAGTTGTTTTGTCTTTGCCCCGGAAATCCTCAAACCCGATTCCTACCAGCGATTTGCCTGAATCACATCCGCCGCACCACCAAGATAATTGACCAGATTTAAAGTCGCCCGCATTGCCTGCCTCGGCACGCTTTCATAAGTCCGAGAGCCAATGTGCGGCGTGATCAGCGCCTTCGGATGCGTCAAAAGCGGATGGTCCGCAGGCGGCGGCTCCTCATCCAAAACATCCGTCGCATACCCTCCCACCGTTCCCGCATCCAACGCCGCAATCATGTCACCCATGTGCACCAGCTCCGCACGTGACGTGTTCACCACCAGCAACTCCGGCTTTGCCAGCGCAA
Organism: Verrucomicrobiaceae bacterium; assembly: GCA_029865835.1. GTDB lineage: Bacteria > Verrucomicrobiota > Verrucomicrobiia > Verrucomicrobiales > Verrucomicrobiaceae > JAGRPD01. The sequence continues at coordinate 6,549 of JARXAL010000145.1, forward strand.
TCCGATCCGCACGGATCAAATGCCTCGTGCTCTCACTCAGATTCGCATGCAACGACAGCACATCAATCTCCGGCAGCATCGTCTCCACCACCTCATGGCGCGTCACTCCGTGCTCCGTCGCAAACGCCTCTGGCCAATACGGATCCAGCCCATGCACCTTCATCCCAAACGCCAGCGCCCGCTTCGCCACCTCCTGGCCGATCCGCCCCAACCCCACGATCCCGATCGACTTGTTCCAAATCTCATGCCCCGTCACCCGTTTCCATTGCCCCGCCCGCACCGAGTTCGCACTGTCCACCAGATTGCGCACCAATCCCAGCAGCAAACAAAACGTATGCTCCGCCACCGTCGTGTGATTCACCCCCGGAGTAAACAAAACCGGCAACTTCCTCGCCGTGCACTCCGCCACATCAATCTTGTCCAACCCAATCCCATACTTGCTGATCACCCGCAACCTCGGCAGCGCCTTGTCCAATACCGCCTTCGTGATCTCGTCATCCCCGCACAAAAACGCGTCAAAATCCCCAGCCAACTCCAGCATCCGGCTCTCCGGCAACGGCCCCCGCTCACGATGAATCTCAAATCCCTGTCCCTCCAGCAAAGCATGATGTTCGCCTGGAGTGTCTTGATAACTGGTCGTGGTGAGAAGAACGCGCATGAACGGGCTTGATCGGTTGGTGGTTTGGGTAACGGTAGAGCAGCATGGGACAAGACCAAGACGAACGCAACTTTGGGCCGCAACCGCTCGACAAAATCATGACAGATCACGGTCTGGACAATCATGGTCTCGTCGCCGCCAGCAGGGAACCCCTCACTCACAAGGCCGTCCAACGCGCCCGCAAAGGCCGCCGCCTCACCAATCGCATGCAACTCCGCATCTCGGAAGCCCTCACCCGCTCCCTCCAAACCCCGGTGGAAACGCCCTGGAAACTCAGCGACCTGTTCAATTACCGCGACTGATCCCATCCGGCTCCCTCGCAAGCCTGCCCCCATCATGTCCGATCTCCAAACCGGCTTCATCCCTGCGCTCGACGCCCTCCCCAACCGCAAGTCCCCGTTGATGGATCGCTTCGCCGCCCTGCTCGAACCCAAGTCCCCCTCCCAACTCGAGTCCATGGTCCGCGAATCCCGCGCCATCACCCGGCGCAACTTCGGCCGCACCATGCGCCTCTTCGCCCCCCTCTACGTCTCCAACGAGTGCGTCAACAACTGCCAATACTGCGGCTTCTCTCGCGACAACCCCATCCTCCGCACCACCCTCACCATCGACCAAGTCATCACCGAAGCCCGCCACCTCGTCGCCCAGGGCTTCCGCAACATCCTCCTTGTCGCCGGCGAACACCCTCGCTTCGTCAGCGACGGCTACCTCGAAGCCTGCATTCGCGCCATCCGCTCCTTCGTCCCCACAATCGGCATCGAAGTCGGCCCCATGGAAGCCCCCGAATACCAGCGCATGGTCGAAGCCGGTGCCGAAGGCCTCGTGGTCTATCAGGAAACCTATGACCGCGATGTCTACGCCGTCATGCACACCGCCGGCCCAAAAAAAGACTTCGACTGGCGCCTCGCCTGTCCCGAACGCGGCTACCTCGGCGGCTTCCGCCGCATCGGCATCGGCGCTCTCTTCGGTCTCAGCGACTGGCGCCTCGAGGCCCTCCGCCTCGCCGCTCACCTCGAGCACCTCTACAAACACTGCTGGAAAGCCACCTTCACCGTCGCCTTCCCCCGTCTCCGCCCCGCCGCCGGCGGCTTCCATCCCCTCACCGATTTCCCCGACCACGCTCTCGTCCAAACCCTCGCCGCTTTCCGCCTCACCTTCCCCGAAGTCGGCATCGTCATGAGCACTCGTGAACCCGCACCCTTCCGCGACGCCGTCGCACCCCTCGGCGTCACCATCATGAGCGCCGGCAGCCACACTGAACCCGGCGGTTACACCGGTGCTGGCTCAGACGACCTCCACCTCACCGTCAAAGGCCGCCGCGTCGAACTCAACGACAAACCCGATGAAGCCCGCGCCGAAGGCCAGTTCGGCATCGCCGACGAACGCTCCCCCGCCACCGTCGCCGACCGCCTCCGCGCCCTCGGCCTCGACCCCGTCTGGAAAGACTGGGACCCCTCCATCCTCGCCGCTTAACTCCCCCCCTTCCACCCCACCCGCAATGACCCTCACCGTCAACGGCCAAACCCGCTCCTTCGACTCCGCCACCACCATCGCCGACCTGCTCGAAAGCCTCGGCCTCACCGGCAAACCCGTCGTCGTCGAGCACAACCAAATCGCCCTCCTCCCCCGCGAAATCCACACCACCCCCGTCACCGAAGGCGACATCATCGAAATCGTCCAAATCACCGCCGGAGGTTAGGAGGAAAAAAGCATCGAATGCCATTCATACTTGGCATTTTTGTCGACATCAGTGTGCCTCGTTGGAGTCAAGGCTTCAGCCGATCATTCCGCCCGCTCTCAAGCATAAAAGCCTCAACAACTCCTTTGCTGCAAAGTCATGCACCCATTTGGCCACGAGCCCCAGCCCCGCTGCTTCAGTAGGTTTAGGCACGGTCAAAACTCACGGCCTCTGGGCCCATCTGGCCATATTCAATCCGACTCGCTTCTTTTCCAAGAGCCCACGTCCAATCGATTTTCAGTCAAATTTCGGTAGCTCTTGAACCACTCCTCCACCCTCAGGCGTCAAAAAAACGTCATCCGAAAAGGGTAACCCTGCACCTGCGGGCTCGTTCTTCGGCAGAAAAGCAAAGCCTTTCAACTGCTTGTCCTTACCTCCCACCTCCGACACTAACCAAACCCTGTACTTGGTCCCATCAACCACATCGAGAGAGAATTCGCCCTTTGCTTCCCGACCAAAGCTGGTTTCTGTGTAGTTCCCAGTTTCATCCAAAATCTCAAAGAGCACCTTGGATCTCCCGTTTGAAGCCACTTTACTTTCGATCGCCTCCCAGTCGTCAATCCGAAAGCGAATTGAGCGCAATCTGGGCAACTCAATTAAACGGAACTCCCTGTCTTTTCTGACTTCGATCCACTGTTCCAAGAACGGTTGCGCGTATCCCGACAAAAACACTTCTGTTTTGTATCTACCAACCTTCAGTCCGCTATAGATCCACGCCCGAGTAAATTGGAACTTGGACCAACCCGCCTCTATTGCCTCTCTTTCAATTGCGTCATGCTGTTCACCCAACGACGCATCAATCCCCAGAGTCACATTCACGAGTTCATGCTCCGATCCGTCCTCAAAAAACGGAAAATCTCGCCCTTGAGAGTCTTTAACATGAACACCCATCGCAAACCCTAATTGCTCCCCCAGCACCTCGCTTTCGTAAAAAGCCGGGTAGTTGAAGCTAACGCACAACGTTGACCGCGCGCGGTTAGCATTTCCTATCCACAAACCCAACCCAACCACCGTTCCAATTGCAATCACACCAACAAAGACTCGAAAAGTTTTACTCCAGTTCATGTGCTGTCTCCAATTCTCCCGTCGGATAGATTTCTACAGCGCTGCTGCTCCTACTACCAGAACAAGTATTCCTTGAAAGTGAAATCAAGAGCACCTGGAAGTAATCCAGCACTTTGGAGTTGAGAGGGCGCATCATCCTTCGCCCTCTCAATGAATCGAATACGGGAATCGCCCGCATCTCTCGTTCTGCCAAGCATAAGCACCATGCTCATTTTCAGCAAAAGAAAGTGAAGACGGAAACCACTAAAGAAATCCCGTAAATCCTGTCCCAATCACCGCCAGCGGCTACCCCCGCCCCTGCCTCAGCAAAAAGAACTCCAAACTATCCACCAGCGCCTGCCAACTCGCATCGATGACATTGGTCGAAACCCCCACCGTCCCCCAAGTCTGGTTCCCATCGCTGCTCACAATCAGCACCCGCGTCTTCGCCGCCGTGCCACTGCCGCTGTCAATGATCCGCACCTTGTAGTCCTCCAATCGCACCCGCGAAATCGCCGGGAAATGCGGCAGCAAGGCCTTCCTCAGCGCCTTATCCAGTGCGTTCACCGGTCCGTCCCCTTCATCCACCGTGTACTCAGACACCCCATCCACCATCAGCTTCACCGTCGCCTCATTCGTCTCCGAATGCTGCCCCGGCCGACTCCGATGCGTCGTGTGAAACTCCAGCAAATCAAAACACGCCGTCTTCTGCCCCATCTGCCGCCTCAACAGCAACTCAAACGTCGCCTCCGCCGCCTCAAACTCATACCCCTCACTCTCCAGTCGCTTCACCTCCGCCAGAATCCTTTGCACCTCAGGCGACCCCTTCGCCAAAGGCAATCCCAGCGCCTCCGCCTTCACCAGCACATTCGTCTGCCCGGACATATCCGAGATCGTGATCACCCGCTCATTGCCCACCAGGGCCGGATCCACATGCTCATAAGTCCGCGCCAGCTTCTGCACCGCATGCACATGCAATCCCCCTTTGTGCGTAAACGCCGCCACCCCCACATACGGCGCCCGGATGTCATGCGGCACGTTCGCCAGTTCATCGACAAAAAACGACAAATCCCGCAGCCTGGTCAAATCCACCCCCAACTCGATTCCCATCTTCAACTGCAAGTTTGGGATCACCGTCACCAAATTGCAATTCCCCACCCGCTCCCCATAGCCATTGATCGTCCCCTGCACCTGACACGCCCCAGCACGCACCGCCGCCAACGCATTCGCCACGCCCACGCCACCATCATTGTGCGTGTGGATCCCCACCGGTTTGCCCAGATGCGCGATCACCTTCCGTGTCACTTCCTCCACAAACTCCGGCAACGCTCCGCCATTCGTCTCACACAGCACCACCAAATCCGCCCCCGCATCCGAAGCCGCCTTCACCGTCTTCAGAGAGTACTCCGGATCCTCCCGAAAGCTGTCAAAGAAGTGTTCCGCATCATACAGCACCTCACGCCCGTGACTTTTCAAATACGCCACCGTGTCCGCGATCATCGCCAAATTCTCCTCGAGCGACACCTGAAACACCTCGGTCACATGCAGCGCCCACGTCTTGCCCACCACCGTCACCACCGGCGTCTGCGCATCCAATAGCATCTGCACCTGCGCATCGTCCTCCACCTTGATCTTCCCCCGCCGGGTCATCCCAAACGCCGTGATCTTCGCCGTCTTCCACTTCCGCTTCGCAGCCTCCTGGAAAAACGCCGCATCCTTCGGGTTCGATCCCGGCCACCCGCCTTCGATGTAGTGCACCCCAAATTCATCGAGCCGCTCCGCCACGCGGATCTTGTCGAGAGTGCTGAAAGAGATACCGGTGCCCTGAGTGCCATCACGCAGGGTTGTGTCATAGAGAGTTACAGGAGACATGGAGATAAAGAGAAGAAGGTTGAGTCAAAGGGCACATTCGCTTTGCCTGAAAAGCTTTCATCGGCCTGTCGGTCACCCGGCCAATAAGTGGTGGACGCTCGCTGCCGGGTTCATCAGGCATCCCAAACGGGAAAGGCAGCAGACCAGCGGGTTCCAAGCCAGCGTCAAGCACGGTGGAACCCGAACCTAATTCGATCAATGGCGGTGGCTGCTGCTGGAAACATCGCGAAAACTATAAAACCACCATTCGCCCCTGGCAAAGGGAACTTTTTCGTTTTGAACCGCCTCAATCCCAGCCATTCTACCCCCCTGCTCATCGTGCGTTCCTTCACTTCATCCACCTACTTCCGGGTCACCGCCGCCCTTTTCTTGGTGCTTTTCACCACTCTCATGCTGGTGGACCGGCCCACCAAAATCGAAAAACGCATCGTCGAACGCCGTGAAGTCCAAGGCAAAGACGCCCCCACCCACTGGCTCGTCCCCGTCTGGCTCTGGCGCGGCCTCGTCCTAAATACCGCCCTCGCCGCCGCCCTCGTCGCCCTCACTCCCCTCGCCCGCCGACCCGCCTTTCCCTACCCCGTCATCCTCCCCAAATCCAAGTCCTTCTCCAATCGGGAAAAAATCCTCCTCGCCGCTTCTGTCGTCCTCCTCGCCGCCAGCACCGCGCCCCGCCTGGGCCAATCCCTTTGGGGCGATGAAGAATACTGCATGAAGGCCTACATTGCGCCTGACCCGACCCAGCAGCCCGATGGCTCCGTCACCCTCGAACCTCGCCCTTGGTTAACCACTTTCTGGGACTATCAAAAACCCACCAATCACATCGGTTTCATCATCGTCGCACGCCTCTTCCACGATGCCTTTTTCACTCCTGGCTCAGGCCCCACTGACCCTTGGTTCTCCGAGACCCTCATGCGCCTGCCCTCCTTCCTGGCCGGCCTCGCCGCCATTCTCACCCTTGTCTGGTGCTGCCGCGTCTGGGGCATCCGCAACGGCATCGCCTGGATCGCCCTCGGCTATGCCGGGCACGCCTGGCTCGTCCGCTTCGGCTGCGACGCCCGTGGTTACGGCTTCATCGTCATGCTCGTGCCCGTCCTCCTTGGCACCCTCGGCCGCGCTTCCCAGACCGGCCTCTGGCGCTGGTGGCTCACGTTCGCTTTCACTCAGTTCTATCTCCTCTGGACCTTCCCCGGCGTCATTCACATCATCCTAGCCGCCAACCTCCTCGCCCTCGCCCTCCTCTATCGTCACCCCTCCGGCCATCGCCTCCCCCAAACCGCCCGTTGGCTCGCCGCTTGCCTCATCACCTCCATGCTCGTGATCGGCCTCATGGCCCCTTGCCTGCCGCCCTTCATCGCCTTCCTCAAAGAAAACCGCCTCCAGGGTACCCTCGACCTCTCGTGGTGGCGTGACACTGCTACCGCCCTCTTCTGTGGCGCCCTCTGGCACCCCTTCGAACCCGGCAACCCCCTCTCCACCAGTGTCAACGAAACCCCTCTCCCTCCCCTCCTCTCAGCCCTCTGGATCTCCATCGGTGGTCTCACCGCTCTTCTCGGCTCATGGCAACTCTGGCAAGCCCCAGACCGCCGACCCCTTCTCATCTTCCTGTTCGTCGGCCCCGCCCTCCTCATCGCCCACCTCCTCATCGGCCACACCCGCCCCTATCAATGGTACTTGATCCCCATTCTTCCAAACCTCCTCATCCTCTGGGCCGCTGCATGGCCAACCCTCACCAGTCGCTTCCGCCTCCCGCAAACTGCCCTTATCCTCACGACCCTTGCTGGCGTCCACATCCTAGCCCTGCCCACCGCCCGACTCCTCACCCGCTTCCCCATCGAAGCTTGCCGCGAGTCCGCCGCTATCACCCGCCCCATCCTCAATCCCCGCCACCCCGGCTACGGCGCCGATACCCTCACCGCAAGCCCAGGCATGGCCACCGAAGCCTACGATCCCGCCGTCATTCGCCTCACCTCCCCCGAACACCTCCGCTCCCTCATCGATCGGGCCCGAGCCGAAAAGAAACCTCTCTTCATCAACTTCGGCTACCGCGCCCTCCTCCAACCCGCCCACACCTCTCTCTTTGCCCTCATCGACGACCCGTCCCTCTTTGAACCCGTGAAAACCTTCCCTGGCCAGTTCGTCAGCACCACCCGCGAAGTCCACCGCCTCCTCCCCGCTCAAGATTGACGCTTGAAGCCCCTCTTCCCAACCGTTTACTACCTCACGCGCCGCTCCGTTTTCTTCCCTCATGACCCTCTCCCTCGCTACCCTCCCCGCCCCCAGCCCGACCGGTGACGTCCTCATGGCCTTCCTGTCCATCCTGTTCGAAGGCGCTCCCTACATCCTCGTCGGCACCATCCTCTCCGGATTCATCGACGCCTTCCTCCCCGCCGGCCTCCTCGAACGCGCCCTCCCGAAAAACAAAATCCTCGCCACCCTCGCAGCTGGCTTTCTCGGCCTCTTCTTCCCGGTATGCGAATGCGCTGTCGTCCCTGTCGTCCGCCGCCTCGTCCAAAAAGGCCTGCCGCTCTCCTGCGCCATGACCTACCTGCTCTCGGCTCCCATCATCAATCCCATCGTCGCCGTCAGCACCCTCACCGCCTTCAAGGAATTCGCCGACATCACCAGCCTCCCCGCTGTGCTCGATGCCTCAATGACCCTGGCCCGACTCTCCCTCGGTTATGTCGTCGCCGTCCTCGTCGGCCTCCTGATGCTACGCTTCCGCATCACCGACATCCTCAAGCCCAGCATCGCAGCCTCCGTCACCGCCGCCGCAGCCGCCCGTATCGATCACCCCGAAGGCACCGCATCCGCCCCCTTCAACGACCGTCTCGTCCACGCCATGCGCACCGCCATGCGCGATTTCCTCGACACCGGCATGTACTTCACCATCGGCGTCATCATCACTTCCATCTTCAACACTCAGGTCGACCAAACCCAAGTCGCCAAATTCGCCGCCAGTGACTGGATCGCCATCCCCTCCATGATGTCCCTCGCGTTCGTGCTCTCCCTTTGCAGCACCTCCGACGCCTTCATCGCCGCCCCCATGGAAAGCTTCTCCCTCGCTGCCAAACTCGCCTTCCTCGTCTTCGGTCCCATGATGGACGTCAAACTCGTCTTCATGTATGCTGCCGTCTTCAAACGCCGCGTCGTCATCAGCATGCTCATCGGCCTGTTCATCCTCGTCGGCTCCCTCAGCATCCCATGGGTCACCCTCATGCAAAAACTAGCCGCCCTAAACTAACCCCGCATCCCCACGCCACTCTCCAACCACTGATCACCAACTCCTGAATACTGATTACTGGTCACTGATCACTAGCCCCCCTTCAGAAATGAACCTCGCCCGCTCCTTCACCCACTACCTCAGCGTCGCCCTCCTCTTCCTCTGGGGCGGTGTCATGCTCTACTTCTACGCCTCCGGCCGCATCATCAATTACCTCCCACCAGACGGCATCTTCCAGCCCATGGTCCTGGCAGGTGGCATCGGCCTCATCATCCTCGGCCTCTTCAACCTCCTCACCGCCAACGCCGCCGAACAAGACTGCGGCCACGACCACTCCCACGACCACGACCACACCCCCGACTGCGGCCACGATCACGACCACTCCCACGATCACGACCACTCTCACAAACACGTCCACACCCCCGACTGCGGCCACGACCATTCCCACGATCACGACCACTCTCACAAACACGTCCATACCCCCGACTGCGGTCACGACCACTCGCACGAAGGCCACACTCACGCCCACGGCATGCTCGAAGAAAGCGGCTGGACCGGCCGCTTCACCGCCGCCGCCATCCTCATTGTCCCCATCACCCTAGCCGCCCTCAACTCTCCCGATCAATTCAGCCCCCGCGTCGCCGAAAACAAAGGCCTCTACGCCCCCAACTACGCCGACACCTCCCGCGCCGACGAGTTCTCCCTGAAAAAAGCCGCCTCCCCCACCTCCCCCCTCGCCGACCTCACCGCCCAACCCAAACCATCCCCAGATACCCCACCCGCCTCCAACCCCCCTCCCTCCCCCACCGACCTCCCCCCATCCCAAACCACCCCCGCAGGCACAGACGCCCCCGTCTCAGCCTCCGGCGGCAACACCGGCACCCCCGCTCCCGCCCAATCCTTCGGCAGTTTCACCCTCGCCGACCTCGAAGCCCAGGTCCCCAAAAGCGCCGCAGGCAACTTCATCCTCGACGTCCCCGAAATCTACTACACCGGCGGCGACATCGAAGTCCAAAAGGTCCTCACCGGCCAGTCCGTCGAAACCATCGCCCAAATCCTCCCCGAAAAAGTCAATAACGACGACGGCCACCGCCTCCGCATCTTCCGCATGCTCGTCCAATGCTGCGCCGCCGACGCCCGCCCCTACTCCATCCCCCTCGACTTCGGCAAAAAAGCCCCCGACTTCAAAGAAATGTCCTGGGTCAAAGTCATCGGCACCATGACCTACAAACAGGAAGGCGGCCAAACCGTCCCCGTCCTCGAAGCCAAATCCATCGAGGAAACCACCGCCCCGGATCAATCCATGATCTACTGAGCCCAATTCCCGAGCTCATCCTCCCTCGAATTTTCTCGCATCACGGTTGCAAATCCCTTCCAGCCCGGCACACTAGACCTAGCTGATGCGATCAAATCTCAGTCCCAACACCGCCCCCAACGCGGTCGCCCCCTCCACCACCGAGGTCGCCCCCCCATGCATCGCCATCGTCGGTAACCCCAACTCCGGCAAAACCACCGTCTTCAACCTCCTCACCGGCCTCCGCCAAAAAGTCGCCAACTACCCCGGTGTCACCGTCGAAAAAAAAATCGGCGAGTGCTTCTCCCAGCACGGCAAAAAACTCCGCCTCATCGACCTCCCCGGCGCCTACTCCCTCAACGCCCGCTCCCCTGACGAAGCCGTCCTCCGCGACGTTCTCCTCGGCCGCCAGCCCGGCACCCCGCGCCCCAACCGCGTCGTCTGCATCGTCGACGCCTCGAACCTCGAGCGCCACCTCTACCTCGTCACCCAGGTCCTCGAACTCGGCCTCCCCGCCATCCTCGTCCTCAACATGATCGACGTCGTCGCCGAGCGCCAGCAGGCCATCGACGCCACCGCCCTCAGCCAGCGCCTCGGCATCCCCGTCATCCCCATGCAGGCCACCACCGGCCAGGGCATCACCGAACTCAAAGCCGCCCTCAGCCGCGAAGACCTCCCTCTCCCCAAGTGGACCGCCCCACCCCTCCCGGAATCCGTCCACGCCGAACTCACCCGCACCCACGAAGACCTCGTCAAACTCGGTGCCCTCAGCAACGAAGCCGGCCTCCTGGAACCCCTCTACCTCCTGTCCGATCACGACCCCGGCCACACCGGTCAGTCCGCCGTCGCCATGCACGACGTCATCCGCCATCGCGACCGCCTCGAACACGCCTTCCCAGGCTGGGAAGACACCCTCGCCGACGCCCGCTACGCCTCCATCGACAAACTCTGTGCCGAAACCTGGATGCGCCCCCAGGTCCGACCCGTCACCACCACGCAAAAAATCGACCACGTCCTGTTACATCCAGTGTGGGGTGGCATCATCATGTTCCTCGTCCTCGGCTTCATCCTCTGGACAATCTTCAGCCTCGCCGAAGGTCCCATGAGCCTCATTGAAAACGCCTTCGCCTGGCTCTCCACCCAGGTCATTCGCATCCTTCCCCCCGGTGACCTCCACGACCTCATCGCCGACGGCGTCATCGCCGGTGTCGCAGGCGTCGTCGTCTTCCTCCCGCAGATCATGATCCTCTTCTTCTTCATCGGACTGATGGAAGACACCGGTTACATGGCCCGCCTCGCCTTCATCTGGGACCGCGTCATGGGCTGGGCCGGCCTCAATGGCAAAGCCTTCCTCCCCATCCTCGGATCCCACGCCTGCGCCATCCCAGGCATCATGGCCACCCGCACCATCGACTCGCCCAAGGACCGCCTCATCACCATCCTCGTCGCCCCCCTCGCCTCCTGCTCCGCCCGCCTCCCCGTCTACCTCCTCCTCATCTCCGCACTCGTCCCCAACGACCAGGTTCCCCCCTCTACCAAAGCCCTCTTCCTCCTCGCCCTCTACGGCCTCGGCGTCGCCGGCGCCTTCTTCTTCGCCTGGCTCTTCTCCCGCACCCTCATGCGCCACGCCGCCACCCCCATGATCCTCGAGATGCCCTCCTACAAATGGCCGTCTCTCGGTTCCATTCTCGTCCAGGTCTGGCAGCGCGCCCGCCTCTTCCTCGCCCGCGCCGGCTCCGTCATCCTCGGCCTCTCCATCCTCATCTGGTTCGCCTCCACCTACCCCAAGACCGATACCACCGACCCCACCCTCGCCCTCGAAAACTCCTTCGCAGGTCAGGCTGGCAAACTCATCGAACCCGCCATCGCCCCCCTCGGTTACAACTGGAAAATCGGCATCGGCCTCATCGGCTCCTTCGCCGCACGTGAAGTCTTCGTCAGCACCATGTCCGTCGTCTACGCCGTCGAATCCGAAGACGAAGAAGACCTCGCCCCACTCCGCCAGCGCCTCCGCGAAGACCGCCGCGCCGATGGCACCCCCGTCTTCACCCCCCTCGTCTGCCTCAGCCTCCTCATCTTCTACGTCTTTGCCATGCAGTGCATCAGCACCCTCGCCATCGTCAAACGCGAGACCAACACCTGGAAATGGCCCCTCTTCCAGCTCGGTTACATGACCGGCACCGCCTACCTCCTCAGCCTCGCTGTCTATCAAATCGGCACCGCCCTCGGCTACTAACTCTCCCAGCCATGAACCCCATCGATTGGCAAACCCCAGCCGCCCTCGCCGTCGTCCTCGTCACGGCCCTCCTCTTCATCCGCCGCCACCTCAAAGCCCGCCGCCACCCCAAATCCTGCTCCCACTGCAGCGCCGCCGCCCCCGCCAAGTTCAGGTAGGTCCCAGCTCCACGCCTCGGCTCTCAAAGCCGCATCGCATAGTGCACCTGGCGCCCCACCTCCTCAAAGCCGCAGGCCGGATACAATTTCTGCCCGATCGGATTCGACGCCATCGTCTCAATCTTCGCCAGCCCCATCCCCTCCTCCCGAAAAGATCCCAGCGCATGCTCAATCAAGCGCCTCCCCAACCCCCGTCCCCGCATCGACTCCGCCACCG
>JARXAL010000150.1 GCA_029865835.1 Verrucomicrobiaceae bacterium
GCCCAAGGCCCTTCTCTCGCCCACGTCATGGGCACCGACCTCCTCGGCCGCGACCTCGCCACCCGCACCCTCTACGGCGGCCGCATCAGCCTCTTCATCGGCCTCGTCGCCACCGCCGTCGCCATGGTCATCGGCGTCGCCTACGGCCTCATCTCAGGCATGGCCGGTGGCCGCATCGACAACGCCATGATGCGCCTCATCGACATCCTCTACGGCTTCCCCTTCATGGCCTTCGTCATCCTCCTCACCGTCATCTTCGAGCGCAGCCTCATCCTCCTCTTCGTCGCCATCGGCGCCGTCGAATGGCTTACCACCGCACGCGTCGTTCGCGGCCAGGTCCTCAGCCTCATGAACCAGGAATTCATCCTCGCCGCCAAAGTCAGCGGCGCCAGCCAAGCCCGCATCCTCTGGAAGCACCTCGTCCCCAACGTCATGGGCCAGGTCGTCATCTACGCCAGCCTCACCGTCCCAGGCATCATGCTCCTCGAAGCCGTCCTGAGCTTCCTCGGCCTCGGCGTCCAACCCCCGCAATCCTCCTGGGGCACCCTCATCCAGGAAGGCGCCAACAACATGGAAACCTCCCCCTGGCTCCTCCTCTTCCCCGGCTCCCTCTTCATCGCCACCCTGCTCGCCCTCAACACCCTCGGCGACGCCCTCCGCGACGCCCTCGACCCCAAATCCAACACCGCCTCCTGATCCCCCCGGCAAACCCTGGGTTGCTATTCCCCTCAAGCCTGTCATGGTCAGGAGGCGTCGCAGCGTTGAGGAGCCTATTCTATTGAAAACCACCACGCTGCCCAGGCGCATCGCCTTCCTGGCAGACTACTTGCCCAGACTCTGCGGCATCGCCACCTTCACCCACGACCTCTGCGAGTCCGTCGCCGCCGCCGCCCCTGACGTCGACTGTTTCGTCGGTGCCGTCAATGATAGGGTGCAAGGCTACGACTATCCACCCCGCGTCCGCTTCGAACTCCTCGAAAAAGACCTCGACTCCTACCGTCGCGCCGCCGATTTCCTCAACTTCAACAACGCCGACGTCCTATCCGTTCAGCACGAGTTCGGCATCTACGGCGGCCCCGCTGGAAGCCACCTGCTCGCCCTCCTCAAGGAGGTCCGCATGCCCGTCGTCACCACCCTTCACACCATTCTCCGCGACCCCAACCCCGCCCAGCGCAAGGTCATGGACGAACTCATCCGCCGCAGCGACCGCCTCGTCGTCATGGCTCAAAAAGGCGCTGAGATCCTGCTCGAAACCTACCAGGTGCCCGAGTCCAAACTCGACATCATCCCCCACGGCATCCCCGACATGCCCTTCGTGGACTCCAGCTTCTACAAAGCCCAGTTCGGCGTCGAAGGCCGCAAAGTCCTCTTCACCTTCGGCCTGCTCGGTCCAGGCAAGGGCATCGAGCATGTCATCCGGGCCCTGCCCGAAATCGTCCGCCAGCATCCCAACGTCGTCTATCTCGTCCTCGGCGCCACCCACCCCCAACTCGTCGCTCGCGAGGGCGAACGCTACCGCCTCTCCCTCGAACGCCTCGCCGATGACCACGGCGTCAAGGACCACGTCATCTTCTACAACCGCTTCGTCTCCGCTGACGACCTCAAAGAATTCATCGGCGCCACCGACATCTACCTCACCCCCTACCTCAACGAAGCCCAAGTCACCTCCGGCACGCTCGCTTACGTTTTCGGCGCTGGCAAAGCCGTCGTCTCCACCCCCTACTGGCATGCCCAGGAATTGCTCGCCAACGACCGCGGCGTTCTTGTCCCCTTCCGCAACTCCGAAGCCATCGCCACCGGTGTCTGCGATCTCCTGAACGACCCGCAACGCCTCAACCGCATCCGCCAGGACGCCTACACCATGGGGCGCGCCATGATCTGGCCCGCCACCGCCAAACGCTACCTGGATTCCTTCCAACACGCCCGCTCCGTTCGCAAAGCCACCTCCCGCTCCGCCTTCGCCGGCTGGACCCTCGGCAGCCGCCCCTACGCCCTGCCCCCCCTCCGCCTCGATCACGTCATGCGCATGACGGACAGCACCGGCATCTACCAGCACGCCATCTTTAACGTCCCCAATTTCCACGAAGGCTACTGCACCGACGACAACGCCCGCGCCTTCATCCTCTGCAACCTGCTCGATGAACTCGGCAGCCAGCCTCCCCCCCAAAACCTCGATCACCTCTCCACCAGCTACCTCGCCTTTCTCGCCGCCGCCCTCAACTATCAAACCGGCCGCTTCCGCAACTTCATGAGCCATGGTCGCCAGTGGCTCGAAGAAGCCGGTAGCGAAGACAGCCATGGCCGCGCGCTCTGGTCCGTCGGCAACGGCGCTGGCCGCTCGCGCAACGAGGGTCATCGCAACCTCTCCGCCCAACTCTTCCGCGTCGGCCTCCCCGTCGTCGCTTCGTTCACCTCCCCTCGCGCCTGGAGCTTCACTCTACTCGGCATCGACGAATACCTCAGTTACCATCCTGATGACCCCAAGACCCAAGTCCATGCCATGCGCGAGGCCTTGACCGAAAAACTCATCCACCTTTGGAACGACTCCGCCACCGAGCATTGGCCTTGGTTCGAACCCTACGTCACCTATGACAACGCACGCCTCTGCCAGGCCCTTATCCTCAGCGGCAAAGCCATGCCTCACACTGAAGCCCTCGAAATCGGCCTCAAATCCCTCAGCTGGCTCGTCTCCATTCAGCGCACCCAGGCCGGTCACTTCCGCCCCATCGGCAGCGACGGCTTCTACAAACAAGACGGTGCACGCGCCGATTTCGACCAGCAACCCGTCGAAGCCCTAGCCATGGTCTGCGCCTGCCAGGAAGCCTTCCGCGTCACCCAAGATCCCATTTGGGCTCGCGAGGCCAAACGCGCCTTCGAATGGTTCCTCGGCCGCAATGATCTCGGCCTCCCCCTCTACGACTCCAGCACCGGCGGTTGCAGCGACGGCCTCCATCAAGATCGCGTTAACGAAAACCAAGGCGCCGAATCCACCCTCGCCTTCCACCTGGCCCTCGTCGAAATGAACCACGCCGAACAGGTCACCACCTCCCCTTCAACACCCCTCTCACTATGAGTTCAGTCCACCTCTGCCGCCACGAGGTGACACTGCTCCCCGAGAGCGCTCGTGTCATCATCCGCCCCTTCATCCCCTCAGACATCCAGCGCATCACCACTATCATCGGTCGTGCGCTTGCCTTGACTGAGGAAGAAGTCGTCCGCCAACTTGCCGAGGTCCGCCTCGAATTCGCCAGTCGCCACTTCGAGATCGGACCGTCTCTCATCGCCCACTTCGAAAAGGTCAAACACCACCTCTTCACGCATCGCCCCCTCACCCGTGAACGCCAACTCCTCATCGGCGCTCTCTTCTCCGGAGAATATGCCCTCGAGTCTGCCGCGCTGTTTAATCCCTCCATCGTCCTGAACCCCGATCAAACAGGCGCTCCCGATGGCGGTGCCCGCTTCATCTTGAGCCTCCGCGCCACCGGCGAAGGACACATCTCCTCCATTGAGTTCCGCGCCGGCACCGTCGCTTCCAATGGCGCCATCACCCTCGACCCCGTCTCCCGCTACGTCACCCTCCCCGGTGTCGTCCCCAATCCCAGCTACCGCAAAAAACGCTTCATCATCAAGCTGCATGAAATGGGCTTCGAAAATGATCACACCATCGCCGTATTAACACCACTCGAAGACAACTTCACTCGCAATGACTTAATCAAAAGCGTCGCAGCCGTCAGACTGGAAACTCGACCCGCCACTCAGGACATCAGCCGCACCCTGGATGCGGTACAATGGCTCGCCGACTCCAATTACGAGCTCCTCTTCTCACCAAAACTCGCCATGAGCGAGCGCATCATCTTCCCCGTCTCCCTCAACGAAAGCAACGGCATCGAAGACGCCCGCTTCGTCCGCTTCATCGACGACGACGGCACCATCACCTACTACGCCACCTACACCGCCTACAACGGTCGCGCCATCCTGCCTCAACTCATCGAGACCGAAGACTTCCTCCACTTCCGCGTCCTCACGCTCAATGGCAGTGCCGTGCAAAACAAAGGCATGGCCCTCTTCCCCCGCCGCATCGACGGCCGCTACGCCATGCTCTCCCGCCAGGACGATGAAAACCTCTTCATCATGTTCTCAGACAACCCACACTACTGGAGTGATCCCCAAATCATCCTGCGCCCTGCGGAAATGTGGGAGTCCGTCAAAATCGGCAACTGCGGCTCCCCCATCGAAACCGAAGCCGGTTGGCTCGTCATCACCCACGGCGTCGGCCCCATGCGCAAATACTGCATCGGCGCCGCCCTCCTCGACCTCCACGATCCCACCATCGTCATCGGCCGCCTCAAAGACCCCCTCCTCTGCCCCGAAGGCCTCGAACGCGAAGGCTACGTCCCCAACGTCGTTTACAGTTGCGGCTCCATGCTCCACGGCCGCACCCTCATCCTCCCCTTCGCCATGAGCGACAAAGTCACCGCCATCGTCAGCATGTCCCTCGACGAACTCCTCGCCGCCATCACCCAACCCCACTGACCCACCCCGTTGGAGTCAAGGTTCCAGAAGACTGGCGACCACCCCACCTCAGCATCGCCCAAACCAAGTGGCCGTCACTCTCCGAGTGACGTTTCAAGTTGACCCCGCAAGACCGTGCGCCTCCTTGAACCAGAAATCACTCTGCCCACCTTGACCACCAAAAGCCATCTCCGCCCCTGGCTCGAACTCGCCCGTATTTCGAACCTCCCCACCGTCTGGACCAACACCCTCGCCGCCTGGCTCCTCTCCGGCGGCTCGTCCACCGATCTCCGCCTGCTATGGATAACCCTCGGTGCCTCCCTCCTCTACACCGGCGGCATGATCCTGAATGACGCAGCCGACATCGCCTTCGACCGCCAACACCGCCCCGAGCGCCCCATCCCCTCCGGCCGCATCACCCTCCGCTCCGCCTGGCGCGTCGGTCTCATCTTCCTCCTCTGCGGCGCTAGCATGATGGTCGGACGCGGTGGCGCCAACCCCTCCGTCACCATCACCCTCGCCCTCACCATCCTCGCCTACGACCTCTATCACAAACCCTGGTCCGGCTCCGTCCTCCTCATGGGCGCCTGCCGCACCCTCCTCTACCTCGCATCCGCCTCACCACTCCTCACCAACCCCTGGTCCGGCCCCGCTCTCCTCCCCGGCCTCGCCCTCGGCGCCTACATCGTCGGCCTCAGCCTCATCGCCCGCCAGGAAGCCAAACCCGCATCCACCCCCAAATCCTCGTCCTGGCCCCTCATCTTGCTCCTCATCAGTCCTGCCCTGTTAAACCTATACTCCTCAGGCCTTTCAATCCCCTCAGTCCTGCCCATCATTTTCCTGTCTTGGATTAGCCATACCATCACTTCCTTGCGCCCCAACCCACCTCAATCCATTGGCCCTGCTGTCGGCAAACTCCTCGCCACCATCGCCTGGGTCGATGCCCTTGCCC
>JARXAL010000198.1 GCA_029865835.1 Verrucomicrobiaceae bacterium
CACAAGCGGAAAAGCCGTTTTCAACGAGATCAGCCTCACCAATCGCAAGTGGGTGTATCTCGAAGGCGTCACAGTAAATGGGCCGGTGCGCTTGAACGGCACCGAGCACTGCGCGGTGCGACGCTGCACCATCCGCTCGCAGTTTGGCATCAAGGCCTACAAACCAGGCATGATGAACGCTTGCATCGAGGACAACGTTATCACCGGCATTCGCGAATGGAAGCCAGAGATTATGGGCGCAAACGGCGACAACGACGGCGAGGGCATCCAGTTCACCGGCAGCGGCAATGTGATCCGTTACAATCGCGTCTCCGGCTTCCGCGATTGCATCAGTCACATGGAGGACGACGGAGCGGCACCACAGATGTGCAACGACATCCTCAATAACGAAATCAGCGCTGGTCTCGACGATGGCATCGAGGCCGACTTCGCGCTGCACAACTGCCGCGTGATGCGCAACCGTCTCACGAACTGCTTCGTCGGCATCTCCTCGCAGCCAGGCCTCGGTGGGCCAAATTACTTTCTGCGAAACGCGATGTTCAACCTGACTTACAGTGCCTTCAAACTTCATCGATTCAGTATCGGCGACGTCATCCTGCACAACACTGCTGTCAAATCAGGTGATGGCTTCGGTAACTACACCAGCGAGCCCTTTGATCACGCTTTGATTCAGAACAACCTTTTCATCGGCGGCCCATCCAATGATCTTAAGTTTGGAGGCTATTCCCCTGGCCGTGGTCGGGTTGTCGACGTTCAGCGTTTTGGAGATCATTGCATTTTCAACTTCAATGCTTACGCCACAACGGGCCCCGTATTTGAAGGAAAGTTTCGCTCATGGACATTTCAATCACTCCCCGGCACTCAGTATGAGCCTAATGGCATACAGACCACGTTCGGTGCTTTGCCCTCTGCTACCGTGATCAAGGATCCTTCGCGGTTCTACCAACCACCCGATCTTAGACCACGCGCTGATAGCAACATCATCGATGCGGCCATCTCAATGCCCAACGTGAATGATGCGTCTGATCGGTCCGGTGCCGACATCGGAGCCTTTGAAGCCGATCAACCCCTGCCAATCTATGGTCCCCGACCTTGACTCAACGCCAATCAATCGTGGTAGCGCACCAAGCGGTTCGCCTGTATTCTGGAATTAGAAACGCGTTAACAAATGCCTTATTCCCCGCTCGACACGTTCGACGCCGATGACTTCAGTCATCTGCCGACAGCTGACGGCCCTCAGCCAACAACAAAAAGGCTAATCCAGTCCCCGCAATCAAAAAACGAGAGCGCCCCCGTTCTCCCCCAAGCCTCCGAATGGCTATCGGGCGAGATCGCGGTCGAACCGGATGATAATGACGTTTCAACTTCTCCACTCGATTTCAGTAAGTTGACAGACATTGCAGACGACCATCCCCAAGAGTCGCTACACCCTGAATCCGCCAGTTCGATACCCCCCTCAACCCCTTCTCTCATTCACCCCTCCGTTCCAGACGAACTCGAAGCTCCTGCGGATAACACCCCCCAAATCTACGAAGCCAAAAAACGGGCCTTCGTCCTTGCCGCTGGAGTTCATCTGGTTCTCCTCCTCCTTCTAGCAGTCGTTCAGGTAGTCCCCTTGTCTCGTCCAAGTGCGGAAATTGTTGCCATCAGTTCCGTCGATAGCACGCAAGATCCCGCTTGGAAAAAAATCGCTCAGCCAGCTCCTAGTGCCAGTGCGAGCCCCAGCCTTCAACCCATCGTCGCCCTCGGCAACAGCCAGATCGCCATGCCAGATGTCGACTTTACCCCGACTTCGACAGAACTGAATGTCGGAAGCACGTTTGGCACCTTCGGGGGAGGCAGTGGAACTGCAGGTGGTTCCGTCAGTTTTATGGGCAATCAGGGAAAAGGTAGCCGTGTGGTCTTCGTCGTCGACGTCTCGGGTTCTATGTCCGCCAGTTCCCAGGCTGACGGCAAGACCATTAGCCGCTTTGAGTTGCTCAAGAAAGAACTCTCCAAAAGCCTGAACCAACTCCGAGGCGGTGTTCAATATCAGGTGATCTATTTTTCGGACTTTGCATGGCCTCACGATGAGGTGGACACCAATGACCCCGCAGCCATGGCAAAGTACGAATGGGATATTCGTCCAGGCCAACAAGGCGTTCGCATTCCTCGCTATCGCTACCTGGCTGCCAATCCCGCCAACCTCACCAAAAGCCGAAAAATCATCGACGATTCAGTAAACCCAGGTGGCACCAATTGGGGCGCAGGTCTTCTCATGGCGCTTGCCGGCACACCCAAACCTGATCTCATTTTCTTCATGACAGACGGCAATCGCAGTGATGCTCTCACGTGGGTTGACGAAGTGACCGCCTCCAACGCAAAAGGAAAACCTGCCACGATTCACACGACCGCCATGATGGAACCCGCCGCCGCAAAAGAACTCGACGAACTCGCTAGACGTAACGGAGGGAAATTCACGATTGTCAACGCCGATGGCAAAGTGACCAAAGGCGAGGATTTCTTCAAAGCCAACGACCCCTGATTTTGCCAAGGTGAAGCAAATCGAATTCTACAGCACTTCCTTTGTCGGCTTCACTCCCCTCTTGGCTCGGACTCCAACTGATTGAAATAGGCATCCAAACCAGCCTTGAACTCTTCAGGAAACTCCTTCCCTGCACGTCCAGTCGCCTGACCGACACTCCGCACTTCCACCTCCGCAGCCGCATCAGATCCCTCTCCCAGCTCAGCAAGAGCAGTGCTAGAAGCCGCAGCAGCACCACCACCTCCGCCCGGATCAGATCCACCACCACCTCCTCCGTTGGGATTCTGACGCTTCGTTTGAAGTAGCAACTCAATCGCCTCCGTTTCTGCGGCAATCGCAGGCGCGCCCGTATCAGGCTTGTCTAGAATCCCCACCACCTCATCCATCACATGCCTCACCGCACCTAGAAGCTGCAACTCCTTGCCAAACTTTTGCGCTCCTCCAGGCAAACGCAGAATATCATCAAAGGCGCTTTGAGTCTGTATCGCGATTCGGCTTTGCTCACCCGACAGGCGATAAGAACGCTTCAAATGCTCATCGGGCTCCAAAGCTCCCTTCGCATTCTCCAGCTCCCGTGTCTCATCTCTTAGTCTCATCTCGTCACGTAGACTTTGCATGACCTTGAGCACAATTTCAGGCGGCAGACTTTCCTGATCCCCGGAACTACAACTGGAACACTTCCCCGCCGCCACCATTTCCTCCGCCCACCGATCCAAAACATCCGCCCAATATTCCGCCCCTGCGATCGCCTGACCACTCATCCAGGACTTCGTTTTGTCTCCGACTCTCCCAAGTGCCCGAACCACTTGCGACTCCTTCATTTGACCCAGAACCTTTTTCAAGTGTTGATCAGGCCGCCTCTGCACATAGGCATCTAGGTCACTTTGCAAAACCCTAACGACCTCACTCTGTTGGCCGCTTTTTCCACTCAGGATCTTGCGTGCATCCACAACTGAAATCTTCTCCAAGGCTGACACCAATTCGTCAGCCGCTGGCAAAGCAGGATCTTCGACTCCACTCTTTTTATCAGCAGGCTCCCTTACGTCCCTTTGCCCCGTCTTAACCGTCTCTTTGGGCAACTGCTCAGCCTCTGGCGTTAATCCAAACGCCTCCAGGGTCTTGCGCTGCAACCCATTGGCGACCTGCAATTGCTCGCGTGAAGCGCCTTTCAGCCTCTTCACAAAAGTGCTCGCCTCTAAACTCGCCAGGATTTCACTGAGCTGATCCGTCACCTTAGCAAACTCCTTCAACAAATCGCGTTGTTCCCAAACGCTCTTGCCGAGCTTTGCTTGGGCGGGTGATTCAGCAGACGGAGAATCCGGTTGCTCACCCGGCTTCTGAGGTGCCGCAGCTAGAGCATTACTGGGAAGTCCCAGCTTCCCCGAACCCGGTGGCTTTGGCTTTGCATCCGTCGGCTTTCCATTCGGATCAGCGATCGACTCGCTCTTGTCACTCAGCTTAATCGACGGTACTGTCGGTTTCTCTTCACCCGATGGCTTTTCACCCGCAGTCGTTCCACCCGGCCTACTCGGCAAATTTGGTCCTCGTGCAATGTTCGGAGCCGAAGGTTGGCTCTCAGAATCTGCCTTCGAAGTCTGGGCCGATTCAACACTCGTCCCGCTGTCTTTGGACGATCGGTTCCCCTCTTGTTCTGCCAAATCCGATTTGCCTCCTGCGGTCGCATTCGATGACTGCTTCAACAGATCCGCCACACTCGGCATCCTTTTCGAAGCGATGTTTTGCAGACTTTTCAGCATGGTCGCCCATGACTCCAATCGCTCCGCATCAAATTCCGGGTTGCGTGTCGCCTGCTCCACCAATCGTTTGCCCGCTTCATTCAATCCACCCAATCGTGCCGCATTGGCCTGCTCCGCATTCGCTTGCTGAGCAATCTTCCGCCGGTTCTGCGGCTGATCCAATTCGGCTGCGCTCAGCTCCCTAAGTTCCTGATTGATCTGATGAAGCTGTTGCTCGCGTTCATAAGTCTCGCGAGCCATATCCAGCCACTTTCCCATCTGTTGCGTCAGCCAAAGCGCATGGTCCGTCGCATTCAACACATGCAGAACAAACACTGCAGACTGTGCCCGCTCCCGCCCCTCCAAGTAATCTTCCGCCCAAGCGCGAATCTCCAGGCTCTGTGGAGCGACACCCTCCCTCACCGCGCAAAACGTTGCTCGCGTCTCCATATCACGCATCTCCGGTGCTCCCGCCGCCACCACCTTCTCCCCCTTCGCAGGCACAGTTGAACCCTTCCCTTCACCCGAATCCAATGGCTGCCACGAAAGTCCCAAACGCCGGATCCCAAAATCATCCGACGCATTCAAGTCAAATGTCACCACTTCCGTGTCCAACACTACCTGTTCCAAACTCTCACGCCGGGCCACTAGGCGCGGACTCGCATCACCCACAGGTTGCACAGTCAGCTTCAAGGTCTCACGTGGACTCAAACCCAGCTCGTCAGTCCAAAAAAACGCCCTCTCTCTGACTTCTTTCGGAACCACCTCCATCGCACTGATCATCTTCCCATCCTTCACCTCCTGCCTCTTACCATCCAAAGTCGCACTCGCCAAATCGCGTACACTCTCAAGCACAAATACCGCTTCACTCCCTTCCAATAAACTCACCGACCCTCCCCTCACCTCAATCTCAGGCATCGTCTTGTAATTCAAATAACTGGGCAGATTCAACTTAGCCGTCAATCGCGTCAGTTCAGGCCGGGGCCGGGGCTGCATCGCAATGTCACGTCGCACATCGCCCACGCGCAACTTCACCACGGTGTCTTCCTTTTGCGGCGGCAGCGACAAAACAAAACGACCCTGTTCGTCGCGATTAGCCTCAGCCCCTGGTTGGTTCGCGACCTGCACCCGAGCTTCCTCCGGCCTCCATCGGCTATCATCACTCAGCTTCACATTCAAAGCCACCGCCTCCGCATACGGAACCACCCAAGGATCGGGTTGCGCCTCGATTCGAGCAAAAGTGTACCTCTCAACAGCCTGCCAAGGCATGGCCCACCGTTGCAGCCCGTTACGAGCCGCTTCATTCACTCCGACAAACGCCCCCAAAACAACAACCGCCAACAGACCGCAAGCCAATGCCCAGTGCTTGTGCCGTGCCAGCGGAACCGCCTGACTGAAATCCCGGTCTTTGATCGCCTCATCCGCTTGCGCCATCGCTGCCTGCACCAAACGCTCACTTCGGCCTCCCTCACCCGCCTCCATTCTCGCGAGTTCGACAATGCCCAGCAACTGATCGCCTAATCGAGGAAAGGTCCTCCGCAGAAGCCGCGCCGTATCCTCCAATCGCCTTTGCCTCCACACCCAACGATACCATTTCAACGGCAATCCAATCAAAATCCCCGCAACGCCACCGATCAAAACAACCCCGCGCAGCCATCCTGGCGTGTCCACAAAACGATCACAAACAAACACCACCGAAAAGGACACCAGCAAACCAAACAAACCCGCCAACACTCCTTCGATCCCTTTCACCACCCAAACCCGATGTCGAAAATCTGCCAACTTGGCTGCAAGAAGAGGAGGAAGGGAATTCATCTCAGTAAGCGGCTCATCTCAGCCAGGCTCCATGTCCAAAAGGGATCGCCTAGCTCCCACGACAATAACGTCCAAACCAATCGCCTAGCCAGCCTTTTTTCCGGCTCACTACTCCCCACTCACCCTCACCCGCAACATCGGTGGTGCGTTACGCGCATTCTCTTTGCTCGCAAACGCATGAACCAGACCATTGCGCGCCAATTCATTCGTCTCCCGGCAAACAATCAAAGTCACCACTCCATTGCTGTCGAGGCGCAGAAAATCCGCCAAAGCCTGATCCTTCAGAGAGACCGCCCCACTCTGCCGTCCCTGTTCCACCCGGAAACTTCCCAGCAACCGAGCTTTCGCCATATCAGGCCGCAAATGACTCGCTTCCGACTCATTGTGCGCAGGAGCCCTTTCCCAACGCAATAGACCCTCCTCCCAGCGATCCTCCGACTCATCCGTTAACCCGTAAACATCAAACCTCGCATCCGGAACCAGGGAGCCATACCCCAACTCACTCGGTTCCAAGTGCAAAACCAACTCCGCCTCCGCCACTCTCCCCTCCAGCTTCGACAAATCAAAAGCCAGATACATCTTTCGCTCCAAAGAGCGATCCAGCGTGGTGTGCTTCACCCTCAAAAAAGTCTCCCCTCCAGTGACTCGTTGCTTCGCATTGCTTTGGATCCACGAATCCTTCCCCTCGCCAAACGCCGTCGTCACCACCTGCCACCCATCCCCCAAATCCGTCATCGCCGCAGCCGGCAGCCACCGCCCCGGCTCCGCCTGCTGGCGATCCGCATCCGGATTCAGCATCGACCGTGTCATCCCCCCATAATCGACCCGTTCCCCACTGCGCAGCGCTTTCACTTCAGATTCACCTTTCCTGTTCACCTCCACCAAGCCTTCAATCACTTGCACCAGACACTTTCCATCCTCGCTCGCGCTCACCCCGAACTTCGTCCCAAAATCCACCACTTTGGTATCGGCCGTCTGAATCGTAAATCCCTTCGCCTGAGGTGGCACCTCCGCCACCACCGTCCCGCGCCGCACCCGCGCCTCCATCGACGAAACAATCTCCAAACTCACCGGCGCCTCCAGCACCACTTCCGCACCACTGCTGAACAACACGGTCGCCATACCTTCCACCAACTCCAAAGTCCCCGGCACTAAAGCCGATCCCTCCAATGTCGGCAAAGCGCTATTGCCCCACTTGCACGACTGCGCTTTCACCAGCGTCGCAACGGCTGCCGCAGGCACCTGAGTCGCCTGCCAAACACCCCAGGAAAGCAAAGCCGCCACTCCAGCCGCCGCCGCATGCGACCACCGCAGCACCCTCCAACCTTTCACGTCGACCACCTGGACCGGCTCAGCCTTCGACTGACTCTTCAACGACTCCCCGTCAAACCGAAGCTCCGTCTCCAATAAAATCGCCTCCGCCAGCCATCTCTTCGCCCCCTCCCCTTTTCCAAGTCGTTCGTGAACTTCCTTCACCTCGGCCTCACTCGCCACCCCGTCCCGCAGCCGCTCCCAGCACTCCAAAAAATGCATCTTCTCTGATTCAGACATTTCTTCCATCGGCTTCATGACAGCGCCTCCGTTTGTTTCTGCACACACGCCATCAGCGCCATCCGCACCCGGCTCAGCGCCCGGTAGACCGCTGCCTCGGTTCGCTGAATCTGTTTCGCAATGTCCGCAATCTCCATCTCCTGGAAATACCTCAATTGAACCAGTTGACGATGCTCCGCTGGCAGTCGCGCCACGCAGGCTCTCACCGCTTCATGCCGCGCCGATCCTTCTTCCGCCAGTTGCGAGACCGCCTCGCTGACCGCCTCGAGCACCTCTTCCTCCAGCGGCACCGGCTCACGCTTCTTCTTCCGCCGATGCGTCAGCACCTGATGAAAGGCCGTCTTCCTCGCCCAAGCCAAAAAATGCGTGCCCAACTGAAAGTCATCAAAATGCTTCCACAGCAGCATCTTGGTCTGCTGCAAAATGTCCTCTGCCTCAGAATCCCGAGGCACCAGGCCATACACGTAAAGACTCAACGCGCGATCATGCGCATTCAACAGTTCCAAAAACTGCGTGGTGCGCTCAAAGGAAGGGTCTGGTGGAGAAGCCATATTCAATTTCGCTCAAATCGTGCACCCACAACAGGCCCCACGCTCCCCCTTTTGGACAAAACTTTTCATCCCGACTCTCATCTCCCCTCATTTGCACAAAATGCACCGCATCAGCCAGCAACACTTGCTTTGTCCATTCTCACGCTGAAATTGCAAGCATGGTGGTCTTCCGCAATCTGACCCTCTCCATGCTCCTCCAGCTTGGTGCTCTCTCCGCCCTGTTGCTACCCGCTTCCGACCTTATGGCTGACCCACTTCGAATCGGCCTGATCGGGCTCGACACTTCGCACGCTGAACAGTTCACCATGCGCCTGAACGATCCCGCCAACCCCAACCACGTCCCTGGCGGCCGCGTGGTCGCTGCCTTCCCAACAGGCAGCCCTGATCTCCCCGAAAGCATCTCCCGACTCCCCGAATTCACCGCCATCCTCAAAGACAAATACGGCGTCCGCATGGTCGATAGCATTCCCGCCCTCTGTGGCGAAGTCGATGCCGTCATGATCCTCAGCCTGGACGGTCGCCCCCACCTCGATCAGGCCAAGGAAGTCATGACCTTCGGCAAACCCATCTTCGTCGACAAACCAGTCGCCGCCAATCTCAAGGACATCGTCCAAATGTTCGTCCTCGCCGAAAAAATGCAGATCCCCCTCTTCAGCGCCTCCGCTCTCCGCTGGTATCAGGGCGTCGTCGAAGTCGCCAACGCCAAATCAACCCCGCCCCAAGCCGCCATCTCCTGGGGACCCGCTCCAACCATCGCCCATCACCCCGACCTCTACTTCTACGCCATTCACGCCACCGAAGCCCTCTTCACCGTCATGGGCACCGGATGCGACCACGTCACCCGCACCACCACCCCTGCTGAATCCGTCGTGACCGGCATCTGGACAGGCAATCGCACCGGCTCCCTGCACGCCCTGCACAAACTGCCCATGCACTCCACCTCCTACAAGCTGGTGCGATTCGACGGCGAAGACGTCTTCGAACAAAAGACACAGGGCGACTACAACCCCATGCTCCGCGAAATCATCAAATTCTTCACCACCAAGGTCGCCCCCGTCACCCCCGCTCAAACCATCGAAATCTACGGCTTCCTGCAAGCCGCCGAAGAAAGCCGCCGCCTCGGTGGCGTGCCCGTCTCCATCCGCAATGTCCTCACACAAGCCGGCGCCCCAGCCGAATGGCTGACCCCTCCCCAGCCCAAAACGGACCCCAAAGGCAAATAGCCCCCGCCTATATCGCGTTCAAATCGTTAGGCATTGTCTAAACCTAGACAAACTTATTCGAATCCTTCGACAAGTTAGACAAAAAATGGACATTTTCTTTGACAGGGGAATATCGCTGGCTACTTGTTTCTCCTATCTTTATGAATACGACCATCCCTTTAACCCCTGAAGCGGAAGCCAGTTTGAAAGAGGACTTGATGCTTCTCCAACGCATCGCCCAAAAGGACAGCGCAAGCTTCCAAGCGCTCTATCGCAAATACAGCGGCCTCATCTTCACCGCCATCTCCAATGTCCTCAATGACCACCACGACGCCGAGGACGTCATGCAGGAAGTTCTTGTCCAACTTTGGAACAAGGCTCACCTCTACGAACCCCGCAAAGGCAAGCCCCTCACCTGGATCACCACCATGGCTCGCAACCGCGCCATCGACCGCATCCGTTCTAAACAGCGCCGCTCCCGCCTGAATGACGACTTCGAGAGCGAGAACAAAACCGACCAGTTTGAGTTCGAAGACTCCAGCGCAGACATCTGCGAGGTCAAAGAACGCAGCCGCATCATCCGCAGCGCTGTCTCAAAATTGACCCCCGATCAAAAAGAAGCCGTTGTCCTCGCCTACTTCTCAGGCCTCACCCAGGCCGAAGTGGCCGAGAAACTCAACGAACCCCTCGGCACCGTCAAAGCCCGCATCCGTCGCGGTGTCAATCGCCTCGAGACGCTGGTCCGGCCCGCACTCAGTTAATCACTTCCTCCCAAAACCAACCAAACACTGAGGGGTGGCTTCCGAGCCATCCCTCTTTTTTTCCACCTACTGCGCCATGCGCAACGCCTCACGAATCAATTGATCCGCTGTCGCCCCCGGAGTCGTCCCACTGTGCTTCACCACCGCCTGGATCGCCTTCTGCGCCTCCGCCTGCTTGTATCCTAGCGCAATCAAGCCCAACACCGCATCACTCTGCGCTTCCCTCGGGCCATCATGCGCCACCCTCGCCGACTGCGCATCCTGCCAGGCCGATACCACACCCACCTTGTCCTTCAGTTCCAAAACAATCCGCTCCGCCGTCTTCGTCCCCAACCCCTTGATGCGGGATAATGCCTTCACATCATTCTGAATCACACACTCCTTGAATGCCGCCACCGGCATCCCGCTCAAAACCGCCAGCGCCATCTTCGGCCCGATCCCCGACACCCGGTCAATCAATAACCGAAACAGATCCCGCTCATCCGCGCTGCCAAACCCAAACAGCGTCTCTTCCCGTTCCGTCACATGGTGATGCGTCAGCAACTTCACCTCCGCCCCCACCTGCGGCAGCCGATCAAAAGTCGAAAGCGGAATCAGCACCGCATAGCCCACCCCATTCACATCCACCACCGCCTCATGCGGCAGCGCCTCCACGACAGTTCCTTTCACAAATGCGATCATCGCCAGATCAAGCCGGAGACCAGCCTCTCGCGCAAGCTCCAACTGCAAATACCGAGACTCGTCACGCGACTGACGCCACCAATGAGGCCGCTCCACCGCCGGACAAGGCGAAAAGGATTTTCGAGAACCGGTCGAACTTGATCCTCACCCCACCCACCCCCACATTCCCCCCATGCTCACCCACCACGCCTTCCTCACCTCCAGGATTATCCTGGCCGCCCTCTTCGTGGTCCACCTCGCCCCAGCCCAGGAACCCGCACCCGCCAAACCCGCACCCGAAACCTTCCTCCTCTTGCCCGAGCCGCACATCATGCGCTCCCCGCGCTCCATCAATCTCAAAGGCGCCGCAAACACCGTTGTCACCCCGGCCAAAGAAATCCCCGAATCCCCCTTCATCGCCACCTACACCGCCGACGAACTGCTCGCCATCGGCATCAGCCCGGAAACCTTCGCCAAACGCGCCCGCACTGTCGCCGACCGCCTCCTCCAGGAACTCAAACCCGAATGGATCCGCGATGACCAGGGTCAGATCATCTACGCCGTCTATCGCGGCGAACGCCCCATCTACGCCTCCCTCATCGTCGCCCCCTCCCTCCCCCTGCTCTTCGAGGCCACCTTCGGCCCCGAAATCTGGGTCACAGCACCCGATCGCAACGCCCTCTACATCTTCCCCGCCAAAGCCGCCATCCTCAACGATTTCGCTGGCGACCTCGAAGACCGCTTCAAAAGCGAACCCTATGCCGCCACCAGCGAAATCTTCTCCTGGAAAAAAGGCACCTTCGAACCCGTCGCCGTGGGCTCCTTCGCCGAGTAGCCTTCCCCCACCCTACCTCACCTCCGCAAATCCAACGAAAAAAAACCCGCTATTAAACCCCATTCTCGTAAGCACCTTTCATCAACTTCTTCCGCGTTCGGAAAAGTGTCATCCGGGTAACAAAAGCTTCGCAAAGCCCCGAAAGCGTGCTAACCTCAACTTCCTATGGCAACTACTCCGACTCGTAAAACCCGATTCTCACGACGCGTTCCTGATCATGTCACAGATGAACTTGTGAATGTACTCACTGACGGAAAAACCTACGACTTCAACGAACTCTTCGGATTAGTTTACGAAAACTTAAAATTGAAAAATGCGGTCAGTGGTGGCGAAGAAATGCTCCGCCTCCGGTCCTACGAAAAATTGCAGAACCTCGTTGGCCGCGGCCTCGCAGCCAAAGCCGGCAAGACCTACCGCGGCCTCGAAAGCATCCGCCAGGCCCACAGCACAGCGGTCGCCGCTCGTGCAGCCGCCGCCGCTGCGGCTCGTTAACCGCTTCTCGAAGCTCACCATCGGGAGCGCCGCCATCCGGCGCTCACTTTAGAATCCTCACCCACCCCTGTTCGATGACCGCCAAAACGGTCGCGAACAGGGGTTTCTATTTTCCCCATCCGGCACCATCCCCGCCGTTGACGTAGCGCCTCTCCCGCCTACTCTCTCACCAGCAGATCGCCCCCTCTCTCATGCTGGAAAACTACACCCCCGTCCTCCTCCAGATCGTCATCGCAGCCGGTTTCGCCGTCTCCACCCTGATCTTCTCCGCCGTCGCAGGCAAATCCGCCCGCCGCAACGCCATGAAAGACAGCGCCTACGAGTGCGGCATGCTCCCACTCGGCGACGCCCAACCCCGCTTCAGCGTCAAATTCTACATCGTCGCCATGCTCTTTGTCCTCTTCGACATCGAAGTCGTCTTCCTCTATCCCTGGGCCACCATCTACAAAGACCACGTCGCCACCCACGGCCCCGCCATCCTCGGCTTCGCCTTCAGCTTTGTCGTCATTCTCGGCGTCGCCTATGCCTACGCCTGGAGAAAAGGCGCCCTGAACTGGAAAAGCAACTGACCCGCTGCCCAACCAAACAGCCGTCATTCGCCAAAACGAACAAAGATTTCCTCGTCAACCTTCGTTCGCTGACTATACCCTGCCCCGCAGTCTCAGTCTCACCGTCGCACCCCGACACCTCAATCGATCCGCTATGAATACCCGCCACTTCGCCACCACCCTCAGCCTCCTCATCGCCAGTTCCGCCCCCGCCCTCGAATGGGGCGCCTTCCGCGGCCCGAACAGCAACGGCACCATCGAAGCCCCCGCTTCCGTCCGCGACTGGAAAAGCGCCCGCCTCAAAACCCTCTGGAAAACCGAAACCCCCGCCGGCTTCAGCTCCTTCGCTGTCGCCGCCGAAAACGCCTACACCATCGTCACCGCTGAAGTCGACGGCAACCCCGGCGAAACCCTCCTCTGCCTCGACGCCCGCACTGGCAAGGAAAAATGGAGCAAATCCCTCGCCATCATCTCCAAATACGACGGCGGCGGCAACGCCGGCGACAAAGGCAACGAAGGCGGCGACGGCCCCCGCTCCACCCCAGTCATCGACGACGGCCACGCCTACTGCATCGACGCCAACCTCGGCGTCCACTGCTTCAAAGCCGACACCGGCGACCTCGTCTGGCAGCACAACCTCCTCGAAGCAAACGCCGGCGTGAACATCAAATGGCAAAACGCCGCCTCCCCCCTCATCGACGGCGGCCTCCTCCTCCTCGCCGGCGGCGGCAAAGGCCAGGCCCTCATCGCCCTCGACAAAAAAACCGGCAAAGTCGCCTGGAAAGGTGAGGACGACCAAATGACCCACGCCACCCCCATCCTCGCAGACATCCACGGCATCCACCAGGCCATCTTCTTCACCCAGACCGGCCTCGTCGCCGTCGACCCCCAAAAAGGCACCGTCCTCTGGCGCGCCCCCTTCCCCTACAAAGTCTCCACCGCCGCCAGCCCCGTCGTCTTTGAAGACATCGTCTACTGCTCCGCCGGTTACGGCGTCGGCGCCGGCGCCTTCAAAATCTCCAAATCCGGCAGCGGCCTCAGCGCCGAAGCCATCTGGCGCCGCGAAAACGAATGCTTCAACCACTGGAGCACCCCCGTCGTCAAAGACGGCTACCTCTACGGCATGTTCAGCTTCAAAGAATACGGTAAAGGCCCCCTCGCCTGCGTCGACATCCGCACCGGCAAAGACATGTGGAAAGAGGAAGGCTTCGGCCCCGGCCAAGTCATCCTCGCTGGCGACAAAGTCATCGCCCTCAGCGACAAAGGCGAAGTAGTCGTCGTCGAAGCCGACTCCAAAAAATACACCGAACTCAAGCGCGACGACGTCCTCAAAGGCAAAGTCTGGTCCTACCCCGTCCTCGCCTACAACCACCTCTTCGCCCGCAGCACCGAAGAAGGCGTCTGCATCCAGTTCCAGTAACCTCCCCCACCCGCCACCGCTCTGGCCCCCCGGCACAGAACGGTGGCGCGGCCCGCCATGCCGCCTCCTAAAAAAGCCACCCCAGCCCCTGCAGGCAACGTCTTCGCCTTCATCGGCACCGACGAAGCCCGCGTCAAAGAGGCCGCCCTCCTCCTCGTCCGCAAACTCACCCCCCCGGACGCCGGCGACTTCTCCAACGACATCATCGAAGGCACCGCCGACAACGCCGACCACGCCGGTCGCATCTGCTCCAACGTCAACCAAGCCCTTCAAACCCTCCCCTTCTTCGGCGGCGGCAAAGTCGTCTGGCTCAAAAACGCCTCCTTCCTGGGCGACTCCGTCACCGGCCGCGCCAACGCCAGCGTCGAAGGCTTCGACAACATCCTCGCCATCTTAGAATCCGGCCTCGGCCCAGATGTGAAATTCGTCCTCAGCACCAGCAGCATCGACAAACGCCGCTCCGCCTGGAAAAAACTCTCCAAGCTCGCCAAAATCGAAGTCTTCGACAAACCCGACACCTCCAAAGCCGGCTGGGAGCAGGCCGTCATCGCCCAGGCCGACAAACGCGCCCGCGAAATGGGCATCACCTTCGAAACCGGCGCCCTCGAGCTCCTCGTACAAATGGCCGGCGACGACACCCGCCAGCTCGAAAACGAACTCGAAAAAATCGACATCTACCTCGGCGACCGCCGCCGCGCCGGCCTCGCCACCGTCCGCAGCCTCGTCTCCCAGAGCCGCGCCGGCGTCCTCTGGGACCTCGGCAACGCCATCGGTCAGCGCAACCTCCCCCACGGACTCGAGCTCCTCAACACCCTCCTCTTCCAGGGCCAGAACGCCATCGGCATCCTCCTCGGCGCCATCGTCCCCCGCGTCCGCTCCCTCCTCCTCATCAAAGACCTCGGCAGCCGCTACAAACTCAACCGCAACAGTTACGGCTCCTTCTGCAACTCCCTCGACGCCCTCCCCACAGCCGCCACCGCCCACCTCCCACGCAAAAAAGACGGCACCGGCTTCAACGCCTTCCCCCTCTTCCTCGCCCTCGACGAAGTCGGCCGCTACACCCTCGACGAACTCCACCACGCCTTCGCCGCCTGCCTCGACGCCAACCAAAAACTCGTCACCACCCAGCTCGACAACCAAATCGTCCTCGAACGCCTCCTCGTCGGCATGCTCAGCACCCAAAAAAAAGCCCAGCGCACCCCACGCTAAAAAACGCCCGGCGCGCGGAATTCCGATTCCGCAGCACCCCACCCGCTCAACAGCCTCCATCGCAAAGCGAACCCACGTAGACGTGAACAAATGCTCTTCGTCATCTTCAGTTGCTTTACCTTCACCCTCCTGTTCATCCACTACTACTTGATCCACGCCCGGGGAGGGTCGGTTTCACTCGAAGGTTTCTTGGTCGGATCTGCCTTCATCTCTCTCCTGCTCACAATGGGACTGAGTCGCTGGAAGAAAACGTTCATCGAAGCTCGCATCACAATGCTTTCGGCCGCCGCGCTGAGTACAGCGTTCTTCGTCGTTTGGTCAGTGCTATACGTCTTGGCTGAAGAATCCTACATCCTTCTGCACCACGAAGATTCCAGACGAATCTACAACGACGACTCTGCGATGGCATATGCAGAAGGATTCAAATCGTTGCCAGCTCTCACGCCCATGTTCGGATTGTTCGGTCTGATTTTTGGCGGCCTGCTTGGCATCGTGACCACCGTTTTCCATGCGGCAAGAAGGTGGCTCAAATCGCCGTCTGCCCCATCTTGAGCGACCCGCCCGAAATCGAACAACGCATCGAACTCCAAGCCTGACTCAGCCCTTAAAGCTCCCGAATTCCCGACCGTTTCTCCCCTCCCATCTTTGTGCCTTAGAGTCTTAGTGTGACCCAAAAACAAGCCCCTCCGGTCCATACACCCGCCACAGCGCCCAATCAACTCAGGGAAACGGGATCAAGCTTCAACAGCTGACCCTTTGAGCAGTCAACCACCCGTTTACCCAAGCTAACCGTCCCTCCAAATCACACGCACCCCCACCGCTGCCCCATCACTCCCCCGCCCCACCAGATCGCAAACACTCCACCGCCCCCTTCGCCCCCAAAGCCACCCCCAGCTTCAACCACCCCGAACCCCCGCACGCACCCCGCAACCGCGCCCGCAACACCACCCCCCCCGCCCCCCCCCACCACCCC
>JARXAL010000256.1 GCA_029865835.1 Verrucomicrobiaceae bacterium
GATCATCCAGCCCTGGAGCGAGATCGGCAACCAACTCCTCCGCACTCGCGATGGCACCCTTTACATGACGCAGGATGTCACCACTACCAGCCGATC
The DNA here is from genome assembly GCA_029865835.1 of Verrucomicrobiaceae bacterium. Lineage (GTDB taxonomy): Bacteria > Verrucomicrobiota > Verrucomicrobiia > Verrucomicrobiales > Verrucomicrobiaceae > JAGRPD01. Next base: position 97 of record JARXAL010000256.1, read on the forward strand.
ACCACTGACGGCGAGCGTGCCGCCAAGGCGCTGACCCGCTGCACCGGCAAGGCTCCAGAGCTTGACTCCGGTGGCGGCGTTGAACGCGTGCACGTTGCCGGAGCTGGCCGCGCCCGGGGCGGACTCGCCGGGGGCGCCGACATAGACCGCGCTGCCATAGAGCGCCACGCAGAGACCGAAGCCGCCGCCAAAAACCGGAGCGGGAGAGGAAATGCGGCGGAGGAGTTTGCCATCCGTAACGCGGTAGATCAGCACCTCGCCCGAGGCACTGACACCTCCCGCGGTCGAGTCTGGCGCGCCCACGGCAATGTAGGTTTCATTCACTGCCAGCGAGCGTCCCGCGCTCTGAGCGCCACTGGGAATGGTGAGGCGGGTGGCCGAAGGCGCTGTCAGCGGAGCCGCCAAGGACAAGGCAGGAATGGCACAGGCTGCTGCGGCGAGAGTGGTGGCAAGTCGGATGTTCATGATGAGGAATGCGTTGGCAGGTGAAGCAGTTTGCTTGGCCACCATCTGCGCATTCCAGCGATCGCGGTATCGGACCTTTGGAGTAGGACTAAAGTCCTAGGCCTAAGGTCGGATTGTTGACGGATTGAATGCAGGCACCTTGTGCCATGATCATGAAAACGACATCCAACCCATTCTGCCAAATCACCGCCGTCACGGTGCTGCTGTTGAGTTGTATCACGGAGGGGCTGTATGCCTCCCCTGGTGTGGTCACGGAGGTCAAGCTGCCCACTGGAACCAGTGTGGAGCGCACAGTCGTGACGGAGAACTGGACGCTCGCCACTTCTGCGGGCGAGATCCTGGTTTACAGCAATGCCTCCGGTAAGTTGGTGCGGCGCATGCGCCCTCCCCATACGGCTGGCAGCATCTTTGCAACCTATATCGCCGCCTCTGGTGACTTCGTCGTAGTGTCGGACAAGCCCTGGTCCCTGTGCGCTTTCAACTGCGCCACTGGTAAGCATCTTTGGGATGCCACCTTGCCAGGCAATGGGTTGGTGAAAAGCTTGTCCACTGATGGTGTTCGGGTGGCGGCAGGTGAACCAGACTCCACTTCGCCTGCTAGCGCGATTTCGTCCGAGGGTCTTGTCTCTGTTTTTCATGCTGGCACGGGACAATTGTTGGTTCATGATCGTACAACCTGGGGACAAACAGCTGCAGCGTACGGAGAGGCAGTCTCGCTGAGTGGCCCGTGGATGGCCGTGGGTGCCTTCGGTCACGATTCACCTGGTTACAACAATAGCGGAATGGTGGTGGTGAAGCATATAAGCGGGACAGAAAACTATCTGCTGGCCCCGGATATCCTGAGTGCTGCTGGCTTTGGTAGATCAGTGGCGATCAGCGGCAACACCCTTTATGTAGGCACCTTGACGCGCGACCGGGTGTATCTTTTTGATCTACGTACGCTCGCCTTGCTCAAAACAGTTGTCGAGCCTTCGCCAGCGATTGCCGGCTTTGGCCAGGAACTGACGGCCAGTGGTCACTTGCTGGCCATTAACTCCGTGGATGGGGCCTGGCTCTATGATCGCCAAAGTGGAGTCCTCACCAGCATCTTCGCGGGTGTGGCATCCCAGCCGGTAAAACGGGGTTTGGGACTTTGTGGAAACTTTGCGGCAGCCCCGGCAGCCGGCAGGCTGTTCCGTTCAACCAACGTCGGCAGCAGTCTCGGCGGCAATGAGGTGATTAAGGTAGGAAGCGCGGTGGCTGGGGGAAGCATGGCGGGCTTTGGGGATGCCTCACTTAGCGGCACAAGTGGGGCTGCTTTTGTTGCCCGGCTCAAGGGCCCGGCGGTGAACGCGTCCAATGATTCGACTCTTTGGCAGGGAGCCGCCGGATCAATTGGCCAAATTCTGCGGGAAGGAACGGTCTATGGCGGCAGTAAGGCTGGGACAGTCTTCAGCCCGTCATTTAGTGACAACGGCAGTTCCACCTTCGCTCTGAGCCGATCCAGCACAGGTGCCGTAGGTTTGTGGAGATACAGCGGTTCATCTCAGGCAGCTATTTTGCTGACGGGAAGCAATCTTTTCTTGGTCGGTAACAACTCGGGTACGGTTTCAAGAATCCACAGTGCGGGCCCGGTGCAGACCAGTAGCGCGGTGGCGAACGTGAGTCTCAAGCCGGGCAATGGCGTTTTTGCTGACAATGACAGCCTCATCGTCCGCCCGAATTTGATCTCCACTGCAGAGGCAAGAGAAGGCAGTGAATCCGGTCTCCCTGGTGCTTTGTTTGCCCAGCTGCATCCCCGTCTGGCTGCGGCAGGTACGCGTCTGGCATTCGCGGGATATCTCATGGGTCGGCTTCCGCATCAGAACGCGGCAGTATTTACCAAGACCGCGGGCGGCGCCAACGTTGTCGCTATGGAAAAAGGGGACAGCCCTATTGGGGTGAGTGGCCAGTTCCCTGACGCGGTGGTGAGTGGCTTCGTTGGGGAAGCCGTTAGTGCCGGGGTGACCCTCATTCGTTGCACCTACAAAACAGCCAAGTTCTCAGCTGAAGCGCTGATGTCCTACAATCACAGCTCCGGCGCCGATCACTCCGTTGCTTGGGTGCGTGGCCACGTCGCAGGGCAGCCAGCGGGAGTGACGTGGAAGCGCTTTCTAAAGGCCTTCGCCGCCGAAAATGGCGATGCCTTCTTTCTGGCGCAAATGGCAGGTCCCGGCATCACTGCGGGTAACGACCTCGGCGTCTGGTATTGTGCTCTCGGCTCCAATGTGCCCAAACTCCTGCTTCAGGAAGGTTCCGTCGTGCCCGGCGCAGGTGGAGCCAGGATCAGCACCATTCAGCAGGTGGACGCCAGTCGTGATGGTACCTGGACTTTGCTGGCGAGTCTGACGGCCAGCCCGTCCTCCAGAAACCAAATTCTCATCGGCGGGAACATCGCAAGCGACCTGGTTTTTGAGATCATTGCCCGCAAAGGCATCGCTGTGGACCGACCCACACCTTCCGTTCTGCTGGGCCTTGGTCTTCCCGCGAACCATACCAACGCCGCTGGTATGGCTGCCGCTGGGAACGGTCGATTTGCTCATGATGGCAAAGTGCTTCACCTTTCCAAGTATAAGGAAGGCATGGCGCTGAACATCTCGGGCATTTGGGGTTATTGAGGTCGGATTGAGTCTTCTTTGGTGGCGGTCAAGCTTTGGCATGCCGGGTTCAAGAATCGATGCGCGTTCGTTCTGGTGTGACGGCGTTTTTGTCCTAGCGTCGCTTGGCAGTCGCGGGTTTGACCAACCCGATGCGATTGCCAATCGAATCCACCATGAAGCCATTGCTGTTTGTTATCTTCCTTGTGTCCGCCTGTCTTGCGGAGCCGCATTTGCCTGAGGGCACAAAGGCGCTGCCGTCGGCGGCGGAGAAGGGTCGCGGACCGTTGGCGCTGGTGAATTTGAATCATCATGTGCTGGGTCATGCGCGGGTCTTTGGAGGGAAGCAGCCGGATCTTTTTGTGGCAGGCTATGGCGGACCGCAGGCGGTGCATTTGTTTCGCTGGGTGGACACGGCGGAAAACGGCGCGCTGGTGTTTGCGGAGCCGGTGGTGGTGAAATGCGCTTTCAAAGACAAGGGCGTGGTGTTTCAGCGGAAGGACGGGTCGATCACGGGCTTGTGGATCAGCAAGGAGGAGCTGGTGACGACGATGTTTGATCGCGCCAAGCTCGAGTTCATTGAGACCAAGCGGGAGAGGCTGCCGAAGGGCGTGAAGTCGCCGTCGAGTCTTGGGGCGCTGGTGAATGAGGACGGTGTGGACCTAGCGTTTGAGATGTCTGACGGCACGAAGGGACCGCAAGGCGATCCGTGGACGGAGGAGTGGCGCCCGTTCAATTCCTCGGGCATCGCCACGGGCGGGCTGCGTTATCGGTATCTGATGGGCTGGACAGCGAAGGGCGAGGCGTGGCAGATCACGAAGACTCAAAGGGAGGTGTATTTTTCGATGCATTCGATCACAGGCATCGACCTCGGCCCTGGGCATGAGCGGGATTTGATTACGGGCTCGCGACAAGGCAACTTGGTGCATTACCACAACCAAGCGGCGAGCGGGTTTGATCTAGAAGGGAAGCAATGGGTGGCGGGTGAGGATGGCAACGCGCTGCGGCATCCAAGCATCAATCCGAGTGTGTCCGCGTATCCAGGGGGTCTCATTGCGTGTGGAGAAGGGTCCCTGTATTTTTATCGCTTCACAGGGAAGTGGTTGAGTTCGGGTGCGCCAGTGTTTGATGATCCGGTTTCGGTTTTGCAGGAGAACGCGGATCTTTACGCGGGCACGCTGCCCTCACCCACGACGGTGGACTGGAATGGCGATGGTGTGTTGGACATCCTGGCGGGCAATTCCGAGGGCTTTGTGCTATTCTTCGAGAACGTCGGCAGCAACGATGAGCCGAAGTTTCTGCCGGCGAATCGGGTTTTGGCGGGAGGACGGGAGATCCAGGTGCAGGCGGGTTACTCTGGTAGTTTGCAGGGTCTGCAAGAGGCGCGATGGGGCTATCTTGCGCCCAATGCGATTGACTGGAATGACGATGGCACACTTGATCTCATCACTGGCGATATCACGGGTGATTACCGCATTTATCTCAATCGCGGCACCAAGACGGAGCCGAAGCTCGACGTCGCACATCCGCTTTTTTGCGATGGCATCGACCTGCACGGCCCGTGGCGCTGTCGACCTGCGGTGGCGAAGATTGGAGACCGAATCGCGCTGGCCATTGTGGATGGCGAAGATCACTTTCACCTTTACTGGCGCATCGATGACTACAACATTGAGGACGGTGGTAAGCTCATGCTTGAGGACGGCAAAACCATTGGTGCGAGCGGCGGTCCGGGTGGACTCAGCGGGCGCTGCAAACTGGACTTTTTCGATTGGAATCAAGACGGTCATCTCGACTTCGTCATTGGCACTGGGCGGGTGAATGCCATTCCTGATCGTGAAACCGGAATGCCGATGCCGACGATTGGAGTCAAGACGCTTGGCACGCCGCTGTTGATGCTCAATACGGGCACCCATGAGGGGATGACATTTGCCCGGCCGGTTCCGTTCCGGGATGAGGCGGGGAAAATCATCCAGCCTGGCGGGGCGCACGAGACTGGTGCGGTGGGCACGTTCCTCGGCGGTAAAGGGCCGAACTTGCTGATCTGCAATGAGGCCGGACGACTGTTTCTGCTGCCCGCGCACAGGCTGAGCGTGACACGCTAGTGGCTTGGCAGTAGGATGTTCGGGTTGATGAGTGCTCGAGCAATCACGAAGAAGGGTCTGACCGACACACCGCTTGATGTGCTGATCATCGGTGGAGGTATCGTTGGGTCCTGCGTTGCGCGCGATGCGGTCATGCGGGGCCTGCGGACGGGTTTGGTGGAGCAAAGCGATTTTGCTTTTGGAACAAGCAGTCGCTCCAGTCGCTTACTGCATGGGGGCATTCGTTATTTGGCTCAGGGCAAGATCGGACTGGTGCGGGAAGCCAGTCTTGAGAAGACCGTGCTCCATCAGATCGCTCCCCATCTCGCGGCTCCTTTGCCCTTTGTGTTTCCCACGTATCGGCAAAATCGAGCGTGGAAGTTGTGGCAATTGATGTTTGGAGTGAAACTTTACGACCTCCTCTGTGGCGGAAGGAATCTGGGGCATTCCTCGTGGTTGGATGCGGCCGATACTTTGAATGCGGTTTCGGGGCTCCGCTCTGCAGGTCTGGCGGGTTCGGTGCGTTACTTCGATGGCTTCACCAATGATGCCAGGCTGGTGCTCGATACCTTACGCTCAGCGTCCATTCAAGGTGCACGGATCTTGAATTATGCTCGTTACGACAAAGCGAAGTTGGATGGGCTTTGGCGGGTCGAGGTGGAAGATTCCCTGACGGGGGAACGCTTCAATGTTTCGGCAAAGACGGTGGTCAATGCCACTGGCCCTTGGGCGGATGGTCTTGCTCATAGCGCGGTGAAGTTGCGTCTGACCAAAGGCATCCATCTCGTCGTCGAAAGGTCGCGACTACCCGTCACGGATGCCGTGGTGATGACCGAGGGGAGCCGGGTTTTGTTTGCCATTCCCTGGGGGGACCGAACCATCCTTGGGACCACGGATACAGACTACGACGGTTCGCTTGACGACGTGCGCGCGAATGCTGAAGACGTGGCCTATGTGCTGGCCATCACCAACGATCATTTCCCAGACGCCCATTTGCAAAAGGCCGATGTCATCAGCACTTGGGCCGGTCTGAGGCCCCTGATCGCGAATGCCAAAGGCGGGCCTTCTGATATCTCACGTTCGCATGAGATCAAAAATCCGGAACCGGGCTGGTGGGATGTCGCCGGCGGGAAACTAACCACCTGCCGACTGATGGCCGAGCAAACGGTGGATCGGTTGGTGGCTACCGCAGAACTCAAAGCGATGCCCTGTGCGACCGCCGACCTACCGCTCCTCGAAGAGGTGACTTTCAGCGGTTTGCTCCCACCCGAGGTGACTCGTGAGGCGGTGATGCATTTCTGCCGGAACGAGTGGGCGCTGCATCTCGATGACATCATGATCCGCCGGACAAGCTGGCATTTCTATCACCGGGATGCCGATGCGCTGGCGAAACAAGTCGCGGCATGGATGGCGGAGTGTCTGGATTGGGATGCGGCGAGGTGTCAGTTGGAATGGGAGCGATACCTGTCGTTCGCTTGAATCCTATGAATATTCGGGTCGAAGGGATCGTTCTCAAGGCGCCCAAGCCTCCTGCTGCCATGAAATTTCATCTGCTTTCCTTAGTCTCGATCGGCTCCTTTGTGGCCTCACAACTGGCCGTTCTATCTGCCGAAGTTCATACGGCTCAGGGGTCTTTGGCGGGAGAGATCACGTCTGAAAGAGTGCTTCTGCAAACCCGACTCACGGCGATTGCCGGGCCAGCCCTCGCGTCGGATGGCGATGTGCCAGGATCGTTGGGGACTGTGGCGTTTGACTATGGCGAGCGGGCAGATTTTGCTGACGCGAAGCGCACTTATTGGGAGATCGTGCGACCGGAGCGAGACTTCATTGCAAGGGCCCAGATCACCGGGTTGAAACCGGGCACGCGCTATTATTATCGGCCTGTGTTTGGAGTGGATGAGGCTTCCGCAAGACCAGGCGTAACCGGTTCCTTCAAGACCCTGCCTGGTGCAGGTTCTGCGGCGGAAGTGAATTTTGTCATGGGCAGTTGCATGAACTACAACAAGTTCATGCATGGGGATGAAGGCAAGGCGAGTGGCCCCATTACAGCCACCGAAGAAGACAAAAGGCTGGGTTTTCCTGCCTTCGCCGCGATGGCTGAGTTGAAGCCCGACTTTTTTGTCGGCACGGGTGACATCGTTTATTACGACAACATCCTCAATGGTCCCGCCCAAACGCTTCCAGAGTTAAGGAGGTGCTGGCATGAGCAGTTTCGCTTTCCTCGGATGGTGAATTTCTTTGCCACAACGCCGAGCTATTGGTCAAAAGACGATCATGATTTTCGTTTCAATGATTCGGACAATGAGAGCGTCAAATTGCCTTTGCCGGGAACAGGCATCGAACTCTTCCGCGAGCAGATGCCGATCCTGGGGATGGGTGAGATGAAGAAGCCGACCTACCGGACCCACCGTGTGAGTGCGGATTTGCAACTTTGGTTCAGTGAGGGGCGCGACTACCGCTCACCCAATCGAATGCAGGATGGTCCCGACAAAACCTTATGGGGTGCAGAGCAAAAGGCGTGGCTCATGAGCACCCTCAAAGCGAGTGACGCCAAATGGAAAATCCTGATCACACCGACGCCGATGGTGGGGCCGGATGATGCCAAAAAGAAAGACAATCACGTCAACCTGGGCGGCTTCCGGCATGAGGCGGATGCCTTCTTTGCGTGGATCAAATCGGAAGGCATCACGAACTTCTTTACCTTTTGCGGCGATCGACACTGGCAATATCACAGCATTCATCCGAGTGGCGTGGAGGAGTTTGCCTGCGGGGCATTGAACGATGAGAACAGCCGTGTGGGAGTCGCTCCGGGATCGAAAATGGGCACCGACCCGAACGCTCTGATTCAGCAGCCTTACACTTATCCGAAACCGACCGGAGGGTTCATCCACGTGCGGTCAGCTGATAGTGGTCTCACCGTGCGATTTCTCGATGATCACGGAGTGGTTCTTCATGAGGTCAATAAACCCGCCAGGTGAATGAGTTGAAACATCGGGGATCGGCGTGCTGTTTTGATTCACATCCATGAAAACTCGCGCTCTACTCTCGCTCATTCTAGTCGGTCTGACCGTTTCCCTGCCTAGCACTGCTCAAGAAACCAAAGCGAAAGCCAAACGAGCGCCAAATCCCGCCTTTGCTCCCGTGGAAGATGTGGCAGGGCTGCCGAGAGTGTTGCTGATTGGGGATTCGATTTCCATTGGCTACACGCTCGACGTGAGGACCATGCTGAAGGGAAAGGCCAACGTGCATCGGATCCCAACCAACGGTGGCCCCACTTCCAACGGCATTGAAAATGTCGCCAAATGGATTGAAGGCTCGAAGTGGGATGTCATCCATTTCAATTTTGGACTTCATGATCTGGTTTTCATGGGTCCAGACGGCGCCCGTCTCGTGGACCCGGCCTTGCCA
>JARXAL010000025.1 GCA_029865835.1 Verrucomicrobiaceae bacterium
CAATCCGAAGCAAGAGCCTCAAGTGGAATCACCCACGCACCTGCCCATCCCCGTCCAGCAAATACTTGTAGCTCGTCAACTCCGCCAGCCCCATCGGCCCCCGCGCATGCAGTTTGTCCGTACTGATCCCAATCTCCGCCCCAAACCCGAACTCTCCTCCATCATTAAACCGCGTCGACGCATTGTGCACCACCACCGCTGAATCCACCTCCTGCTGAAACCGCGCTACCGCCGCCAGATCCTTCGTCACAATCCCATCCGTGTGGTGCGATCCATATTCGTTGATGTGCGCAATCGCCTCATCCAACCCCGAAACCGTCTTCACCGCCAGAATCAACTCCAAATACTCCGCCCGCCAATCCTCTTCCGTCGCGGGCTCCGTCTTGATCCCCAACAATCCCGCCGCCTCCGCATCCGCCCGCGCCAAAACCCCAGACTCCGCCAACCTCGCCCCCATCAACGGATAAAACACCTCCGCCACCTCCCGATTCACCAACAGCGTCTCCAGCGCATTGCAAACCCCGGGCTTCTGGCACTTCGAGTTGATCACCAAATTCGCCGCCATCTCCAAATCCGCATCCGCATGCACATACAAATGACACACCCCGTCATAATGCTTGATCACCGGCATCCGCGCCGTCTCCACCACCTTCTCAATCAATCCCTTGCCCCCACGCGGGATGATCAAATCCAAATACTGATCCATCCTCGCCAAATACTCCACACTCGCCCGATCCGTGAACGGCACCAACTGAATGCTGTCCGCAGGCAACCCCTCCCGCTCTCCTCCCGCTTGCAACGACGCCGCCAGCGCCCGGTTCGATTCAATCGCCTCACTCCCCCCGCGCAAAATCGTCGCATTCCCCGTCTTGAAACAAAGCGATGCCGCATCCGCTGTCACATTCGGCCTCGACTCAAAAATGATCCCAATCACCCCGATCGGCACCCGCACCTTCCGAATCCGAATCCCATTCGGCCTTGTCCAATCCGCCAGCAACTCACCCACAGGATCAGGCAACTCCGCCACCTCTTCCAGCGCCTTCGCAATCGCCTCCAACCGCTTCGCATCCAACGTTAACCGATCAATCATCGCCGCACTCAGCCCATTCTGCCTCGCCCGCTCCAAATCCAGCGCATTCGCCCTCAAGATATCCACCTCATCCGTCCTCAACTGCCCCGCCATCGCCCGCAGAATCCGATTCTTCTGCTCCGTGCTCAATTTCACCAACTCGTGTGACGCCGCACGGGCACGACGGCCCATGTCCAGAATGGCAGCTTGCAGATCCATAGTGTTCAAATTCGCTTTAATGTCTCCCTGTCTCTTCAACCATCCCGCCTTGGATGCAAGGCCTCACTGCACGGCTGCCTCAGACACCGGGAACCGAGTACAAATCCCCTTCCCGTCCACCAAATCAGGAATCTGCTCCGGATGCCGCCCCGATGCGATCAAACACTCCACCCCACCCCGCACCGCTTCCTGCACAGCTCTCAACTTCGAATTCATCCCTCCCGTTCCCAACTTCGTCTTCTCCTCCTCCGCATGGTGAATGATCGCATCCACATCCTCTACCACCGCAATCGGCCCCTCCTCAGGCCGCTTCATGTCCCGCATCAATCCCGGCGCACTCGTCAGCAAAATCAACAAATCCGCCTCCCACAACCTCGCCACACTCGACGACAACTTGTCATTGTCCCCAAACCGCAGTTCCTCAATCGCTACGCTGTCATTCTCATTGATCACCGGCACCACGTTCGGAAACGCCAGCAACCGCTCCAGCGTCGCCTTGAACCTCGACGACCGCTCCTCCGCCGCCAAATCCTCGTGCGTCACCAGCAACTGAGCCACATGCAAACCATGATCCCGCAGCAGCGATTCATACTGATACATCAAATGCGTCTGCCCCACCGCCGCACACGCCTGCAGCGCCGAAATATCCCCAGGCCTCTCTTTCAACCCCAACGGCTGCAACCCGCTCGCCACCGCTCCACTGCTCACCACGATGCACGAGTGCCCCGCCCGCTTCAACAACGCCACCGCCTCCACCAACTTCCGCAACTGAACCGGATCCGGCTCCGGCGTGTCGATCCGCGTGAGAATGCCAGTGCCGAATTTGAGAACGATGCGCTTGGGAGTGACCATGTAGGAAGGGTGTCGATTGGAGCCAACCACTATCGAATGGCCTCTCCAATGTCGCAAGCCCCTCTATCCAAAAGCGCTGTCCACCAACCTCCCCCCTTCCAGAGCGCTAGCCAATTCCCATCACTTCCACAATCCCCCCCTTTTCACACCCTCGCAAATCGCTCATGAAACATTCATGACACAAATACACCTACCCTGCGCCGTTCCTCATTTAGTTAATCCGTGTTAAATTTATAGACCGTAGAATGAATCTGAATCGTGTGGTATCGCCCGATTTTGTCCAAGAACCAATTAAATCTCGCTATCGCAAAAAGAATCAAAAATGACACTCAAGCCTTGGAAATACAGCCATGTCACTCACACAACTCGTTCTAACTGAACCTCTTAAAACCTCAAAATTGAAACTTTTCTCATAATTCATCTTGCGGCGTTCGCTAAAACTGCCATAATCACCGTGTTCTCATCAAAATTATATGACCGGGAGCGCCTGGCTTCCGCCAAATTCTAACACACCAACTCTCCGAATCTCCCACACCCCAAAACGCTATGGCTGACGAATCCCAACCCGAATTGATGACCGTTAAGGAAACTTCCGAGTACCTTCGGATCCCTCTCCCAACGGTTTATTATCTCGTTCAACGCGGCCAACTCCCCGCTGTCCAAATCGGCGGCCGCTGGCGCATCAAGCGCAGCCTCCTCGATCGTGACGTCCTTCGCAAAGAAGATGAGGGCGGTCAGCCAACCGTTCTCGTCGTCGACGATGATCCTGCCCTCCAGGCCCTCTTCAAACAGTTCCTCAAAAAAGCTGGTTTCGGACGCTTGGTCGTCGGCTCCGGCGCTGAGGCCATCGCCATCGCCAAGAAACAGAAGTTCGACTTCGTCTTCCTCGACCTCAAACTTCCCGACATCTCCGGTGACGAAGTTTACAGCCAACTGAAGCTGATCCACCCAGACCTCCCCATCGTGGTCATCACCGGTTATCCTGATAGCGAAATGCTCAGCCGCATCCTCGCCCACGGCCCGGTCACCGTCATCAAGAAGCCGCTCGAGTACGATCAACTCAACCTCGCTGTGAAACAACTCGGTCACAAAGGCGCCGGAGCTGGCGTCTAATCCGTCACTCAACCCTCTCAAAAAACCGCCTCCTCACCGGGGCGGTTTTTTTGTGCCCTCACAGAAACTCCGTCAACTCATAGAGCTTCGGATCCCGCACCGGCTGGGTCCGATGCCCCCGAATCTTCTTCAACACCTGCGAAAACAAAGCATCCGCCGCTCCCTCTTCATCACCCGCCAGATCCCCAAACTCACTCTCCAGCTTCTCCGGATCCTCTCCAGACTCCAACCGCTTCACTATCTCCCGCAACTCCGGCGGCGTCTTGTCCCCCATCAAATCCGTCATCTTGCGCATGAAATGCCCCAACTGACGAGGATCCGGATTGTCCTCATCCAGCCCCCCCATGCTCTTTTCCATATCCTCCATCAAAGCCTCCATCTTCGATTCATCAATCCCCTCAAACGGATCATCACTCTCCTCCTTCGCCTTCCCAATAATCGCAAACCGCGAAACCCGCCGCTCCATCGTCAACCCTTCCCCATCCGGACACCTCGGCACCCGATCCCGATTCCCCAACGTCCGCGCCAGAAATTGATACACCGTGTTCTTCTCGGGACAGTAAAACTCGTAAATAGGCATAATTCAAAAGTCTCAGCCCCACAACGACACCGGATATTCGCCCTCGTTTACCAAACTTTGGATCGCCCCGACCACCTCCGCCTTGTCCTCCGGATACGTCACCCCAAACCACTTCCCGGTCGACTCCAGCACACGCACCTCGGCTTTTCCTTCTGAGATCAGATCATTCACCTCCTTCGGCACATAACACTCCGCCTTCAAATCCGCCCCATTCACCCGAAGAAACTCCACAAACGCCGCACGCAACCGCCCAAAAACATCCGGCGTGAACCCAAAGAAGTTCATCGACACCACTTCCTCACCGCTAAACACCAGCGGATTCGCCTCATACTCCCGATTCTCCGCCCCAGTCGCCGTCTTGAAAATCTTCGTCCGCTCCGTCACTGACGTCAGCATCCCGTTTTCATCCGTCGTGCACACCCCGCGCGATACCGATCCAAAATCCGATAGCGTGTTCTTCAAATAGAAGCCCACCATCGAGTAATGCGCCAGGCCATCATTAGCCCGAGGCCGAATCAAATCCGCCGCGATCTTCTCAAAGGCATCCCGACCATAAAAATCGTCCGCATTGATCATCAAAAACGGCTCATTCACCACCGCTTCAGCCGCCAGCAACGCATGCGCCGTCCCCCAAGGCTTCGTCCTTCCCTCCGGCAAGGTGTAAGGCGCCGGCAAGTCACTCAACTCCTGAAAGGCATAGGCCACCTCAATCTTGTCCGCAAATCGCGCCCCAATCTGATTCCGAAACTGCTCCTCAAACTCCCGCCGAATCACAAACACCACCTTGCCAAATCCCGCCCGAATCGCATCAAACACCGAGTAATCCAGCACCACCTCGCCCGAAGGCCCCATTCCATCCAGTTGTTTGAGGCCACCATAACGGCTGCCCATGCCTGCCGCCAAAATCAGAAGTGTCGGTTTCATGTCTTCGCAAAAGAATCCAACCACTCATTCGGCTGGACCGCCACTTTGACGCTCTCCACGCCGCAGGTCAACTGTTAGCCTAGGCTTCGCCCTTCCTTCCGACTTTCAAATTGCCCCACGCCCCTTCCTGCTGTTCTTTCAGCCCTCCCTTCGCCATGCCCTCCGCCCCTCAAACCGTAGAACTTCACGCCGGCACTTGCGTCATCGGCACCCCAAACAAACCTTTCCCACTGTCCTCCGGCGACTCCCTCGCCGACGCCTGCGTCGCTTACGAGAGCTACGGCACCCTCAACGCCGCGAAAGACAACGCCATCCTGCTCTTCCACGCGCTCTCCGGCTCCCAACACGCCGCCGGCATCACCACTTCCGTCCCCAACACGGGCGACCGCTGGACCGAAGACTGCCAGCGCGGCTGGTGGGATCTCTTCATCGGCCCCGGCAAGGTCCTCGACACCGACAAATACTTCATCCTCTGCGCCAACTACCTCGGCGGCTGCTACGGCTCCACCGGCCCCGCCTCCATCGACCCCGCCACCTCCAAACCCTACGGCGCCTCTTTCCCCGCCATCAGCACTCGCGATGTCGTCAATTCCCAACTCGCCCTGATCGACCACTTCGGCATCTCCCAACTCCACGCCGTCATCGGCCCCTCCGTCGGTGGTCTGCTCGCCATCAACCTCGCCACTCTCTACCCCGAGCGCGTCAAAATCGTCATCCCGGTCGCCTGCGGCCCCCGCACTACCGTCCTCACCCGCCTCACCCTCTTCGAACAAGTCCTCGCCATCGAAAACGACCCCCACTTCAATGGCGGCGACTTCTATCACGGCCCAGCCCCCGAATACGGCCTCGCCCTCGCCCGGATGATCTCCCACAAGACCTTCGTCCACCTCGACGCCATCGAACGCCGCGCCCGCACCGACGTCATCCATTCCGACGACCAGCTCTCTTGGTATCGCGTTCGCAGCAACGTCGAAAGCTACATGCTCCATCAGGGCAAAAAATTCGTCAAACGCTTCGACGCCAACACCTACCTCCGCATCGCCGACATGTGGCTGAACTTCGACCCACTCAAAGACGCCGGCGTCTCCACTTACGCCGATCTCTTCCAGCGCTCCACCCAGTCCGGTCACCACTACCTCATCTTCAGCATCGATTCCGACTTCTGCTTCTACCCCGAAGAACAGGCCGAACTCACCGCCATGCTGGAAAAAGCCGGCACCTCGAGCATGATGATCACCGTCCACTCCAACAAAGGCCACGACTCCTTCCTCCTCGAACCCGAACTCTACGCCCCCCACCTCCACTACACCCTCGAAGGCCGCTGGAAAAAAGCTTCCGTCGACGGCATCGGCATCCGCGATGTCGAGTAACCACCTCCCACTCCTAGTTTCTGCAACTTCGAGCGTTTCAGCGTGTTTATGTACATCTTCCTAAATGCCGTTATTTGACTACAGCGCCCTCTCCACCGCCGGCAAAACCGTCTCCGGTAATCTCCAGGCGGCCACCCGCGCCGACGTCTTCCGCAAACTCGAATCCCAGTCCCTCACCCCCGTCCGAGTCACTGAGCAAGTCACCGAAAAATCCACCGCCGCCGCTGCCGCCAAAGCCGCCGCCTCGCTCGAACCCGTCAAACTCAAGCGCGCCCAACTGATCCTCTTCACTGAAGAACTCGCCGACCTCCTCGACGGTGGCCTCCAAATTGAGCAGGCCCTCCGCGTCATGCAGGAACGCCAGGAAGCCGTCGCCATCCGCCGCATCTCCGGCATCCTCCGCGAACAACTTCGCGAAGGCTCCACCGTTGCCAAAGCCCTCAAAAAAGCTTCTCCCAGCTTCGACGACCTCTACTGCAATCTCGTCGCCGCAGGGGAAGTCACCGGCTCCCTCTCCAGCATCCTCCGCCGCCTCGCCGCCAACCTCAACGTCATGGCCGAACTTCAGGCCAAGGTCACTTCGGCCATGATCTACCCCGCCTTCCTCGTCGGAGCCTGCGTCGTCCTCCTCACCGTCTTCATGACCTTCATGGTCCCTCAAATCACTGACCTTCTCGCGAAGAACGGCCAGCAACTCCCTCTCGTCACCCAGATCCTCATCAGCGTCAGCTCCTTCATCACCAAATGGTGGTGGGTCATCGGCACCGTCTTCCTCATCATTTTCCTTCTCTTCAAAGGCTACATCGCCACCCCGAACGGCCTCCTCTGGTGGCACCGCACCAAACTCAAACTCCCGCTCTTCGGCCCCGTCATCGCCACCCGATTCTACGCCCAGTTCGCCCACTCCCTCGGCAACCTCGTCACCAACGGCGTCCCTCTCCTCAACAGCATCAAACTCGTCTCCAAAATCTCCGTCAACGTCTTCATCCAGTCCATCCTCAGCAAAGTCACCAATCTCGTCGCCGAAGGCTCCCCCCTCTCCTCAAGCTTGCGCAAATCCGGCGAATTCCCCATGATGCTCGTGGACATGATCGCCGTCGGCGAACAAACCGGCCAACTTGGCAAGTCCCTCGAAAAATGCGCCATTCGTTATGACAAGGAACTCGACAAACGCATCAAACGCATGACCTCCCTCATCTCCCCCGTCATCCTGATCTTCATGGCCGTTGTCGTCGGTGTCGTCGCCTTCTCCATCGTCGCCGCCATCTCACAATCCGTCTCCGGCATCCGCGGCAGAGCCTAACCCCCATCCTTTCACTACCCACCAACTCACCATCACAATATGAAGCACACCTCGCCATCCAAAATCAGAAGTCCCAAGTCCAATCCCGGCTTCACCCTCATCGAGATCGTGATCACCCTCACCATCATCTCCATCCTCGCCGCAGGCTCCATCTATCTGCTCAAAGGCCAGGTCGACTCCGCCAAAGAAACCCGCGTCGACAGTGACCTCGCCGCCATCGGCATCGCCCTCCAAAGCTACGAATCCCGCGCCCTGCGCATGCCCACCACCGAGCAGGGCCTCATCGCTCTCGTCGAAAAACCCACCACCGAGCCCATCCCCGAACGCTGGCGCTCCTTCATGGAGGAAGTGCCCAAAGATCCTTGGGGCCAACCCTACAAATATCGGTATCCCGCCGTCAGCTCCAAAAAACCGTATGACGTCTACTCCGTCGGCGCAGACGGCCAGGATGGCACCCCGGATGACATCGGCAATTGGAAAGCCGTCGCACCCAAATGACCCGCACCTCCAGTGCTCCCCGCGTGGTGCAAGCCGCTGGCTTGCACCCGCCCTCTCTTAGTCGCCTTCGTCACGCCTTCACCCTGGTCGAGATCGTCATCGCCGTGACGATCGTCGCCATTCTCACTGCCGCCGCCATCCCCTCCTTCCAAGGCTTCCGGGATGAACAAGTCGCCCGCGAACCCGTCATCGCTCTCGTTCGCATGGCCAAAGAGGCCCGCCTCCGCGCCATGCAGGAAAAGCGACCCTACCAAATCGCCTTCCATAGCACCGGCTTCAACGCTTCCCGTCACTTCAATCCCTACCTCCAACTCGCCGAACTCAACGAATTCATCGCCGCCGATGAAGCCGGCATCCAAGGCATTCGGGACGACGACACCCAGGATGATCCCGACTCCGAGGTCAACAACGCCAAACCCTCCACCGCCCTTCCCCTCGCTCCACCACCTCCCAAGCTCGACAACCAATGGCACGATGACTACACCCTTCCAGCCAACACCACTTACACCCTCCAGTATTGGCACGAAGTCCAACCCACCGCCATCGAAGGCGAGTTGGTGAAACTCTGGGTCTTTCAACCCTCCGGCATCTGCCAGCCTCTCTCCATCGACATCCAGCGCGAAACCGCCTCCTTCCACATCGAATTCAGCGCCCTCACCGCCGACATCACCCGCGAAGTCATCGACCTCAAATAACGAAGTCCCATGAACGCACCTCAGTCCCCCATCTTCTCTCGCTCCGCGAGCCGCGCCTACATCCTCATCGAACTCATCATCGCCCTTTCCATCTTTGCCATCGCCGTCCTCGGCCTCGCCCAATCCCTCAGCTCCTCGGTCGAAGTCTCAAACATCCTCAACCGCGAAAACGCCATTCAAATCGGCATGCGCTCGTTCATCGAGGAACTGCGCAAAAAACCCCTCGCCGACATGAGCACCAGTTACACCGACCCCAACCTCGGCGTCACCTACACCAGCAAAATGGAAAAGCTCGGCATCAAAACCCAGCGCGGCGAAACCCTCGCCGACCTCTACGACCTCCAGGTCATCGCCTCCTACACCTTCGGCACCGAAGAACGCACCGACAACGTCAGCCTCTATGTTTACAAACCCGAGCAGCGCTAATTCCCCCTGCCACCCATGAACCCCCACGCCCCGGCACCCAACTCGCCGCCTCCCAGCGGTGCCCCAGAAGGGATCGCGCCTATCAGTCGCCTCCTCCCAATCCGCAATCCGCAATCCGCAATCCGCAATTCCAGCCCCCCCGCCTTCACCCTCATCGAAGTCGTCGTCGCCCTCACCATCCTCTCCATGATGACCGGCACCCTCTTCGCCATCATCCAGGGCTCCGTCCGCGCCGCTTCCCAGATCGAACAACTCCAGCGCGAGACCGATTCCATCAACCGCCTGCTCGATGGCCTCCGCAAAACATTCAGCAGCCTGCCCAGCACCGCCACACTCACCCTGACCCTCCCCGACGCCAACGCCACCGACCAACAAGAACTCCTCATCACCGGCGCCCCCAACACCTTCGGTTTCGGCATCAAACCCATCTCCTACAGCCCTACCACCATCGCCCTCCGCCCCGACGCCGCCGCTCGTGTCGATGAAGCCGGCGCCCCGCTCCATAGCCTCTCCATCTCACGAGAAGACCTCATCCCTCCCACTGACGAAAGCAGCGGCGTCACCCAAAATCAAGAACTCGACGGCGTCCTCGCCCAAGACGACCAGGGCCGCACCTGGATGCCACTTCTCCCCGAAGTCTCCACCCTCAAATGGCGCTTCTATCAACTCAAAGACGAAACTTGGCTCGAAGAATGGAGCCGATCCACCTGGCCCGACCTCATCGAAATCCAACTCCTCATGCGCGACCGCGTCAACCCCATCCGCATGGTCTTCAGTGTCCCGGTCATCGCCATCACCAAAGGCACTGGCACCGCACCCACCACCTCATCCACTCCCGCCGCCCCGGCACCCCAAGGCGGAGCCCGCAGCCCCGGTGGCAACACCGGCTCAACTCCACCCCCCCAAGGAGGCTCCCGATGACCCACCAAAATCCATCCTCCCCTCTTCCTCTGCGCCTCCGCCGCTCTGCGCCTCTGCGTGAACGCGCCTCAGCCCTCATGCTCATGATTTGGGCCATCCTCTTCATGTCCCTTACCGTCATGGGCGTCGTCGAATACATCGGCTATTCCGTCTCCGAAGCCACCCTCGCCAACGCCGAATTCCGCGCCTTCTACCTCGCCGAAAGCGGCCTCGCCGTCGGCCTTCATCCCTCAACCCGCCGCGGCGATACCTGCCTCAAACAAAAAGTCGGCACCGACAGTGGCTTCGACGTCGTCATCAACTACGAAGGCGCCCGCATCCCCATCAACTTCCTGGTCGACTCCCGCCTCAGCGAGTCCGTCTCCAACCTCTTCGTCTACTGGGGCCTCACTGCCGAGCAAGCCTCCGTCGCTGTCGAATCCCTTGCCGACTGGATGGACAACGATAACGAACCCCGTCCCAACGGCGCCGAATCCGGCTACTACGAATCCCTCGGCATCTATGACATGCCCCGCCAACTCGGCTTCATCAACGTCGACGAAATGCTCCTCGTCCGCGGCATGAATGTCGTTGACAGACTCAAGCCCGACTGGCGCGAATACTTCTCCGTCTATGGCGACGGCGTCATTGACCTCCGCACCGCCTTCAAAGATGTCTTGATGGCCGTCTCCGGCTCCAATGAAGGTGACGTCGACAACTTCATCTCCCGCCGTGACGGCGGCGACGGCATCGCAGGCACCGAAGATGACCAGCGCATCTCCGACAGCGAAGCCTTCCGCCTCCTCGGCATCGATGGCGACCGCGCCGCCGCCCTCCGCACCACCCTCACCAGTGAAGACGCCGTGCGCCGCATCACCAGCACCGGCTACGTCGGTGAAAAGCGCGCTCAAATCATCGTCATCGTCCGCCGCGGTGAAGACCGCTCCTTGACCTACCTCGCCCGCCT
>JARXAL010000221.1 GCA_029865835.1 Verrucomicrobiaceae bacterium
GCCCATGGTCTTCGGGTCGAGGGCGCCGTTCTTTTTGCAGAAGTCGATCGTGGCCTGGTAGATGCCGGCGTAGCTGCTGTCCGGGATGGCGGCGAGGGTGTCCTGCTCCTTGCCGGCGGTATTCCACATCTTACCACCGCCGCGGATCATGGCGGGCATGGAGGCATCGACGATGACGTCGCTCGGCACGTGGAGATTGGTGATGCCTTTGTCGCTGTTCACCATGGCCAAGGCGGGGCCGCTGGCGTAGGCGGCCTGGATGTCGGCCTCGATTTCGGCTTTTTTGTCGGCGGGGAGCTTGTCGAGATTCGCGATGAGGTCGCCGAAGCCGTTGTTAAAGTTCACACCGATCTCGGCGAGCGTGGCGGCGTGTTTGGCAATGAGGTCTTTGAAGAAGACGCTGACGGCGTGGCCGAAGATGATGGGATCGCTGACCTTCATCATGGTGGCCTTCATGTGCAGCGAGAAGAGCACGCCATCGGCCTTGGCCTTGGCGATCTGCTGCTCGAAGAAGGCGACGAGGGCCTTCTTGCTCATCTTCGTGGCGTCCATGATCTCG
Organism: Verrucomicrobiaceae bacterium; assembly: GCA_029865835.1. Taxonomy (GTDB): domain Bacteria; phylum Verrucomicrobiota; class Verrucomicrobiia; order Verrucomicrobiales; family Verrucomicrobiaceae; genus JAGRPD01. The sequence goes on from JARXAL010000221.1 coordinate 560, forward strand.
CCGGCTTTGAGGGCGAGTTTCGGGAGGAGGACTTTCTGAGTGCCGTCTTTGGCGGTGAAGGTGATGCTGACCTCGGTGGCGTCATTGACGGTCACGGACGTCTCGTTGGAGAAGAAATCGTCTTTGCCCATGGTGCCGACGGTGGTCTTCGAATCGGCGGACCACTTGCCCATCGAGTGCGGGTGAGCTTTGGCGTAGTCTTTGACGGCCTTCGGGGCACGGCGGTCGCTGTTGCCTTCACGCAGCACGGGGTTCACGGCGCTGCCCATGACCTTGGCGTATTTGGCTTTGATTTCCTTTTCCTCGTCGGTCTGCGGGTTTTCGGGCAGATCGGGGAGTTTGTAGCCTTGGGCCTGGAGTTCGGCGATGGCGGCCTTGAGCTGCGGCTGGGATGCGGAGACGTTCGGGAGCTTGATGATGTTCGTGGTCGGTTCGAGGCAGAGTTTGCCGAGGTAGCTCAGGTCGTCCTCCTGCTGCCCGAACTGGGCCAAAATGCGACCGGCGAGCGAGATGTCCCGCGTTTCGACTTCGATGCCCGCTGCCTTGGTGAAGGCCTTCACGATGGGTAGCAGCGAGTAGGTGGCGAGGAGTGGCGCTTCGTCGGTGAGGGTGTAGATGATTTTGGCGGACATGAGCGGAAGAGGGATTTGGGAGCCCTGACATTAGCGCGACCACCTCGGTGCGCAACGCCCAAGGCGCCAGGGAAGTTCAAAAATCCCTGCCCCTTTCAATCGATCCAGTCACCCGCCCGAGTCGGCGACAGTCCTGCATTTTCCGCAGCAGCCCGATCAAGGTTTCACGGGAGAGGCTTCGCCGCTGATCTTGAGGTTGCGGACTTTCACCGTCTGTGAGGCGGCAAGCCAACTGCGGCTTTTTGCTGTGGCAAGGTAGGGGTGTTGGGCGCGGAGTTCGGTGCCATCAAGACGGGCGGCCATTTGGTCGTCTTTCCACTCGACGCGGAGCTTGTGCCACTGGCCTTGCTTCACGGCGAGCGGGAGTTCGGCGATGGTGTGTGAAGGTTTCACCGAGTCTTCGGCGATGCTGAGGCCCTTCGCGTTGATCACCACGCGGCCCACGTGCTTGTTTGAATCACAGCCGACGAGGAATGATCCAGCGCCATCCAACCGGAACTCCAACTCGATCACCGCGCTGCCGAGGCCGATTTTGTGATGCAGCACCGGGATGTGCTTCTCCGCAGGGATATCGACCACACTGAGGACGCCGTCTGAAGGGATCCACTGGCCCTTTGACGTTACAAACGGAGCCACCAACGGCTCTGCAAAACTCGGGGTAGCGATGACGGGCAGCGGGCTATCATGCAGCAGGGGTTTTTCCGTCTGAGCCAGAGCGACTGAGGTGAAAGTGAGGATCAGGAGGGCGATGGGAGTGAGGAGTCGATGCATGGCTGTGCGGTTAGGGGGTGGGCAGAGTGGCTTGGACGTGAACGTCGTCGATCTCGATCCCTTTCTCGCCGCCGCTCTGCATCCACAGCAGCTTGCGTTTGCCTGCATTGAAGTTGGCCCGAGTCAGCGTCTTGCTCCAGCGATTGCCATCGATGCTCATGAGTACTTGTTCCCCATGAAAGGCGAGTTTGACCTCATGCCAATCATTGCTTTTCAAGTCGACTTTCTCCAAGGGGAGGTGCTCATTCAGTCGATACGCACCGCTGACTTGATCCGCAGGCCGCTTGTTCTGACGCAGTGGATGGTGCTCGTCCTTGGAATGCGCATCCACCTCCAGTTGCACACCTTCCCGAAGCAACTTCACGCGCAGCATGTGATCGACGCTGCCGAAACCGTCATCACCATCGACAAAGAACCAAAGCCAACCGCCTGCGGCCAAATGCCGATATCGAAACGAGATGGTGAGGTCGCTGCCTTCGACGGGCAGATAAACCATCGGAGGGTATTTTCCACCGCTGGAGCCGCGCGTCCAAAGCACTCCATCCCGCACTTCGGTGTTTTTGTTTGGGATTGGCGTCGTGAATCGACTGGCGTCAAAAGGGGCATCGAACGTTTCGTGGATCAGAAAAGGTTTCGGGGTATCGGCAGCGTTGAGCGCGGTCGAAAGAATGGCGATCGCAGCGAAGGGGAATTTCATTTTGGCTCTCATGGTTTTGTTTTGCCCTTTCCTTTTGGCAACGGATTGCCGTCTTTGTCCACCACGGCTCCGCCGAAGTAGGGGTATTTGTCCCACGCATCATTGGTGGGGTCCACTCGTGGGTCGGCCGTGTCGCGCATCCAACGCTCGACGCGGGCGCGAAGGTCCTGCCGGGTGGCGGCATATTCGGCGCGGTTGGCGACGTTGGTGAGTTGGTGTGGATCGGTGCGCAGGTCGAACAGCTCCTCACCGGGGCGCTTGTCGAAAGAGAGGTCGAAGAACTTTTTCATCTCCGGCTGGTCGAGGTTGGCGAGGATGAACGCCTTTGCACGCGAGCCATCCACGTCCCCATAGTCCCCCACGGCGAAATAGGCCTTTGGGTCGCCTGCGGGCCAGCGGTCGGAGCGCATGTTCCAGAGGTAGAGGAAGTCCTTGGTGCGGATGCCACGGATGGGATAGCTCAGGTCACCTCGCCGGACATTGGCGTGGCGCTCGCGTTCCACGAAGACGTGGTCGCGCGCAGTGGCGGAGGTTTGGCCGAGCAGCACCTCGAGAAAACTGCGTCCGGTCATTTCGTCAGCGGGCTTCAAACCCGCGGCTTGGAGGAAGGTGGGGGCCAGATCGGTGAGATTGATGAAGTCATCCACTTGGCGACCGGCCTGGAGCTTGCTGCCCCAGCGAATTGCGAGCGGCACACGGGTGCCGGTGTCGTAGCAATTGGCCAGGCCCCGGGGCATTTGCCAGCCGTTGTCGCTGGTGTAAACGACGAGGGTTTCATCGAGGAGATGGCGCTTTTCGAGTTCGGCGACACAACGGCCGGCATCCGCATCCACGCGACCGACGGCGCCGTAGTAGGCGAGGAGGTTGGTGCGGACGGTGGGCGAGTCGGGCAACTCGGGCGGCACCTTGACGGAAGCGGAGTCGAGGCCCGCCCAGCCATCCGGTTCGTAGCGCCATTTGTTCAGGGAGGTGTCGGTATTGCCGCTCCAAAAGAAGAAGGGCTTCGCCGGGTCACGCTGCGCCATGAACTCGGCAAAATCTTTGAACTGTCTGCCCACCGGATTTTCGGTCCAGCCAAAGTCCTTGTAGTTGCCTGGGGACCAGCCTTTGCCACTAAAGCCGACCTCGTAACCTGCGGCGCGCAGGGCATCGGTGAAGACTTTCAGCTTTCTCGGGAAGGCGCTCCACAGGCTGGCGGCATCTTTGAGTTGGTGTGCGGCGCGTCCTGTTAGAATGGACGAACGGGTGGGCGAACAGGACGGGACTGGACAAAAGGCATGGTTGAACAAAACGCCCTCACGAGCCATGCGGTCGAACACGGGTGTTTTCGCTGTGGGATCGCCCAAGACGCCGGCGTGGGGCCAGGACCAGTTGTCGGCTATGAACAAAAGGATATTCGGCTTGTCCGCTGGCGGTGAAGCGGCGGCGGCATGCAGTCCGGCTAGAGCAAGCAGCAGCGGGGTGAGAAGGTGGATGAGGAGGGCTTTCATCATTGGGCACGGGGGAACGGTAACGTGCTTCATTCGAGATAGAGGAGTTCGTTGGCGTTCAAGAGGGCGCGGCAGAAGGCTTCTGGGCCGTGGGTGGTGATGAGTTGAGTGGCGGCTTGGTGTTCTTTTTCTGATGGGGGGCGTTGGAAGGTGAGGGAGTAGGCTTTTGTGACGGGGTCGGCGGATTGGATGCGGGCCGCGAGGGACTTGGCCATGTCGAGGGTGAAGCTGTGATTGAGCAGGGTGAGGGCTTGCAGCGGGGTGGTAGTGTTGGCGCGTTTTGGGGCGGCGAAGGCGATGTCGGGGAGGTCGAAGTCATTGAGGACATCGACGATACTGGCGCGGGCATTTTGATGATAGACGGCGCGGCGATAGGTTTCGGGGCCGTGGGCGTCGAGCGGGAAGTAAGTGCAGACGTTGTTCTGGGTGAATTTGTAGAGGCGGAAGCCGGGGCCGCCCATAGGTTCGAGCTTCATCTGACCGGTGACGGTGAGCAGGGTATCGCGGAGTTCTTCGGCGCTGAGGCGGCGGGGCGGGAAGCGCCAGAGGAGGCGGGCGGATTTGTCGAGCTTGAGACCGTCTGGATGGCCTGCGGCGCTTTGCTGATAGGTTTTTGAGAGGAGGATTTCACGGTGGAGGTCCTTGAGTTTCCAGCCGTTGGCGACGAGTTTGGCGGCGAGGTAGTCGAGCAATTCAGGGTGGGTGGGTTTGCTGCCGAGGTAGCCGAAGTCACTGGGCGTATCGACGATGCCGGTCCCGAAGTGGTGCTGCCAGATGCGATTGGCGAGGACTCGAGATGTGAGGGGATTTTCGTCGCTGGTGATCCATTGGGCGAGGGTGAGGCGGCGCTGGCCTTCTTCGGCGTCGAGGGGAAGTTGGTAGGGTTTGGTGACTTGATTGAGGACGGCGAGGCTGGCGGGAACGACGGGGTCGCCGGGTTTCATGGGGTCGCCGCCTTTGTGGACGGTAGTGGGCTCTTTGGGTTGGGCGTGTGTGCCGACCCACATTTGGGGAAGTGGGGGCACGGCGTTGCGCTTCGTTTGGGTGGCGAGGATTTGTTGGCCTAAGGCGGTGAGCTTCTTCTGTTCGTCGGCGGTGATAACGCTGCGGCGGGCGCGCGCGATGCCGTGCCCGGGAGACCAGGGTTCACGGTCTTCATCGGTGGCGACGGTGGTCCAAGTTTGGCCGTCCAGGCTGACTTGAACTTCATACTCGGTGGGACTGGCGCCGCGGACTTTGCTTTCATCGGTATCGCGATCTCCGCGTGCATTGATGAAGGTGATGCGATGAATGGTTTCGGGCTTAGCGAGGGTGAGCCTGAGTTCGGGCGGGCTGCCGATGAACCAAGCTTCGCCGCGCTGACCGTCGATGCAGTATTGAGGACCGTAGGCCTCAGGGAAGTCTTCAGCGGTGGTGGATTTGGCGCCTTCGGCGATGGTGCCGTTGGTGGCGAGGGCGACGTTGCGGTTGTCGGTATTCCAGACTTGGAACTCGGTGAGTTTGCCCCCACCACCCTTTGCGGCCTTGGATTGAAAGTCACTGCTGAAGCTGCGGATGATGAATTTGATGTGTTTGGCTTCGATGGGTGAGAAGGATTCATCGGTGCCGAATGGGTCGATTTTGGGCCTTGTGAACTTGGCTTGAGCAAAGGCGGCTTTGGCGCGTTTTTCGATGTCAGCTTCGAGTTGATCGCGCTCGGTCGTGAGGAGATTCAACTTCTGATTGAGGGGTTTGATGGAGGCTGTGTAGGCGGCTTGTTGTTCCTTTGTGGCGACGGTTCTTCGGCCGTGGGTTACGCCTTCGAAGGCGGCGCGGAGGCGGTAGTAGTCTTCGGTGGGGATGGGGTCGAATTTGTGGTCGTGGCAGCGGGCGCAGTTGATGGTGAGGCCGAGGAAGGCGCCACTGGTGGCGGTGATCATGTCGTCGAGCGTGGCGGCGCGGATGTTTGCCTGCGCGACTTTGTCCTGGTTGCCGACGTCATCATAGGGACCAGCGACGAGGAAGGCGCTGCCGACTTCGATGTGGGGCTTGCCTTTGCCGATGACGTCACCGGCGAGGTGCTCGGTGATGAGTTGATTGAAGGGTTTGTCCTCGTTGATGGAGCGGATGACGTAGTCGCGGAAGGGGTAGAGATCGTCGATGATGAAATTGCGTTCGAAGCCGTTGGATTCGCCAAAGCGGACGACATCCAGCCAATGGCGGCCCCAGCGCTCTCCGTAGCGAGGAGAGGCGAGGAGGCGCTCAATGAGTTCTTTGTTGGCTCTAGTGTTGGTCTGGCAATCCTTGGCGAAGGCCTCGACTTCCTCGGGGGTGGGCGGGAGGCCGTGGAGGTCATACGTCATGCGACGGATGAGGGTGCGCGGGTCGGCGGGGGGATTGAAGTTGACGCCCTTTTCTTTTAGTTTGGCGGCGATGAAGTCATCGATGTCTGGTGCGGTGTTGAGGTCGGTTTTGTTCGGCTGGAGGGACCACCAGGTTTTGTCGCCGCGCTTGGCTTCGATCTTAGCGCCATCGCGGGGATCGGGGGCGCCCATTTGGACCCAGGAGACGAGATCGGCGATGACGGAGTCGGGGAGTTTGGGTTTTTTGGGGGGCATCTCGAGGTCTTCTTCGAGATGCTGGATGGTGCGGATGAGGAGGCTGGCTTCTGGGTTGCCGGGGAGGATGGCGGGCTCGCCACTGTCACCGCCTTTTTCCCAACCGGCTTTGGAGTCGAGGTAGAGGTTACCTTTGAGTTTTTTGGCTTCGGCGCTGTGGCAGGAGTAGCAATGCTCGACAAGGATGGGTCGGACTTTTTGCTCGAAGAAGGCGATGCCTGCTGGGTCGGCGGCGAGGGTGGTCGACGAGACGAAGAGAATGAATGGAAGGGGTTTCATCGATCAAGCAAGGATGTTCTGGAGGACGTGGCCGTGGACGTCGGTGAGGCGGCGGTTGGCGCCGTTGTGGTAGTAGGTGAGTTTTTCGTGATCGAGTCCGAGGAGGTGGAGCACGGTGGCGTAGAAGTCGTAGACGGTGGTGATATCGACGGCGGCGCGGCGGCCGAATTCGTCGGTCTCGCCATAGCTGACGCCGCCTTTGACACCGGCGCCCATCATCCAGGTGGTGAAGGCGTCGGGGTTGTGATCGCGTCCGCTGGTGCCTTCCTGATGGGTGGGCATGCGGCCGAACTCGGTGCACCAGACGACGAGGACGTCGTTCAACATGCCGCGTTGTTTGAGATCGGTGAGGAGGGCGGCGGTGGGTTGATCGAAGATGGGACAATGGCGCTCGTAGTCGGCTTTGAGGGTTTTGTGGGCATCCCAGTTGAGGAGGCCGTCGACGGCGCTGGCGCGTGAGGCGCAGTAGAGGCTGACGTAGCGGACGCCTTGCTCGAGGAAGCGACGTGCGAGGAGGCAGTTTTTGGCATAGGCGGCTTTGAGTTTGTTGCTGTCGTTGGTGCCGTAGAGGTCCTGGATGTGTTTTGGCTCGTGCGAGAGATCGCTGACTTCCGGCGCGGTGAGCTGCATTTTGGCGGCGAGTTCGTAGGCGGCCATGCGGGCGCGGAGTTCGTCATTTTCGGCGCGGGCGTCGGCGTGCTGGGAGTTGATGAGGTGGAGGAAGTCGCGTGTGGCTTTTTCGGTGGCGGGTGGGATCGAGGAGGGTCGAGCGAGGTTGCGGAGGGTCTGCTGGGCGGCCATGGAAATGCCTTGATGTTCGGCGGAGAGGAAGCCGTTGCTCCAGTTGGCCTTGCCGTTGGGGGGCTCGCCGCGGAGGTCCTGGATGGAGATGTAGGTGGGCAGGTTGTCATTGAGGCTGCCGAGGCCGTAGCTGACCCAGGAGCCTGCGCTGGGGAAGCCATCGCGGGTGAAGCAGGAGTTCATGTTCACACAGCCGGGCCCGTGGGTATTCGTGCGGCTGGTCATGCTGTGGATGAAGGCCATGTCATCGGCATGACGGGCGATGTGAGGCAGCATGGAGCTGATCCGTTTGCCGCTTTGACCGGCGGGTTGGAAGGCCCAAGGGGATTTCATGAGGTTGCCGTTTTTGCCCTGGAAGGTGACCTCGGTGGCACCTGGGAGGGGTGTGCCGTGATACTTTTCCAGCATGGGTTTGTGGTCCCACAGGTCGACGTGCGAGGCGGCGCCTGGGCAGAAGATTTGCAGCACTTGCTTGGCCTTTGGTGGAAAGTGCGGTTGGTGTTTGGGCGGGTCGGCCATGAGCCGGGAGAGTGCGACACCGGTGAGGCCGGTGGTCATTTGGCTGAGGAATTGGCGGCGTTGGAGGAGGTTCATGGCGCGGAGGGAGATGCCGGGTCGAGACCGAGGTCGGTGCGGGCGGAGATCAGGTGTTGGCGGGTGAGGTCTGCGGCAGCGGCGGGGTTGCGATTTTCGATGGCTGAGATGATGAGATGGTGTTGATGGATGGCGGTGTGCGGTGTGACTCGGCGGTAGCCACGGTTGAGGCTGGCTTGGAGGAGATCGGAGAGGGAGTGGAGGATGAGGGCGGCAATTTGATTGCCGGAGGCGACCGCAAGAAGGCGATGAAAGTCCATGTCAGCAGCGACGGAGTCCGCTGGTGTTTTTGCGTTTACCAGATGTTGGTGGGTGGCGCGTAGGGCGATGCGTTGATCTTCGGTGGCGCGTTCGGCGGCGAGTCGGGCGTTTTCGGGCTCGACGATGAGTCGGAGTTCGAGGAGTTGGCGGAGGCGGTCCATTTCGTCTGGGACCAGGATATGGAGGGTGTCCGTGAGGGGCTTGTGAAGTCGGTTGACGGTGTGGATGCCGAGGCCATGGCGGATTTCGAGAAGGCCTTGTTGCTCCAGGCGTTTGGTGGCTTCGCGGATGACGCTGCGGCTCACACCGAGTTGGGTGGCGAGTTCGCGTTCGGTGGGGAGGCGGGTGTTTTCTTCGTGGGTGTCACTGCGGACGAGTGCGGCGAGGCTTTGGGAGACCTTTTCGACAAGGGAGGGGGGGCGGTCGATGGTGGGGAGGGTCATCATGATTCATCAGGTGGTCTGACCAATCGACTACGGGGGGGCGGTTTGAGTTCTTTCGGGTGGTTTTTGAGGGGGTTCGGTGGGCCTGCGGATTTGCGTGTCGTTTCGATTGGATGGAAAGTGTCACTGGCGTGGGGATCGGTTTGAGTCGATAGACTGCGGCGCATGGCGGAATCGATCCCGGTTATTTTGAATCCGGCTGCGCGCAGCACGAAGGCGGCGCGGCGTTTGGCGGCGATTGAGGCGTTGCAGCCGTCGCCACGGGTGCATCTGACGAGTCGTCCGGGAGATGCCCAGCTTTTGGCAGAGGGGCTGGTGAAGGAAGGTCACCCTTTGATTGTGGCGGCAGGAGGCGATGGGACGATGAATGAGGTGCTGCAGGGGCTTTGCTTGGCGAATGCGGCGAAGGCTCCGGGAGCTGAGCAGGCGAGGTTGGGGGTGCTGCCGATGGGGACGATGAATGTGTTTTCTTTGGAGCTAGAGTTGCCCGGGAACGATTTGGTTTCTTGCTGGGAGAGGATTGCGTCCGGCCACACGCGCGAGGTCGATTTGTGGAGGGCGAACGAGCATTTTTTCATCCAACTCGCTGGGGTGGGTGTCGATGCGGAGATCATTCGCCAAACGACGTGGGAGGCGAAGAAGCGGCTTGGGCCTTTGAGTTACGTGCTTTCAGCGCTTCGGGTGATGCGGGGGAAATCACCCATGCTGACGGTGGAGGTGCCGGGAGAGGCACCGCGGGTGGGGTCATTGGTTTTGGTGGGCAACGGGCACCATTACGGAGGGCCGTTTCGGTTGTTTGAGCGCGCGGACTCCCATGATGGGCTGCTGGATGTGTTGGTTTTTCACCAGGTGGGTCCGTGGGAGTTAGCCCAGTTGGTGCGTCGGTTGACGACGAGTGGCTACTCGCCGAGCGAGGATCTTGAGTATCTGCAGGCGAGAGAGTTCACGGTGAGGGCAAGTGATCCAACTTCGAAGGGAGCGAGGGTACCGATGGAATTGGACGGTGAGCTGCGGGGTGAGGCACCGGTGCATTTCAGACCGGCGGATCGTCGGTTAACGGTGGCTGTTTGAGACGCATCAAGAGCCAAGGGGCCCAACAACAGCACTCCTTGACTCTTTAGACCGGGTCTTGAAACGGTCTAAGCCCAGCTCCAGCAGGGGATTGGTTACTCTTCGACGACGTCGGCAGGGGCGGCGGCGCTGGCGCTTGGGCGGCTTGGGCCGGCGGCGAGGTCGCGCTTGTCCTTGAGTTTGCTTTTCACCTCAACCTCGATGTCGGCGTAGAGAGTGGGGTCGTTGCGCAGGGCTTCCTTGGCGGCGTCGCGCCCCTGTGCAAGTTGGCTGCCTTTGTAGCTGATCCAGGAGCCGCGTTTTTGGAGGAGGTCGAAGTCGAGGGCGAGGTCAAGCAGGGAGCCGACGTTGGAGATGCCCTCGTTGTACATGATGTCGAACTCGGCCTCGGTGTAGGGGGGGGCCATCTTGTTTTTGACGACCTTCACTTTGGTGCGGTTGCCGGTGACGGTGCCATCGCTGGTTTTGATGGCGCCGATGCGGCGGATGTCGAGGCGCATGGAGGCGTAGAATTTGAGGGCCTTGCCGCCAGGGGTGGTTTCGGGGTTGCCGAACATGACGCCGATTTTTTCACGGATTTGGTTGGTGAAGATGGCGCAGGTGCGGGCCTTGGAGATAATGGAAGTGAGTTTCCGCATGGCGGCGGACATGAGGCGGGCCTGGGCGCCGACAGTGGAGTCGCCGATTTCGCCATCGAGTTCCTGGCGGGTGACGAGGGCGGCGACGGAGTCGAGGACGACGACTTCGAGGGCGTTGGAGCGGACGAGGGTTTCGCAGATGCGAAGGGCTTCTTCACCGGAGCTGGGCTGGGAGACGAGCAATTCGTCCATGTTCACACCGAGGCGGCGGGCGTAGCCGGGATCGAGGGCGTGTTCGACGTCGATGAAGGCGGCGAGGCCACCGGCTTTTTGGGCTTGGGCGATGGCGGTGAGGGTGAGGGTGGTTTTACCGGAAGATTCAGGGCCGTAGATTTCGACAATCCGGCCCCGGGGGAAACCGCCGACTCCGAGGGCCTGGTCGATGAGGAGGTTTCCGGTGGGAATGACGGAGACGTCGACGATTTTGTCGTCGCCCATGCGGAGGATGGCGCCTTCGCCGAAGTCCTTTTGGATCTGCTGGATGGCGAGGTCGAGGTTTCGGGCACGGGCGTCGGCGAGTTTTTGAGCGCCGGAGTCACTGTCTTTGGAGGGGGATCGAGCCATGGTGTGAGGGATAGAATAGGGTGAATGAGACAAAAACGATCCAGAATAGATGTTCTTGAGAACACTTTTGTGCCTTTTTGGGAGGTTCGTAAAGGAAAATGTGTCTTGGAGGTGGAAATTTTTGTCGTGGAAGGGTGGGGCTTGGAGGATGGGGCGAGAACGTGGTAGTCTGGGGGATGATGCTGAAATGTCTTTCGGGGTGGCTGCCGGGGCTCTGTTTTTTGCCGACGATGATGGTGGGCCAAGAGCTGCCGGATGTGACTTCGGTGGCGGCGGATTTGGAGGTGCCTGTCATGGTGACGGACGGTCCTGAGGCGGGTAAAAGGGTGCGAGCGGTGACGACGGGTTGGGAGGGGACGGAGGTGCATCATTCGCTTTGGTTGCCGCCGGAGTGGACGGCGACGTCGCGGTGGCCGGTGGTTGTGGAGTTGGCGGGGAACGGGGGCTACAAGAACAAATATGGGGATGTTTGCGACGGTTCGGTGGCTGGTTGTCTGCTGGGATACGGGATGAGCGGTGGGCGCGGGATGATTTGGGTGTGTGCGCCTTTTGTGGAGGTGGCGGGGGATGGGGCCAAGCGGAACGCGGTGAAGTGGTGGGGGGATGTGGAGGAGACCAAGCGATATCTGAAGGCGACGGTGGCGGAGGTGTGCGAGCGGTTTGGCGGTGATTCGGAGCGCGTGGTGCTAGCGGGGTTTTCGCGCGGGAGCATCGGGTGCCATTACATCGGATTGCATGATGAGGCGATGTCGAGACTGTGGCGGGCGTTCGTTTGTCACAGTCATTTTGACGGGGTGGTAGAAAAGTGGCCGTATCCGGGGGCGGACCGGGGATCGGCGTTGGAGCGGCTGAGGAGGTTGGGGAATCGGCCGGAATGGGTCAGCCATGAGGGAGGAACAGGACAGACGGAGACTTATTTGAAGGGCACGGGGGTAAAGGGGGAATGGACATTTGTGGCGATGCCGTATCGCAATCACACGGATGCGTGGGTACTGCGGCCCATCCCGGAGCGGGCACGGTTGCGGGCGTGGCTGGCGGAGGCTTTGAAGTAGGCGGTCAGGGGGCTTCGGAAGTTCTTGCCAGAAGCGTTGCGACTCCCTAGGCTGGCGCCCTCATGAGCCAAAGCCCTCTCGATGCCCCTTCGCCCGCACTGAATCCCGACTGGGAAAAGTTGGAGGCGAAGCCTGAATTTCGCGCGTTGCTGGTGCGCAAGCGCCAGTTCATCGTGCCGTCGTTGGTGTTCTTCATGCTGTTCTACTTGGCGTTACCCATTCTGGTCGGTTACTGGCCGGACTTGATGAAAACGAAAGTCTGGGGCGAGGTGAACATCGCTTATGTATTCGCTCTGTCGCAGTTCTTGATGGCGTGGATCATGGCCTTTCTGTATGTCCGCGTGGCGGCGAAGTGGGACAAGTCCGCTGCGGCCATCATTCAGGGTCACGAATGATTCTTGATGCTCTGTTCCTCCCTCGCCTTCCCCTCTCAACTCCCGATTCTCTCTCTTTCCATGGCTAATGCTCCTTTGATCATGTTCCTCGCTTTCGTGGGACTCACGCTGCTCATCACTTTTTGGGCGGCCAAGAAAAACACCGGGGCGAGCGCCTACTTTGCCGCAGGCCGAAGCATCACGGGCTGGCAAAACGGTTTGGCGGTGGCGGGCGACTACATGAGTGCGGCGAGCTTTTTGGGCATCTCGGGGATGATTTGTTTCTCGGGTTACGACGGGTTCATGTATTCGGTGGGGTTTCTGGTGGCTTACATCACGGTGCTGCTGGTCGTGGCGGAGCCATTGCGCAATGCGGGCAAGTACACGATGGCGGATTTGTTGGCGTATCGGCTGAAGCCTCGTCCGGTGCGGGCGCTGGCATCGCTCAGCACACTGACGGTTTCGACCTTTTATATGATCGCTCAGATGGTGGGTGCTGGGGTGATCATTCAGCGGTTGATTGGACTGCCGTTTGCACCGGCGGTGGTGGGAGTGGGGGTACTGATGCTGGTGTACGTGGTGTTTGGCGGGATGCTGGCGACGACGTGGGTGCAAATCATCAAGGCGCTGCTGTTGATCGCTGGGGCGCTGCTATTGAGCTTTTTGGTGCTGCAGTTCCATGAGTTCAGCTTCACCAAGTTCTTCAACGCGGTGGCACATGCGGACTACGGTGGCACGGCGGAGCCTAAAAATCTGATGGAGCCGGGTCTGAAGTTTGGGGTCGCGGCTGCGGGGCCCTGGGGGCCGCTGGATTTGATTTCGCTGTGTCTGGGGCTGGTGCTGGGAACGGCGGGACTTCCTCACATTTTGGTGCGTTTTTACACGGTGCCGGATGCGAAGACGGCGCGGTCGAGCGTGGTCTGGGCGATGGCGATCATTGGGGCGTTCTACATCATGACGACGTTCTTTGGTTTTGGGGCGGCGACGATCTTGGAGAAGGCCGAAATTCTCACAGCCGAGGGTAAACCGGATACCAACATGGTGGCACCAATCCTGGCCAAGCATCTGGGTGGCGAGCTTTTCTTTGCGTTTATCAGTGCCGTGGCTTTTGCGACGATCCTGGCGGTGGTGGCCGGTTTGACGATGAGTGCGAGCGCGTCGTTTGCGCATGATTTTTATTCGAACGTGATTCATCACGGCAAAGAGAACCGGCCGGGGATGGAGATTCGGGTGGCCCGGATCACGGCGTTTTGTGTGGGGGCGGTGAGTATCGGGATCGCGATTTATCTGGGGCCCAGCGTGAATGCGGCATTCCTGGTGGGGCTGGCGTTTGCGGTGGCGGCGTCGGCGAATTTGCCGGTGATTGTGCTGAGTGTGTTTTGGAAGCGATTCAACACGAGTGGGGCAGTGGCTGGGCTGGCGGTGGGGTTGATTTCGTCGATTGTGCTAATCATGCTGAGCCCGAACGGCGTGTTTGGCAAGGCGGGGGCGATTTTCCCCTTGGAGAATCCAGGGATTGTGAGCATTCCCATCGGTTTTCTGGCCGCCTGGTTGGGCACGATCCTGACGGCGCGTGATCCAGCTGCGGAGGCGAAGTTCGCTGAGCTGAGGGTGCGGGCACATACTGGATTGGGATCTGAAAAGGCGACCTCCCACTAGAACGAACGCATCAGTTCTGAGACTGTGACTGGCCAAAGCCCACAATAGGCACTAGCATCGACTCCATTTCCATACCCGTGACCAATCCAACACCTTCCGACACGCCCCCTCCCTCCGCCCCCACACCTCGCCGGGCAGCCTCTTCCTCAGCGGCCAAGAAGGCGGTTTCAAAGGCTAGTGAGGCGGCACCACCGCGTGCAGGCGGGCGGCCGGCTTTTGCGAGAAAGAACCCTGCGGCCTATCGTGGCGGCAGGGTGCGTGACAGAAAGGTCGAACCAGAGGAGGAGATTCCCGCAGAAGAGCCAAAGATTGAGGCGGTGGAGCCTGCCGAAATTCAGCCACCAAAGGCTGTTTTGAGCGAGGTGCATTCCGAATCGAGTGACACTCAGCCCGATGCCGCTCCCCCGAGGGAGGATAGCGGGGTGCGCCAGGAACATTCGTCAAACCCGCAACGTGAGCCCCGGCGTGACCAACGTCCGCAGGATCGAGATCAGCGGCCGTATGATCGTGAGCCGCGTCCGCACGACCGGGATCAACGGCCTTATGATCGTGATCGTGATCGTGATCGTGGCCCGCGACCCAATCGCCCCGAGCGGTCTGACAGGCCGGACCGATGGGATCGACCCCCCGCACCACGTCCTGAGCGGCCATCGTTTGATCTGCGAGAGCTTTCGGATAAAGCCTGGCAGCTCTTTTCCGCCGAGTTGCGCGAGGAAGGGGTGACTTTCGTGGATGATACGGACGCTGAGAAGCTGACGAATCGCTGCTTCAAGCTTGCTGAGATCTTCATTAGGCAGCGGCAGCGGCGGTTGAGTTCTGTCTCGGGCTCGTCTTTGCCCGAGGAGCGCCGTAGGGACGAATCGCGCTCGACTCAACCCCAGCCTGCAAGACAGGAACTTCCTGCCGAGGAACGCACAGCCGAACCTTCCAATGAGGAAGACGGTGATAGAGATTTGGCTTGATCAGCCTCGATTTTTCATCGGCGCCACTGATAGACCCACTTCTCGGAGATGGTCTTTTCGGCTTGTTTGAGTTCGGCGCTCATTTCGATAAGCTTTGAGCTTTCTGGGACGCGGATTTGGAAGAAGGCACGCCAGCCTTTGGTTTCGGGATTTTTCATGACTCGGGCGTCAAGGACCTCGGCTTTGTCGCCACCGGTGAGCTCCACTTTGACTTCGGGCACCCAATCGGCGGGCGGAGCTGGGTCAGTAAGGCCGCGGGAGAAATCGACGACGTAGAGGTGGTCGGTGGTGGACTTCATGACGAAGCCGCGCCGGGTGGCGAGGACTTTGGCGAGGAGGCCCGGGACATGTTCCTCAAGCCAGTCGAGGCGGTATTCGAAGTTGAGAGGTTCTTCGGGTGTGGTGGGGATGGTTTTGGGCTGCCAGAAGGCAACGATGTTGTCCCAGGTCTCCTCACCGGTGGAGAGTTCGACGAGACCGACGCTGCCCTCGCCAAAGCCTTTGATGGGCTCGACCCAGACGGCGGGGCGGAGGTGGTAGTTGGCTTCGAGATCCTCGAAGTTCTTGAAGTCCCGGTCGCGTTCGCCGAGGCCGAAGCCTTTTAATTTGGGTACCTCAAAGAAGCTGAGGCGCATGTCGCGGCCGTTGTCGAGGGGACGCCAGAGGGTGGGGCCGCCTTCGACTTCGATCTGGAGGCCGTCGGAGTCATGGACTTCGGGGCGGAAGTCGTAGGGTTTCGGGTGGGTGTTCTCGCCATACCAGAACATGGAGGAGAAGGGGGCGAGGCCGAGCATTTTGACGGGTTTGCGCACGTAGAGGCTGCCAGTGACGAACATGCCAGTGGTTTTGCCGGGCATGGTGGAGAAGCGGTAGGCACCGGTGATGCTGGGTCCGTTGAGGAGGGCGAGGCAGGTAAAGAGTTTGTCGTCCTTGGCGGGGGGGACGATCCAAAAATGGGTGAAGTCGGGGAACTCTTCCGGCGCACCGCCGATGGTGTTAACGGCGACGCCTCGGGCGGAGATGCCATAGCCGAGTTCGGTGGTGACGGAGCGGAAGTAGCTGGCACCCATGAAGACGAGGAACTCGAAGCGGCGGTCGGCCACGCTATTTGGCGCGAGGATGCGGAAGCCGGCGTATCCGGAAGGAGCGGCTGCGTTGGCGGGGACTTTGACGCCGCCGTAGTCGAAGAGTTTGGTGTCGAAGGGGATGGGTTCGGTCTTGCCGGGGACGAGGTTGAAGAAGCCGACGGGTTTTTTAAACATCCAGCCGGGGTGGAAGAATTCGACGCGGAAGGTGTCGTCAGGGCTGGTGAAGAGGGCTTTTTCAGGGATGAAACGGATTTGCCGATGGTCGTCGTATTTCAGGCCTTCGTAGAAGGGGTCCAAATTGGCAGGTGGGGCTTCGTAAGGAGCGCGGGCGAGTTCCTGAGCGAGTTTTTGGAGGCTTTCGAAGTCGGTGACCTGGAGGTAATCCGGCGCGGCGGACAGGCAGGTGACCAAGGCGAAACTGACGACGACGAGACGCAGCGGAAGGGATGGCTTCATGTTAAGATGTAAGTGGAGAATGCTTGCTCGCGGCGGGGAGTCAACCAGAGGGATGAAAGCGTTTGAATAAACTCCTCGCCCCCGGCGTCGAAACCATTACCTTGCCCCCTTAATGCCTGCCGCTGCTGCCGCGCCCGAAACTGGAGAAGATGCCGTCCTCGACATCGACCTGGTTCGGCGCTGCCAAGCGGGAGACACCCGTGCGTTTGACGCGCTGGTGACCAAATACCGGGGTCGGGTCTATGCCATGGCTTATCATCTCGTCCAAAATGAAACCGAAGCGTGGGACCTCGCCCAGGAGGCCTTCATCAAGGCTTGGCGGGCGGTGTCCAGCTTCAAGGGCGATTCGGCGTTTTACACCTGGCTGTTCCGAATCACTCACAACGTGGCTTACGACTGGCTCAGGAAGAAAAAAATTCGGGCGGACGGGAATGAATTTGATGATTCCAGGGCGGACCACGGGGTAGCTGCTGGCGCGGAAACGGTGGCTCGAGCCGTGCCGGCGCCCGATACCGCGATGAAGCAGGCGGAGTTGGGGCAGCGGATTCGCGAGGCAATTGCCCTGCTGTCCCCCGACCATCAGCAGGTGATCCTGCTGCGGGAGGTCGAAGGTCTCGCCTATGAGGAAATCGCTAGCGCCATGAAATGCTCCGTCGGCACGGTCATGTCCCGTCTCTTTTACGCACGCAAAAAACTCCAGGAAATCCTACACGATCTACGCCCATGAAAACCACACCAGAGAATCAAGATGCCACGCCGCCTGATTGGATGCGCTGGCTGGATGGGGAAATGCCCGCCGGCGAACGTGCCGCGTTTGAGCGAGAGTTGGCCGGTGACCCTGGCCTGCAAGCCGAAGTGGAAGCTGCCCGTCATCTCAGCGCGATGCTCAAGCAGGAGCTGCCCGCTGAGATGAGCATTCCGCATGCGGATTTTTTCAACTCTCAAATTCAAGTGAGGCTGTCGCAGATGGAGGCTGAAGAGCGTCGGTCCGTGCCTGTTGCGGCGAGCCCGTGGCTGGGCTGGCTTCGAATGCCGTGGCTGATCGGTGCCGCAGCGGTGGTGGTTGCCCTTTTGGCCGTGCGGCGAGATGAGGCACCGAGCTCTGAGTCGAACACGCTGGTGATGAGCACTTATGCGCCGAATCCAAAAGTGGTGGTGAATGCGTTTCATTCTGACGCGGCCGAAGCGACTGTGTTGATGCTGGAAGGTTTGGAAGAATTGCCGGCGGACCGCAAGGTGGTGGGCTGGCATTTGGACAGTGGGCTGACTGATCCTGCCTCGATGAGCACGGCTTTTTCGGGTCCTTCGGGCGAGGTTGAGGTGGTCATGACGCGCGATGCGAGAAATCAGCCCCGTCTATGGGTGCCCCGCAGTTAGACCCCCATGAATCGCTCTCTTTTCCTCTTGGTTGTGGTTTGGCTTGTCGCAAGCGGCACGCCCTGGCTGTCAGCCCAGCCAGTGCCACCGCCGGCCAGTCCGGCCGCTCGGCCCGCCACGGATGGCAAGGTTTGGGGGGCGTTGGTTTATGCCACGGACTCAAAGGAAAAGCTTACCGGCGTGAAGTCAGAGCCGTCGAAGTTTCTGCCGGATATGGATCAAAAGTTGGCCAAAGTCTTTCCGTGGACGCACTTCGAGATTGTCGGACAGCACACGCAGGACGTCTTTCGGGAATATGAGTCGTGGGTGGTGCCTTCGGCGGATTTGTTTTTGAAAGTCGACTCCAAGGGGCCAGATGCCGGGGGAGGGGTGCACCTGCATTTGCAATTTTGGCGACAAGAGCAGGTGCTTCTAAAAACCGACGCACTCTTGCGGCCCAAGAGCCCGCTTTTTATTTCTGGTCCGAAGTGGCGGGATGGCCAATTGCTCTTTGTGCTGGTGTTGGCAGACGAAACGACGCCCCAGTGACGTCCGACGATTGAAGGAGAAACAGCAGCGAATTGCTGGACCGAAGGTAGAAAAACGCGCCTCCTAGCGTATAAATCGTCCTTGATCATGCCAATCCGCCTTCTCCCGCTCCTCCTTTCATCCAGTCTCTTGGCTGCGAATCTTTCCGCCCAAGAGGTGAAGCCCGCGACGGATCCTCATGCCGCACACGCCGCACATGGCTCGGTTCCCGGGCTGAAGAAAGAGCTGTATGAGGGCCTCACTGAGGTGGACTTCATGAAGTTGGGAGACAAACCGAAGACCGTGAAAGTGGTCCTGATCGCCACCTTTTCAGACGACAATCACGGAATGAATTTCAACGGCTACTCGAAAGGCGCCGCGACTTGGTTCGTGCCGGTGGGCTGGACCGTTGAGGTGGAGTTCATCAATCCCAGCCCGGTGCCACACAGTGCCATTGTGATCGAGCAGGCGGACACTAAAAAACTTCAAGTGGCCGAGCCCTGGTTTGAGGGTGGCGCGGTCGAAAAACACATTCAAGGCATTGCCGTATCGAAAGCGAAGTTCACCTTCACGGCTGATGAAGAGGGCGAGTATGCGTTTGCCTGTGGCTTTCCAGCGCACGCCATCGCAGGCCACTGGGTAGGCCTCGAAGTCACTGCGGAAGGGACGAAGCCGATGCTGAAGTTGGGAGATGCGGAAGCCAAAGAGATCAAATAGGTACTCATCCTTATCATCGGCCGGGTGGCGACGAAACGCGGTTCCGGCACGGCTCTTGCTCCTCAGGGTTGGCCCACCAAGTTGACATCTACTGTCCAACCCCTATTCTGCCGACCCTTTTTTGACACTCATGAGCACCCCCGTCCCTGGAAAACCGGTCTATAACGTCAAGAACCCGTTCATCGCGCATCTGAAGCAAGCGTATGATCTATCGACACCAGAGGCGCCAAAAAACACGCGGCATTACGAGATCGATTTATCCGGATCCGGCTTAGAGTACCTCCCTGGCGATAGTTTGGCTGTGCTTGGAACCAATGACCCGGTTTTGGTCAGCGACACGCTAGCGGCGTTGGGCTTTACGGGGGATGAAGTCGTGACCCACCCAAAAGGTGGTGAAGCTTCGATCCGTCAGATGCTGACAGAGTACTACTTGATTACCGAGCCCGACAAAAAACTGATGGCGGCCATTGTTGAGAAAACGGGTGGCGAGTCCTTATTGGCACCACTGCTCGATCCGGAAAAGAAGGAGGAGCTGAAAAGCTACCTTTGGGGTCGGTTTGTGATTGATTTGCTTTTGGAGAACCCAATGGCAAAGTTTGAGCCACAGGAGTTTTGTGGTGTCCTCAAGAAACTGAACATCCGTCTTTACTCGATTTCTTCGAGCCAGAAGGCAGTGGGTGAGGAAGTGCATCTGACGGTGGCGACTGTGCGATTCAACAGCCATGGGCGTGAACGCGGGGGAGTGGCCTCGACCTTTCTGTCGCGAATTGATTCCAGCATCGCCATCCCGGTTTTTGTGAATCCAGGCAAGGGATTTCGCCTGCCCGAACCGGAGGAAGAAACGCCTGTCATCATGTGCGGTCCAGGGACGGGGATTGCTCCCTTCCGCGCATTCCTTCAAGAGCGGAAAGCCACCAACGCCAAGGGTAAAGCGTGGCTCTTTTTTGGCGAGGTCAGCAGTAAGAGTTGCTCCTTTTACAAAGACGAATTCGACGCCTATTTGGCTGACGGAACCTTGAGGCGGCTTGATTGCGCATGGTCCCGTGATCAAGCTGAGAAGATCTATGTGCAGCACAAGATGATCGAAGCAGGCGCTGAATTCTGGGCCTGGCTTGAGCAAGGAGCTCTCTTTTACGTCTGTGGTGATGCCTCGCGCATGGCGGTCGATGTCGACAAAGCCTTGCATTCCCTCATTGAGACACACGGCGGCAAGACCAGTGAAGAAGCTGCTGCCTACGTGGAGCAAATGAAGAAGGACAAGCGCTATCGACGCGACGTTTATTGATCAGACCGTCTGCAACAAATCTCGCAGGCAAGTCCATCGCTTCCTGCTTTCTTGTTTTTGCACGGCAAGCCTCAGGGCCTTTGGATCACCGACAAGTACAACGAGTTTGCGGGCTCTTGTGATGCCTGTATAAACGAGGCTTCTTTCGAGCATGACAAAATGTTGGGTGCTCACAGGAATGATCACGCAAGGGAACTCGCTACCCTGGCTCTTATGGATGGTCATCGCGTAGGCAGACTGCAAGGCGTCTAGCTCACCAGGTTCATACGCAACCTCACGACCTCCGTCGAAGCGGACATGCACTTTGACGGGGTCCAAATCCATACTCGCAATGACACCCAGGTCACCGTTGAACACATCTTTTTCATAATCATTGAGGGTTTGAAGCACTTTGTCCCCTACCCGAAAAGACGTGCCAAAGCGCTCAATCTCGTA
Organism: Verrucomicrobiaceae bacterium; assembly: GCA_029865835.1. Lineage (GTDB taxonomy): Bacteria > Verrucomicrobiota > Verrucomicrobiia > Verrucomicrobiales > Verrucomicrobiaceae > JAGRPD01. The sequence goes on from JARXAL010000221.1 coordinate 21,310, forward strand.
TTTGAATTCGTTGGGCGGGTTGAGCGCTGCTTGAAGAGCGTGATTCAAGACGCGGGTGCCCAGGCTATTGCGATTCATTGGTGTCAGGACCTGGATGTCTTGAATCGAATCCAGCCCATACTTGGCGGGCAATCGGGTTTTGACGAGTTGCACCACCGTCTCAGCAGTCGCTTCGGGGGTGGCGGCCTCTAAGAAAAAGAAATCGCTGTCCCGATGGGGAGTCAAATCGGGCACCTGGCCGCCATTAATCGAGTGAGCGCTTGTGATGATGCGGCTGCTAGCGGCCTGGCGGAAGATTTCGGTGAGCTTCACACATGGAACCTGACCACTGGCAATGGCGTCCTGAAGCACCTTACCGGGACCGACACTCGGGAGTTGGTCGGCATCACCCACCAGAAGCAGCTTGGCACCTTGTGGAAGGGCTGAAAGGAACTGAGCCATCAGCGGAGCGTCAATCATCGAAACTTCGTCCAACACGAAAACATCTCCCTGGAGTGGACGCCCGCGATGTCGACCCCAGATACCAGACCCTTGAGACTCAAGGAGGCGATGCAGTGTCTTGGCCTCGATGCCCGCGCTTTCCTGTAGGCGGCGAGCGGCTCTCCCGGTAGGGGCAGCCAGAACGATTTTCTTTCCAGCTGCCTGATGAATCGACAAAAGTGTGCGGACCAAGGTCGTCTTGCCCACTCCCGGTCCCCCGGTGATGATGAGAACCTGCTGCCTCATAGCCTCCCTGACCGCTTGTCTTTGACTCTCAGCGAGCGTCAGTTTTTGACTGGCCTCAGCTTGAGCGATCGCAGTCTCGATGCCTTCTTCGGCGACTTCCAACTCAGCCTTGGATTTGGCAAGCGCCTTCAAGTGCTGGGCGATGCTCTGTTCCGCCCCGCGTAGGTGCGGTAAGGCGACAAAAGCTTCGTCAGCCATGATCGAAGCGGTTAACTCGCTGGCTTCAACTAAACGATCTACTACCAAGGCAACAGAAGCCTGAGCCACTTCCAAAAGATGCGCTGCATGCTCCAACACACTGGCCCTGGGGAGGCAGGTATGTCCACGTTCCTCAGCTTCTGTCAAAGTGTGCAAAATACCCGCCTTCAAACGCTGGGGCGCGTCTTTCTCCATTCCGATCTGCATCGCAATTTGATCTGCGGTTTTGAAGCCGACCCCATGAATGTCCGCCGCGAGTTGGAACGGATTTGCTTTCAGCACGGCTTCGGCGCTGTCTCCGTAGGTCTTATAGATGCGCAGTGCACGGGACGGACTGATGCCATGGCGGTGAAGAAAAAGCATGATGGCATGCACGGCCTTTTGCTTCATCCAAGATGCCCGGATCTCCTGACGCCGCTTACTGCCAATCCCCTCCACCTGCTCCAACTTCACGGACTCGTTTTCGATGATGTCCAACGTCGCCGAGCCAAACTTGGCCAGGATACGCTTGGCGTAAGCTGGCCCGACTCCGTCAATCAGGCCGCTGCCGAGATAGCGTTCCAATCCGTCAAGCGTATCCGGACGATTCAGAGTCAGTTTTGCCGCCCTGAACTGATCCCCGTAGTCCCGTGCCCTCTCCCAGGTTCCGGTTGCATCGAGTTGCTCACCCGGAACCACATGGGGCGCGTTGCCGATGACGGTCACAACCTGACGCGTCCGGCCCTCTGGTAACACCTTCAAAATGCAGTAGCCCGTGTCTTCTGAGTGAAATGTCACTCTTTCCACCGTGCCCTTCAGGCGCTCCTGTTCGGCGGTTGATGAAGCGGGACGGGACGATTTCATGACTCAGACTTAGCGCAACCGCTGGCGTGTTCCAAGTTTCTCCATGCATCGCTTGCAGTTTGACCGATCCAACTGACAATCCGCGCGATGGAATTTTTGCCTGTTTCTCTGCCCTTTCTTGCTGAAATCAATGTTTTCGATTTCTCCTGGATTTCGACGCCCGAAGCGTGGGTTTCTCTGCTTACCCTCGCCGCGCTCGAGATCGTTCTTGGCATCGATAACATTGTATTCATCTCCATCCTGGTCGACAAACTTCCAGAGGAGGACCGGGCACGCGGACGATTCATTGGACTTGCGCTGGCCATGGTCACGCGAATCATGCTTTTGCTCAGCATCACCTGGGTGATGCAACTCACCACTCCTCTTTTCACTGCATTAGGTCATTCAGTGACCGGGAAAGACTTGATTCTCATTGGTGGCGGCCTGTTTCTGTTGGCCAAAAGCACCCGCGAAATCCACCACAAGCTCGAAGATGATGTCGAAGGCGAACTGAAAAGTCAGGGCAAAACAGCCAATTTTGCCGCCATCATGATCCAGGTAGCCCTTTTGGACATCGTTTTTTCGCTGGATTCCGTGATCACTGCCGTCGGCATGGCCAGCTACATCATGGTCATGGTCATCGCGGTTATGGTGGCGGTCGGCTTCATGATGATCTTTGCAGGTTCAGTGAATCGCTTCATCAGCAAGCACCCGACAGTGAAAATGCTGGCCTTATCCTTCCTCCTGTTGATTGGAACCACCCTGGTGGCGGAAGGCTTCCACTTTCACTTTCCGAAAGGCTACGTCTATTTCGCCATGGCTTTCTCCGTTTTTGTGGAGTTGCTGAACCTCAAATCCACTGCTCGAAGGAAACTCAAGGCTCAAAACCACGGAGTTAACTGACATCAATTTCTTTTCCTAAGGCGGCGTTGACATTGCGCCTGAGGTTCCAATAGTGTCACTGGTTTATGGCTTCTGACTTTCGCCTCTCCTTGCGCCTCCTTTGGGTGGCCTCCCTTCTCGTCTCCGCTAGTGCTCTTAGTTCCTGCTCAAGTGTAGGTGAGAGCCCGGGCGGCAAGATTTCCAAGGTCAAAGTATTCCATCTGATCCCCACCGAGCAGGTGAGATCTTCAGACCGTTCTCTGGCCTTCGAGCGCCAGTATCGGCTCCGTGGAGCGGTGACAGCAGCCGAACAGCGTGAACGCGCCGGGCAATACTATGATTTCCTCTGGAGTGTCACCGACCGCACTCAACCCGTGACGATCAAGATGCAGTACCGCCAAGCCAATACAGGTTTGGAAACGTTTGTCATGACTCAGGAAGTGACCAACGTCCGCCGTTCGAACTGGAGCAATTTTCAGGTCACCGGGCCAGCCTACAATGGCAATGGCCGTGTGACCTCCTGGAAACTCACCTTGGAACGAGGTGGTGAAATCATCGGCTCCCAACAATCCTACCTCTGGGAATAAAAGCCCAAACGACGCCCAGGCACCTCGCTTCCTTGAGGGCTAGTTGCTGTTATCCCTTTCTCCACTTCACCCACCCAATGTCTCGTCGCCAGTATTCGAACCCCGCGTCCATTTTGGATTGCGTGCGATTCCGGCGGCTTGTCCGTAGCGCTGAGGGCTGTTGTTTCATGACTTTCCCCACCTGGCGGCAAAGTATTCCCTGGACCAGCCATCAACCCGACTGAACCCCGAGACTCGCCCAACCCCCATTTGCTTTGCCCGCTGTGTCCGCCCCTTCAACCATTCTCGTAGGCCGTGTCGGTGGACTTTTCTGGCTGCGTGTGGAGGGCAAGGGAACCTTCCAAAACAGTCTCCAGGTCAAGGATGCCTTTGAGCGCATGACCAAAGCCGGAGTGCGTTCTTTCGTCGTCGATCTCGAGCGCTGTCCCATCATGGACAGCACTTTTCTGGGCACCCTGACCGGAGCCGCGGTGCTACTTCGTGACTTCGAAGGAACCGTCAGCGTGTTGAACGCCAACCCGCGCAACCTCCAACTGATGACCAGTCTCGGACTGGACTACATCTTGGACGTGGATGCAGGCGGAGAAAAATTTCCCACCCAGCGCCGTCAAGTGACGGCTCATCTGGACAACTGCGCCGAGACCACTGCCGCCACCCGCAAGGATCAGGCAGAGCATGTTCTAGAAGCTCACCAGGCCCTCGCAGATCTTAGCGAGGACAACCAATGCCGCTTCCAGGACGTCATCGACTTTCTCGAGAAAGAACTCGAAAACCGCAGTGGTGGCTAGCGCCCGGTCAGTTCGTGGTCTGGAGCAGCCCGCCAGAGAAGGCAGCCGCCCATGGCCACACCCTCTATGAGCCCACTTTCCTCCATCCTGCTTCTCATTCTGCTCATCGTCCTAGCAGGACTTTTAGTGGTGATGCATCGTCGCCACAAAGATCGGCTCCAGAACGCTCAGGAAAGGCAAAATACCATCCTGGCAGAAGAGCGACGCCTCTTCGCTTTCCTGCATGATTTGGGCGAGTCAATCAGCCACGACAGTCGCCGGAACGCCATCCATCGCCTCATCGTTGAGGGTGCCCAGCGAGTCACAGACAGCGGGGGCGGAGCCTTGTATCTGCTTGATGAAGCCCAAAAATGCCTCGTTCCCAAGTTTCACTCCGATGAGTGCTCCCCCCTGGTCGAATTGCCAGAGCGCATCATCGCCATGGCCAAACAGAACCCCAGCTCCCTGTTGAGCTTTCTCCGCCTACATGCCGTGGGCAAAGACGTCGGAGCCCTCGGCGCCGTATTCACCAGCCAGCGCGCCGAAATCGTTGCCAATCTGAAACGCGACGCCCGCTTCGGCAAGTCCAATAATCCCCTCCACCTGCCCGCTGCCGCCATGATCAGCCCGATCAGTTGCGGGAATCGTCATCTCGGCGTGCTCGCCGTCACCAGCCCACGGGACCGCTCGACCTTTGACGAAAACGACTTCGAAGTCTTCCGGTCTCTCGCGGAGCAATCCGCCTTTGCCCTTGCCAACGCCCTGGTCCGGCAAGAAGCCAATGCCAAACAGCAAATCGACGCCGAACTGCGCGCCGCCAGTGCCGTTCAGCGCATCCTGCTGCCTGACCAGGACCCCAAACTCAACGGCTACACCGTCGCCGGCCAAAATATTCCCGCCCGCATCTTAAGCGGAGATTTTTATGACTACATCGAGCTTGAGGGCGGCCGCCTGGGCCTTGTCATCGCCGACGTCTCAGGAAAAGGCACCGCCGCCGCTCTCATTTCCGCCATGTGTCGTGCTGTCATGCGCACCCTGGCCCCGCAGGAGTCATCCCCCGCTGCGGTTCTCTCCAAAGTGAACCGCCAACTCTTTCCGGACATCCGAGAGGACATGTTCATCACCATGGCTTACCTCGTGCTCGACCCGTCTTCCGGTGAAGTCATCTACTCCCGCGCAGGCCACACGGCGCCCCTCGTCTGGCATGCTACCACCGGGCTTGTGGAGACACTGAACACTCCTGGAATGGCTGTAGGCATCGACAAAGGCGATGTGTTTGAGCGGATCGCCAGGGATGTCTCCATTCACCTTGATCCCGGCGACACGCTCCTGCTTTACACGGACGGGATCAGCGAAGCCACTGACAACAAAGAACTCATGTTCGGAGAAGAGCGCGTCGAACGAGCCCTCGCGCTGCGCGCTGCTCAGGGACCCCGAACCATTGTCCAAGGCCTCCTGCAAGAAGTGGATGTCTTCGTCGCCGGACAGCGTTCCCTGGATGACATCACCTTGATTGCAGTGCAGAAGACGGCATAGTTTCCCTCCCCTCAATCCAAAAAACTTACCGTATGTCCGAAACTGATCCCTCCATCCCGTCTCTAGAGACCGATCCAGCCACCACAGCGGAAGAGTTGTCTCCAAACGACAACGTGACCCCGGTAGATCCCCTCGAACAGGCCCTGCTCGACATCGAGAAATGGAAAGACCTCGCTTACCGGAGCCAAGCCGAACTCGACAACTTCCGCAAACGCGCCACCCGTGAGGGCCAGGAAGCCCGCGCTTTTGCGAATGGCGAGTTGCTTCGCTCCATTCTACCGATTCTCGACAACTTCGAAATGGGCCTCAACGCCGCCCGCGCTGAATCTGAGAAATCCATGATCTTCATGGGCATGCAAATGGTGCATCGCCAGTTTCAAGAATTCCTCAAAGACTTTGGAGTTCAGGAAATCGAATCGCTCGGCAAAGCGTTCGACCCGAACCTCCATGAGGCCGTTTCCCAGGAAGTCACCACCGAACATGCCGAAGGCACGATCATCCGCGTCACCCGTCCTGGGTATCGCCTGAAGGAGCGTTTGCTCCGGCCTACTTCCGTCATTGTCGCAGCGGCCAATGCGCCAGATTCCCCGGCTGAGGCGTAACCTGATCCCAACTTTTACCCCGACTCTTCTTTTCATTCATGGCTGACAAGCGCGACTACTACGAGGTCCTTGGCGTCTCCCGGGACGCCACTGCGGATGACCTCAAAAAAGCCTACCGCAAACTCGCGGTGAAATATCACCCCGACAAAAACCCTGACGACAAGTCGGCCGAGGAGAAATTCAAAGAAGTCAGCGAAGCTTATGACGTCCTGAACGACGACCAAAAGCGCGCGGCATATGACCGCTATGGACATGCCGCGTTCGCGGGTGGCATGGGCGGTGGTGCAGGCGGCGGCGGCATGCATGATCCGTTCGACATCTTCAAAGAAGTGTTCGGCGGCGGTGGCGGCGTTTTTGAGTCCTTCTTCGGCGGTGGCGGCGGTGGAAGTCAGCGTCGCAGCGGTGGCCCCCAACGGGGATCTGATTTGCGTTACGCTCTCGAGATCACCCTCGAAGAAGCCGCTCACGGCGCCGAGCGCGAGATCGAGTATGAGCGCCTCGTGTCCTGCAAAACCTGCACCGGGAGTGGCTCGGCCTCCGGCAGCGGCAAAAAAACCTGCCGCACCTGCGGAGGCGCGGGCCAAGTCATTTCCTCGCGCGGCTTTTTCCAGGTACAACAAACCTGCCCCGATTGCGGCGGCACTGGCGAGACCATCACGGATCCCTGCAAACCCTGCCGGGGCGTGGGTCGGGTCAAAGAACGCACCCGCGTTCGCCTGCGCATTCCCGCTGGCATCGAGGAAGGCTCCCGCCTGCGCTCGCAAGGCAATGGCGACACCGGCACTGCCGGCGGCGCACCTGGCGACCTGTACGTCGTCATGCACCTCAAGCCTCATGACGTCTTCCAACGCGATGGGGACGACCTGCACTGCGAGATGCCCATGTCCTTCACAACGGCTGCCCTCGGAGGAGAGCTCACTGTTCCCACGATCGAAGGCAAAGCGACCGTCAAGATTCCAGCAGGCACGCAGAGCGGCACGACCTTCCGCCTCCGCAGCAAGGGTCTCAAGCACCTGGGTGGCGCCAACAACGGTGACCTCTACGTCCACGTTCAAATCGCCGTCCCTACCAAGCTCAATGGCGACCAAAAAGCCAAACTCCAGGAATTCGCCAATCTGATTGGCGAAAACGCCTCTGAGATGGAGGAAAGCTTTTTCGAGAAGGCCAAAAAGTTCTTCAGCTAGGCACCAAGTCCGACCTCACCGGCCCGAATTTCCTCACAAAACCCATGAGCAGCGCAAAAAGCGGCTTGTTCGAGGGTTTTTGTCCAATGCCGACGCTTTGCCGCCTCTTGTTCCCAGCACGATGAACCCGCCTTCCTCATTCCATCTCTGGACCCGTCCCCTATTGACGTTCGCCCTGCTCATGCCAGCCACGCTCAACGCCGCTGACGCTGAAGGCGTCAAGTTCTTCGAGATGAACATCCGCCCCCTGCTGGCGCAAAAATGCTTCGAGTGCCACGGCAAGGACAAACAGAAAGCTGATCTGCGGCTCGATCACATCGACCACATCCGCGCCGGAGGCAGCCATCATGGCCCTGCCATCGTCAGCGGTCCCGTCGAAAAATCTCCTTTGATCCAGGCCATCGAATACAAGGACTCTGAGTTCGAGATGCCACCGGATGAAAAGCTCACCAGCGAGCAGATTGATCTGCTCAAAAAGTGGGTCGCTATGGGAGCTCCCTGGCCGGAAGGCGAAGTCGCCCCGAAAGGCCCCTACAAGCCGGGTGTCATCTCTGCCGAGGAAAGAGCTTGGTGGGCCTTTCAACCGCTCAAGAAAGTCACCCCTCCCGCTCCCATCAAAGACAGTGGCTCAAACGAGATCGACCTCTTCGTTCGCGAGCGACTTGCCAAAGAGGGCCTGGCACCCTCCGCTGAGGCTTCGCCTGAGGAACTCATCCGGCGCGTCACTTTCGACCTCCACGGCCTGCCACCCACGCCAGAGGCCCTTCGGCAGTTTGTCTCCGCTTACCGGGCCGCCCCAAGCGCCGCCGAGCGCAACCGGGTTTACGAAACTCTGATCGACGACCTCCTGGCGTCTCCCCATTATGGCGAACGCTGGGCCCAACATTGGCTTGACCTTGCCCGTTACGCCGAGTCCGAAGGTTACCGCCAGGATGCCTACCGCCCCAATGTCTGGCCTTACCGCGACTACGTCATCAAGGCCTTCAACGCCGACAAGCCCTATGACCAGTTCATCCGCGAGCAGATCGCCGGGGACGAATTGGACCCTGAAAATCCGGAGGTCACCATTGCCACCGCCTTCCTCCGCCATGGCATCTATGAGTACAACCAACGCGACGCCGAAGGGCAATGGAAGCTCATACTCAATGAAGCCACCGGTGTCACCGCCGACGTCTTCATGGGCCTCAGCGTGCAGTGCGCCCAATGCCACGATCACAAATTTGATCCGATTCTGCAAAAGGACTTCTATCGCCTGCAGGCCTTCTTGAACAACGTCACCTGGCCGGAGGACAAGCTGCTCGCCACCCCTGATGCAGTGCGCGAACACGAAAAACAACTCGCCGCCTGGAAGCAAGCCGCCGCGGCTCCCCTTGCGGTCATCGACTCCATCCTTGAGCCCCGCTATGCGAAGGCCGCCGAAAAGGCCATGAGCCTCTTTCCCGATGAGGTGAAGGCCATGTATGCCAAACCCAAGGCAGAACGCACTCCTTACGAAGAGCAAGTCGTGCAACTCGCCTACCGTCAGGCGGCCCTGGAACGCACCCGCTACAAAACGGACAAGATCCCTGAACCCGATGCCAGCCGCCTCAAGGAAGCCACAGCAGGACTCGCCCAATTTGACAGCCTCAAACCAAAGACGCCCCTGACCGCCTTCGTCATCGGCGAGACCGGCCTGAAACCCGCACCCGCCGCCTTCATCACCCGAAAGTCAGGCAAAGTCGAAACCAACCCAGGTTTCCTCACCATCCTCAGTCCCGAAGACGCGAAAATCCCGGAGCCAAAACCCGGTTCTGCCACCAGCGGGCGCCGCACGGTCCTGGCCAACTGGCTTGCCGACCCCCAAAACCCTCTGACGACTCGCGTCATTGTTAACCGGGTCTGGCAATACCACTTCGGCCGGGGCCTGGTCTCCACGGCCAGCGACTTTGGCCGGCTGGGCGAAATGCCCACGCACCCCGAATTGCTTGATTGGCTGACTTCGGACTTTCTCGCCAACGATTGGCGCCTCAAGCCGCTGCACAAAAAGATCCTGCTCTCCGCCACTTACCGCCAAACCGCCCGGCGCGCACCCGATGCAACGGCCTTGTTGAAGGATCCCGAAAACAAGCTCCTCTGGCGCTTCCAGCCCCGGCGCCTGGACGCCGAAGAAGCTCGCGATGCGGCCCTCGCCGCCAGTGGCGAACTCCAGGACAAAGCGGGTGGCGAGGGCGAAGACGCCAAGAAGCCCCGCCGCAGCATTTACACCAAAAAAATTCGCAACACCCAGGACGAAATCCTTCGCAGTCTGGATGCCCCGGCGGGATTCTCCAGCACGCCAAAACGTGACGCCACCACCACCGCCACCCAAAGTCTGCTTTTTTTCAACGGCGACTGGCCGATGGAACGCGCCCGGCTCATGGCCGCCCGGCTGAACTCCGAACACTACAACGACACCACCTCCCAGGTGCGCAGCGCTTACGAGCTCACCTTCAATCGCTCCGCCACACCTGCCGAACTGAAGGCGGCCATTGCTTTCATCGAGAAGCAGACCGCGCAACTGAAAAGCGAGGAACCGCCGCCGCCGCCCGTCACCAGTCCCTTGGCTGACCTTTCCAAGCGCTTCCCGCCCGCCGTCACCCAAATCGTCAAGACCACCAAAGCCCTGCATCTCCAACCCGGCAGCGCGCACGAAAAACTCAGCGTTAAGACCGAGGACCCGGAAGGCGAACGTTTCTTTGTGGAGGCGCTCGTGAATCTGGATGCCCTTTATCCAGACGGGAATGTGCGCACCATCGTGTCGCGCTGGAACAATGGCAAAACCGATGCCGGCTGGGCCTTTGGGGTGACCAGCCAGAAGTCGGCGTATCAGCCGAACAACCTCATCATGCAGTTGAGCGGCGATGATTTTCAAGGCACCCACGCTTATGAGGTCGTCGCCTCCGGTTTGCGGATCCCCACCGGCAAAGCGCATTACGTGGCCGCCTCAGTGAGCAATCGCCCGCTCGAAGGACGCCCGTTTGGCGGCAGCGTGACCTTCTATGCTCTGGACCTCACCGACCCCAACGCGACGATGCAAACCATCATGGTGCCGCATGAAGTCGTCGGGGGTTACATCGATGCCAACCGCGCCCTTGTGGTCGGTGGACGTGACTCGAATCCAGGCAGCCTTTGGGACGGCGGCATCGCTCAAGTCATTCTCTCGAATGGCGAGCGGAAACCGGAGTGGAAGCCCATGCAAAGTGCCGTCGCCAACTGCGTGATGAATCTCATCGGGCAGGATGTTCCTGTGAAATCCAATGACGTCTTCACCTGGCAGGCAAGCGCCCCGATCGCGAAGCCCTCCACTCGCCCTGATCCCGCCCGCGAAGCGCTAACGGATTTCTGTCACGCTCTGTTGAACTCCAACGAGTTCTTTTACCTGCACTGAGGCAGGGCCGTGATCGGCGATTACCGAAGGGTGCGGCGGCGGAGCATCAGGAGGAAGCCGTAGGCACCCAAGACGAGAGCGCCGCCCGTGGCCTGCTGGGCAGTTGGGGCCATCGAACCGGCGGGAGTGACCATGACGCGATTCATGGCGGTGAACCGATCGGCCGATTGAGACTCACCCCCTGCAAAAAGGAGAGCAACGAGAAGAGAAAGGGCGGCGATTCGAAGGGTTCCAAGGAGGGATTTCATTTGGCGAACAGCAGGTTGAAGGTTTTGCGTCTCAATTCTGGGGCACAGTATCAGTTTTCATAATTTCTGTCAACACGGTTCTGTAATTTTAATAACGAGTGTGTTTTCCATTTAATGTTTGGACTTCCTGATGGTTCAGGACCCTGAAATGCGATCTCTGGGCATGCTCGGTCGGTGCTTGACGCGGGGCATCGGCCACGGCATCGGACCACTCCGCACCTGAGGGTGCGTGCGCCGCGTTTCTTTATTCTTCATGTCTGGCTTCATCCTCGGAATCGATCTCGGCACCACGAACTCCTTGGTGGGTGTGGTTGACAGCGGCTTCCCGATCCTGCTGGCGGACGCCGCTGGGGAGCGGCTGACGCCATCAGCCGTGCATGTGGCGGCGGATGGCACCCTGACGGTGGGCGCGGCGGCCCTCAGGCGCCGTGTGCTCGAACCTTCGCGGACGATTACCTCGGTCAAACGGTTGATTGGACATCGGGCAGGAGAGGCAGGGTGGGAGCCGCCTTATGATTTGAAGGCCTTGGGGCTGACACCCGTGGAGGTTTCGGCAGCGATTTTGGGCCATTTGAAGTCGGTGGCAGAAAGCGCTCTGGAGCAGGAAGTGACGCGGGCGGTGATCACGGTTCCGGCGTTCTTTAACGATGCCCAGCGGGCGGCGACCCGAGAGGCGGGAGAACGGGCCGGGCTAACGGTGGAACGCATTTTGAGCGAGCCGACAGCGGCAGCGTTGGCTTATGGTTTGGACAAGCTGGAGGGGCGGCGGCGCATTGCAGTCTATGATTTGGGAGGCGGGACGTTTGATGTGTCCGTGCTGGAACTTCGAGAAGGGGTTTTTGAGGTGCTGGCAACGGCGGGTGACACCCGGTTGGGCGGCGATGATTTGGACCGGTCCCTGGCGGTGGCCATTTGGAAAAAAGCCGCTCCCGAGGGTTCTCCGGATTGGGAAAACCTGGAAATGGGCAAGCGGGTCCGTTTGATCGAAGCGGCTGAAGGGGTGAAAAAGACGCTTTCAACTCAGGCCGTCGCACCGGTGGAATTGCCGTTTTTTCTGGAGGCTTGGAGTCTGGCGGTGGAAGTGACCCGTGCGGAACTGGATGCCCTGGCGCGGCCATGGGTGGAGGCAACTCGAAAACACTGCCTGCGGGCACTGAGCGATGCGGGTCTGAAGCCTGCGGAGTTGGACGAGGTGGTGCTGGTGGGTGGCAGCACGCGGATGCCGCTGGTGCGCGAACGCGTGGCAGAATGGTTTGGCCGGGAACCGTGCACCACACAGCATCCCGACGAGGCGATTGCCTTGGGGGCGGTGATTCAAGGCGGCGTGCTTTCAGGCTCGCTCAGGCAAGTGCTGCTGCTGGATGTCACCCCGTTGTCGCTCGGCATCGAGACCTTCGGCGGGCTGATGAATGTCATCATACCGCGCAACTCGACGCTGCCCTGCAAGGCGGGTGAGCTTTTTACCAACGCGGTTTCCGGGCAGGCGAGCATGCTCATTCGGGTGCTGCAAGGGGAGCGGGAACTGGCGAAAGACAATTGGGAGCTGGGTCGGGTGGAGGTGCCTTTTACGCCGGGCCCGAAAGGCAGTGCCCGGGTGGGCGTGCAGTTTGCACTCAATGTGGACGGTCTCCTGGAGGTGCTGACTCGCGATACGGTGACAGGTGTCGATACTGTGCTGGCGATTCAGCGGACAGCCGTCGATGTGAATGATGAGGCGGTGGAAAAAATGATCGCCGAGTCGGTGGAGTTTGCACTGGAGGACATGAGTGAGCGGCAATGGACGGAGGCCGCGCTCAAGGGTCGCGAATTGATCGAGGCGGTGAAGGCCGCGCTGGATCAATTGGGTGAAGCCATTTCCACAGAGGAGTCCGCTGCACTGAGCGCCTTGGCAGAGGCAGTGGAACGTGAGCTTCAAGCAACGACGCATCAGGTGGCGGCATTGAAGGCAGCCAATCAGGCTTTGGACGATGCCACTCAGGAACTCGCGGTGCGACTCATCGAACAAGCGATGGAGGCGTCTTTGGCGCGGCGCGGCCTGGCGGACTAATTGCCAGCGTGCCGATTGGCGATCTGGGCGAAGGCGCGTGTCAGGGCTTCGTTCAGTTCGTCCAGGGTGGCTTTTTCAAGCGCGGGATCGATTTCGTTGAGGGAACCAGACTGGGTGACGGGCTTGATCTCAACGGCGGTGGCGGTGGTGACTTCGGCAGGCATGACCACTTCGGCCTGGACGGGCTGCCAATGGCTTGTCGGTTCGCTCTCAAAGATGACCTCAGCGTTCACAAAGGGGACTTCCTCAATGACGCTTTCGGGAATGGTGGCGGACGGGGGTGTCGCGCGGGGAACAGCGTTGAGGGGCGCGAAGAGGCTTTCCAAAGTGAGTTCACCCATAGGCTTCACAGCAGGTTGAAGGGGGGTGGGTGCAGGGGTTGGCCCTGGAGTCGGGGCACTTTGCGCAGCCCACTGGCTGGTTTCCAGCGCCGCTTCATGCAGAGCGCTGCGGACTTCCTGCAACTGCAGCATTTGGTGCTCGAGATTGCGAATCAACAGATCCCGTGTCTGCAGCAGATTGTCGGTAGCCGCGTCCAGACGCATGGAGATGGATTCCAGTCGGGTTTGAACGGACTCGGCGAGGGGAAGGGTGGAGGAAGACATGGCGGAATACCCATGAATATATTATGGCGTTTATAGAAAATCAATAAAAATGTACTTTTCGACTCTTCTAAGGGTGTTAATAGACTGTGTCGAAGCTGTCAAAAAGGCGGTTGCGCCCTGCGCTGAAACGCTCTTATCGTCAAGTTCATGAAGTCCTTTGTTAAAAGTCTACTGTCCGCCCGTGCCGAATTAGTCGCGGAATTCGCCAAAGTCGCCGCCCAACTCGAACAGCGGCTCGGTCACCTGGATGCGTTGCTGCAAGAGAATGATGTTGATACCGCCAGCCTTCCAAGCGTGGCCAATCCGGGCAAAGCTGCCGGCAAGAAGCGCGGTCGCAAGCCGGGATCGGTCTCCGCAAAGGTGGCGGAGAAAGCCCCTAAGGCGAAAAGGGGACGCAAAGTGCGCGGCAAGCCAGGCTTCAATGTGACGGGTGCTGTGCGGGAAGTCGTCGCGGGGATCAAAACGCCTTTTAACATCGCCACGCTGCGTGATGAATTTGAACAACGCCATCCCGGTGTGCTGGCCACGCTGAATCGCGTGACGCTCAGCTTGGCCATGCAAAGCCTGGGTCGCAAAGGCGAGGTGACGACCAAGAAAGACCCGAATGGAAAAGGCAACCTGTTCGCCAAGACGAGCAAGCTGAAGATCTGATCGACATCGAAGACACCAAGCATTCATCAGGCCGGGCCGTCTCGCGACGCCCGGCCTTTTTTGGAGTTCAATCCCGGTCTGGGAAGGTGAAGTCGCGCTGCTTTTCAGGGCGCAGTTTGGATCGCCCGCCAGCACGGCGGCGGAAGGGTTCGAAGACGAGGTCGGAGCCGTCGACTTTCATTTGGTAAACCATTTGAAGGAGTTTGCCGAGACGGCCTTTGGGCCAACCGGCTTTGTTGCCGAACCAGGCGAGGTATTCGGCGGGCAGATCGTAGATGGGAAGACCCTCAGGGGGAAAATGGGTGGGGCCGAACTTGCCAAAAGGCATGTGGGTTCGGCCGATGGCGTCGAGGTCGGCGCGCATGGCTTCCTGCAACGTCGGCTCACGGCCTGCGGGTTGCGGAAGTTGATCGGGCATGGGGGAAACACTAGCGGCAGAGTAGGCGCACTTCCAGCGCGGATCATTGACCGGAGGGTCACGCTCGCTATGGTCCAGCCATGCCGATAAGCGTGCCGGATTTGTTCTCTGTGACGGCGGCTGTGTGTTTCGGGGTGGTGCTGCCGTGGGCGCAGCGGGTGGATGCCGGGTCGCCTGCATTGCTTCGAACCCTGGCCCTGTGGGGATTGCCTTTTCTGGTGTTGGCGGCGAGTTGGGAGCGGGGACCGATGGCGGCAGTGCTGGCGATGCCGGCGATGGTGTATGCGCTTTGGCTGTTCGCTTATGGTGCGGGGCGTTTTCTTGCGAATGCCGGGGAGTCGCCGGCGGTGAGTTGGCTGGAGGCGCTGTCTTCGAGTGGTCCGCTGGTGGCGGCGACGGCTTGGGTGTGGTCGCGCTACAACAGTCAGTTCGCGGGGTTTCCTGAGCCTTTGGCGACTCTGACGGTGGTGCATTTTTCAATCACGTTCGGAGTGCTGCCAGCGGCGCTGGTGGCTTGGACGCGGGCGATGCCTGATCGTCCCGGTCGGGGTGTGCAACATGCGGCGCTTTGGATTTACACGCTTTCCGCGCCGCTAACGGCGCTATGCTTTGCGCTGCGGACGGAGGTGATGCGGCCAGGGGCGGTGGAGGCGGTTTGTGCGGTGGCGTTTGCTACCGGGTTCAGTGTTTGGTGGGCAGGGATCGGGTCGAATCGGGCGCGAGGGGCAGGTTTGCCGTTGGTCGTGGGGTTCGGGTTGGGAGCGGGTTATACGGTAACTCAGCATATGGGTTGGCCGTATTTGAGCATCCCTCAAATGTTTGGGATTCATGGGGCGCTGAACTTGATCGGGTCGGTTGCGCTGACGGCGTGGGCTCCAGTGCGCGCTGTGGTGCCGGGTGCTCCGGCTCCTGAGGCGCGGTTCCCAGTCGTCATGGGAGAAGCGGAATCCGCGCTGTTTGTGGACAAGCATCGGCGGGATTTAGGACCGTGGTCTGAAGCGGCGTTTGGACGCATGAAGGAGGCGCTGCTGGGGTATCGATTTTATCCGGCAACAACGATGGTGCGGAGGACGCAATTTGAGGAGGAAGGCAGGGCTGTGCGGGTGGGGGATCGGATTGGCATGGGACTTTTGCTGCCCAACTTGCCAGGATTGCCGGCGGTTTGTTTGCCGGCGGTCGTGGAGGTGCATGAGGTGTTCGATGGCACGGAAGCGGTCCGGTTAGGCTATCGCACGACGACCTTTCATTACGGCCGTGGCCAATGGCTGGCGGAGGTGAGTCGACAGGAAGATCGGTTGGTGTTGGAGGTGCGCGCCCATGTGCGCCCAAGCCGCTGGTTTGTCTGGCTGGGCCTGCCGGTGTATCGGCGGTTTCAGCTGGGCGCTTTCCGCGCGGGGTGCGCGAATTTGCAGGCGTTGATTTGAGCCCGTGGGCTATTTCATCAACGCCTCGATCTCTTCGGCTTCGATGGGGATGTCGGCCATGAGGTCGGTGTTGCTGGTTTCGCCGATGAGGATGTCGTTTTCGAGGCGGATGCCGAGGCCTTCTTCGCGGATGTAAATGCCAGGTTCGACGGTGAACACCATGCCTGCTTGGACGGGCTGCCAGGCGGGTGGAACGTCATGGACGTCGATGCCGAGATGGTGGGAGGTGCCGTGCATGAAGTACTTTTTGTACAGCGGCTTTTCGGGGTCCTGATCGGCGACGGCTTTGGGGTCGATGAGGCTGAGACGGATCAATTCGTCATTCATGAGTTCGCCGACTTTTTCCTGATATTCGCGGATGATGACGCCGGGTTTGAGCATGTCGCAACAGGAACGGAAAACGCGCAGGACGGCGTTGTAAACATCGCGCTGACGGTCGGTATAGCGACCGTTGACAGGAATGCTGCGGGTGAGGTCGGCGTTGTAGTTGGCGTATTTGGCGGCGATGTCGAGGAGAAGCACTTGGCCGTCTTCGCAGCGGCAGTGGTTCGTGACGTAGTGCAGCACGCAGGCGTTCGCGCCACTGGCAATAATGGGGGTGTAAGCGAAGCCGCCGGAGCGCTTGCGGATGAATTCGTGGGCGAGCTCAGCTTCGACTTCAAACTCGTGAACACCAGGACGGACGAATTTTAACAAACGCATGAAGCCGTCCCGCGTGATGCGACAGGCTTCTTGGAGGAGCGAGATTTCGTGGGGGCTCTTGATGCCGCGCAGGGGATAGAGAACGGGCGAAAGGCGCTCATAACGGTGCAGAGGATACTCATGCTGGCAGCGGCGGGCGAAGCGGAGTTCACGTGTTTCGACTGCGATGCTGGCGCGGGGGTGTTCGTTGCCATTGAGGAAAACGACGGAGGCTTGGCACATCAGCTGGCGGAAGAGGATCTCGAACTCGGAGGTCCAGACGATTTTTTGAATGCCAGAGCGTTCACGCGCTTGGGCTTGGGTGAGTTTGTCGCCCTCCCAGATGGCGATGAGTTCGGAGGTCTCACGAACACAAAGGATTTCCCGTTGTTTGGGATCGGGAGCATCAGGGAATAGGATGAGAACGGTTTCTTCCTGATCGATGCCACTCAGGTAGTAAAGGTCGCTGTTCTGAGCAAAGCCAAGCGTGCCGTCGGCATTGGTGGGCATGATGTCATTGGCATGCAAAATGACGAGTGCACCGGGCGGCAGGGCGGCGGCGAGGCGGCGGCGGTTTTCTATGAAGAGTTCAGCGGGAGCAGGTTGGTAGCGCACAGGGAGCAGTCGGTAAGTTTCGACAGGATTAACAGGATTGCGCCAGATGAACAGGATTTTGATGGGCAAATTTCGAGGCCGCCCGATGAATCCGTCAGGCTACTTAGCCGGTCTTTTGGCAGCAGCGGGATGGCGGTCGGCTTCGAGCCATTTCTCGAGCGCATCGCGAAAACGCTCCATGGGTAGGGCAAAGGTGGTGATGCGATCGGCGCGGGCGATGTTCACGGCGATGGCGCGTCCTTGCAGATCGAAAACGGGGCCGCCCATGTCATGCGGGAAAAGGGGCAGATCGTGCTGGAGAATTTCGGGGAAATCGTCGGTGCGGATGGAGATGCCGCCGTTGGCATAGTCGTCGCCTTCCCAGTTGGCGACGATTCGGGAGCGACTGGCGAGACGCACGCGTTTGCGGATTTCCTTGCCTTGACGTTTGATTTTGATTTCGACCTCGTCACCGATTTGGTGCTTCTGGATGATGACATTGACCTCGGGAATGGAGGAGGCGCGTAGACCGTCGACAGTGACCAGGAGGTCCTCTTCCTTGAGGCCAGCGAGAGCGGCGGGGCTTTCTTCGGCGATGCCATTGATTTGCAGGCCGCCGTCGGTGGGTTTGCCTGAGATCCCAAGAGCGGCTCCGAGCCCCGGGATGGGACGGCGGGAAGCACTTAGCACACCGAGGCGCAGGTCGAAAATAGGGACGCCTTCAACGCCTTCTTCTAAAGCGGTCAAAGCGGGGGAAACCAGCCAGTGTCCCAAGCCAGCCGACACGGACGGAGCCCAAGTCACTGGGATGACTGAGATCGGTCGGTTGTCGGGGGAAAGAGCCTGGCCGAGAACGAGGTCGAGTTTCACGTCGCGGCGGACTTCGCGCACGGCCCACGTGTCATCACTAGGACGGGGGCGAAGACGGCAATCGTTCAGATGCAGGATTTCGGAGGCTTTGGAGATGAAATAGCCTTCCTGGCCGACAAAAGTGACCCCTACCAAAGCGCGGCCTTTGGCGTCCTCCAACCAACCGCTGGACGGCAGCACTTGGCGGGAGAGAGTCTGCAAGGCGCGGCGAACTTCGGGTCCATTGACCAATGGCAGGGGGAGGAGCGAATCGGGTAGTTTTTCGAGACGACTTTCTGCCGCTGCCGTGGAAAGAAGCCCCAGCAGCAACCCTGACGCTGCAAAAAAGATTCTGGTGAAGCGTCGGGTCATGGCTTGGATCCGGGGGCTTTTTGAGGTGGCTGGGCTTCCAGTTCTGCTTCAGCAGGTTTCTGCCCCAGCTTCACTTCGAGGACGCGCTCCAGATCACCGCGTCGAATCTTGATCGTGATCAGGTCCCCGGGGGCCCTTTGGCGGACAATGGCGGCGAAGTGACTGTCGTCGATGAGGGATTCTCGATTCACTTCAAGCAGACGATCCGCCATTTTGAGTCCTGCGCGTGCGGCGGGTGATTCGGGAATGACTTCTTCAACTTCAATGGCGGCGGGATCAGCGGCCGAACGCATGACAGATACGCCCAGATAGCCGCCGCTTCCAGTCGCCCAGGTTTGGATGACTTGACTTCCTTTCATGCGATCCCAGGAGCGGAGGAAGGGGGCCATGGAGACATGGACGTTTTGATTTCGTTCGGACAAGATCTGGCTGTGGATGCCGATGAGCTTGCCTTTCAAGTCAAACAGCGGACCTCCCGAGTCGCCACCCATAAGAACACAGTCGGTCTCCAGGCTATTGGCCTTTTGTTTGAGCACCCGCCCGACCCGGAGCACGAGACCACGCTCTTTGTCCCAGCCACCGGGGTGCCCTAGCGCGAAACACCAACTGCCGACACTGACTTTGCCGACATCACGCTCCACTTCGACTAAGGGCCAAGTGCGCTTTTTGTTACGGCGGTCGAGTTGGGCGAGACCGGCGTCGGTTTTGTCGTCGAGACCCAGAGCGGTGGCTTTTTGCAGGGTTCCATCAGGCATGACGACCGTGATTCTGGCCCCTGGTTTCATGGTGACGTGAGCAGCGGTCAAGATGAGCCCGTCTGGCGAAACGATGACGCCGCTGGCAGTTCCGTCGCCATGACGCAGAACGACGAGCGATTGGCGAACGCGGCCGAGGTGCTCCTGCACGGTTTTTTGTACCTGCATCAGCGCCGGAATGTCGAGAGCCGGGGCGGGAGCCACCTCTGCCAAGCTGGGCAGACCAACTGTCAAAAGCGTCCCCGCTACGAAAGGCAGAAGGCACGCAAAGTTGGGAAATGAAGACATGGCAAGGACAGATACGACGACCGGAAGGAAGTTGCAACGCTCCATGGGTCCGATTCCTCTCGGAAAGACGGTTGAATTCACCGTTCCCCTGCGCTTTTCTGCCACGTTCCCTATTTTCCTAAACTACCACACATGAAATACGATCTCATCGTCATCGGCGGCGGACCTGCCGGATACGTCGGCGCCATTCGGGCAGCTCAACTTGGCAAAAAAGTAGCCTGCGTGGAAATGGATCGGGCCGGCGGCACCTGTTTGAACTGGGGGTGCATTCCGACGAAGGCACTGCTCAAGAATGCGGAGTTGTATCACACGCTCAGCCATCGTGCGGAGGAGTTCGGTCTGAAGATTAGCGGCCTGGAGTATGACTGGAGCAAGGTCATCGGACGCAGCCGGAAGGTTTCGGACAAGCTTTGCGGTGGCATCGAGTTCCTGTTCAAGAAGAACAAAATCGACTATGTGCGCGGCACGGCGACGATTCCAGCCGCTGGCAAAGTGGAGGTCACCGCTACGGATGGCAGCAAGGAAACGCACGAAGCCACGAACATCCTGATCAGCACGGGTGCGACCAGCCGCGACATGCCCGGGTTGCCTTACGATGGCCAAACGGTCATCAGCAGCCGGGAAGCGATGACGCTGGAGAAGCAACCGAAGAGCATTGTCATCATCGGCGCGGGCGCGATTGGTGCGGAATTCGCTTATTTCTTCAATGCCTACGGCACCCAAGTGACGATGGTGGAGATGGCGCCGAATCTTTTGCCGGTGGAGGACACCGAGGTCAGCCAGACTTTGGAAAAGTCCTTCAAGAAACAGGGCATCCGCTTTTTGACCAACACCAAGACGACCGCCGCCAGCACGGACGGGACCAAGGTCAGCATCACCGTTGAAGGCGCGGCCAATGAGACAATCGAGGCGGAGGTTTGCCTCGTTGCCATCGGGGTGAAGCCCGTGATGCCAGGCGGCGTTGAGTTCAAGCTGACTGAGCGCGGCTGGTTGCACACGGATGACCGTTATCAAACCAGCGTCCCTGGGATCTATGCGGCCGGTGACATCATCGGGCCCCCTTGGCTCGCACACGTCGCGAGCTACGAGGCAATCCAGTGCATCGAGGGTCTCTACACCAAACACAAGCCGAAGAAAGTCGGTGTGTTCCCCGGCTGCACCTACTGCCATCCACAAGTGGCGAGCATCGGCCTCACCGAGCGCGCGGCCAAGGAAAAGGGTCTCAAGTTCAAGGTCGGCAAGTTCCCTTACGTCGCCAGCGGCAAGGCTCTGGCTGCGGCGGAACCCGAAGGTTTCGTCAAGATTCTCTATGGTGAACCGCACGGCGAGATCCTAGGCGCGCACATCATCGGCAGCGAGAGCACCGAGATGATCGCCGAGATCGGCCTGGCCATGAACCTCGAAGCCACCTGGGACGAGATCGAAGCCACCATCCACGCGCATCCAACGCTGAGCGAGATGATCAAAGAGGCGACAGAAGTCGCCAAGGGGCATCCGATCCACGTTTGAGGTTGAGGTGAATCATGAAGGCGATCATCGAGCACTTGATTGTGGCGGTGATCGCCGTTGGGATGGCGCTCGTAGGGTATTGGTTGATCGGATGGTATCGGGATGGTTCAACCAGCCATCCCTTGGTTGAGTGGAAAGATCCAGGGTGGGTAGTTTGGTCTTCCACCGCTTCCATCGCGACTTGGTTTATCCTTTATCGCATTTGTCGGTTATTGCATTGGCATGTCTTGCCCATTATGGGCGTTCTTAGCCCACTCATTGGAGGCATCCTTTTCTTTATACCTTACACGCTGCTACCTTGGATGATCATTTTCGGTTGTGCGCCGGTGGTCTTCCCCGTCGGAATTGCGACAGGCTTATTGATTAGCATTGCCACATTACCATTTCGACCCAGGGAGGTGCTATGGCGCAATGTGGATGCTTCACCTGCAACCGACTGAGTTGACTGCGCCGATAGTGAGAACACCTTTTTATAAGCCTCAATAACGCCGCACCACCTGATCCTCCGGTGGGCGGGTGTCGTCTTTTTCGGGGTAGTCGAGGGTGTAGTGCAGGCCGCGGCTTTCGTGGCGGCGGATGGCGCATTCGACGATGAGGGAGGCGCACTCGACGAGGTTGCGCAGTTCCAGGAGCTCGCTGGTGATGCGGAAATTCCAGTAAAACTCCTGCACCTCCCGCTTCAAATTACGGAGGCGGGCGGCGGCGCGCTGCAGGCGCTTGGTGGTGCGCACGATGGAGACGTAATCCCACATGAGGCGGCGGATTTCATCCCAGTTGTGGTAGATGACGACGAGCTCGTCATTGTCCTCCGCATCACCCGTTTGCCAGGGCGGCACATCGATGGGCAGCGCCTCTTCGCGACCCATGGGCAGTTTTCGCAGCAGGTGATTCACGGCGCGGTGGGAAAGTACAACGCACTCGAGCAGGGAATTGCTGGCGAGGCGGTTCGCCCCATGAAGACCGGTGCAGCCGACCTCTCCGACGGCACAGAGACCGCGGATGCGAGTGGCGCCGTTGATATCAGTCTGCACGCCACCGCATTGATAGTGCGCAGCAGGCACCACAGGGATGGGGTCCTTCGTGATGTCGATGTCGACCTCCAGCAAGTTTTTGTAAATGGTGGGGAAGTGGGCGGTCACGAAGTCGGCGGGCTTGTGACTGATGTCGAGGTAGACACAGGGGCCGCCAGTGCGTTTGATTTCGTGGTCGATCGCGCGGGCGACAACGTCACGCGGGGCCAGCGAGCCGCGCGGGTCGTACTTGTGCATGAATTCGTTGCCTTCCTTATCAACGAGTCGGGCACCTTCGCCACGCATGGCTTCGGTGATGAGGAAGGAACGTCGCTCGGGATGATAAAGGCAAGTGGGATGAAACTGGATGAACTCCATGTTGGCCACACTGGCTCCCGCCCGCCAGGCCATAGCCACGCCGTCCCCAGTAGCGACTCGGGGGTTCGTGGTATAAAGATAAACGCGGCCGCTGCCGCCTGTGGCTAAGATGACCCGGTCCGAGCGCAACGCGACGACGGTGTCGTCTGACTCACGCAATACGTAGAGTCCTAACACACGATCTTCGGAGACGTAGCCCAGTTTTGATGTGGTGATGAGGTCAATGGCGAAGTGGTTTTCCAACAAGGTGATGTTGGGCTCGGCCCGAACGGCGGCGAGGAGCTTTTCAGAGATCTCCCGACCCGTGGCGTCGGCGGCATGCAGCACGCGGCGCTGTGAGTGACCGCCTTCGCGGGTGAGATCAAATTCCAGATGCCCATCCTTGGCTTCTCTCTGGTCAAAGTCGACACCCCAGTTCACAAGTTCGTCGATGCGTGCCGGTCCCTCGGTGACGATGGTGCGTACGGCCGCCTCATTGCAAAGCCCGGCACCCGCGATCAGCGTGTCCTGAACGTGCTGCTCGATGCTGTCTTCGTCACTGGTGACGCAGGCAATGCCGCCTTGAGCCCAATTCGAGTTGGAATCCAGCGCACCACGTTTGGTAACGACGGCAACAGTTCCGTGTCGCGAGGCATGAAGCGCTGCCGAAAGACCGCCGGCACCGCTGCCGACGATGATGAAATCAAATCGTGTCATCTTCATGTTACGTGTGCCATCACTCTGTCACTCAATCAATCAAGGTGCAATGTGGGTATCCGGCAGCTTCATTTGGGAACAAGTTCAATATTGTCGATCAATCTGGCCCCACCAAAAAAGACAGCGATTGCGATGAGGTGATGTTGGTTAGCCGGCAACATAGCTTTTTCTTCAAGTGATGAGGCATCAACGAGGCCAATGTAGTCCACCCTCCCAAGAGGTGCATGGGTGGAGAGGTGCTCGGCGACGAGGTGGCGCAATTGAATCGCTCCAGTGATGCCCTTATGCCAGGCAGCCAGGGCTTTTTCCAAGGCAACCCGCAGGGCAGGGGCCTGGGAGCGCTCTTCGGGAGTGAGATAGCGATTGCGTGAACTCATGGCGAGGCCGTCGGCTTCGCGAACGGTTTCCATCCCATGAAGGCTGACCGGGATATCGAGATCACGCACCATGCGACGAATGATGGCCAACTGTTGGAAGTCTTTTTTGCCAAAGACCGCTGCATCAGGTTGAACGAGGTTGAAGAGCTTGGCCACAACCGTGCAAACACCATCGAAATGCCCGGGGCGACTGGTGCCACAGAGGACCTTGGACAGTGACTGTTCGATAATCTGAATGCTGCGGTCCGAATGGTAAATCTGACTGTTAGATGGAGCGAAAACCAAATCCGCCCCCGCCTCTCGACAGCCAGCAACATCAGATTCCAGCGTGCGTGGATAGCGATCCAAATCCTCTCCGGGACCGAATTGCAGCGGGTTGACGAAGATACTCACAGCGACCTGACCAGAGTCTCCAGCGAGGCGCCTTGCCTCTCGGACCAGGTCCAGATGCCCCTGGTGAAGGGCACCCATGGTGGGAACAAGAACAACAGGGGCAGTTGCCATTCGCCGCCAATGTCGAAGTTCAGATACGGTGTGCAGGAGCGTCATGTCAGGATTTCAGGTCGCGCGAGTCAAAGATACCAAATCCGATGAGGAAAAAGGTAAGGTTCATGGCTCCCAGCACAGCGAAACTGCGAATGATCACCGGCCATGCCGGCTCCTCAGCGAGCACGCGACCGGCGGCTTGCATGTGATGAGTGAAGAGCAAGTGCTTGTAGTCCTCCATGAAACCCATGTTGCGCAGAATGAAGTCGATCAGCATGTAAGAAAGCGCGCCAATCGTAGCCGCCGCCGGTTTGATGGGCATGCAAGAGAGCATGAAGCCAATGCTGGTGACGGTGATCATCGAAAGGGAAAGTGAGACAGAGGCCGCGATGTATTTGCCCATGCCCGTCTGCCAGTCGTAAAAGGCGGCGATGCCAAGTTCGGGCACGAACGCAAAAAAACCACCTCCCCAGCCGGTGACAGCAAGCCCCATCAAAAAGGCACTCCAGGCGATGAACTGAACCAACAGAACAGTGTAGGCCACACAAGTCAGGTATTTCACCAACAGAAGCCGGAAGCGGCTAATCGGACGTGCCAAAAGCATGCGCATGTGGCCATCTTCGTTTTCTTTGGCGACGATATCGCCCGAGACCAGCGTCATGTAGATGCCTCCCAATAAAAAAACGGAAGCCATGAACAAGATCAGCGCCAGCGTTGGGGCAGAGTAATACTCGTCAAACACCTGCCCCTGCCTCGTGATGAGCGTTTTAAAATGGGTGGCACCCTTGATATGGACCAACGCGAGCACCGCCGCCTCAAGAGCTAGAAAGGCACCGAACCCCAAATAGGTGCGTTTGCGTGCGAGCAGCTTCAAGCACTCGGCACGCCATTGTTGAAAGAAGAGAAACATGGATGGTTGGGAGATGTTCAACGGCGGCGCAAGCCGAGGTAGAGCTCTTCGAGGGATTGTTTGTGTGGCTGCCAACTTTCGACTCTGACGTTACCCTCAACGAGCGCCCGGAGGACGGTATGGCCTTCCATCGGGGGCGGCAATTCGACAATGCCTTCACGATCCATCTTCAGTTCCAATCGGGCACAGACGACCCGCCCTTCCTGAACGTCGGGCGAGGTTAACTGAAAACGCACTTTGTTTTCTCCACGCCCCGGAACGATGCCTTCAAAAACCTTTTTGCCCTCGCGCAGAATGACACAACGATCACACATCTGCTCGACCTCGCCCAAAAGATGGGAGTTCAACAAGATGGTCATTCCAAACTCATCACGCAAACGCAGGATGAACTCGCGAAACTCAGTGATGCCCTCGGGATCGAGCCCATCGGTCGGCTCATCAAGAAGCAGACACTTCGGCTGCGGCAAAAGCGCCTGGGCAAGGGCCAAACGCTGTCTCATGCCGTGACTGTAAGTGCCTGTTTTCGCATCAATGCGGTCATGTAACTGAACCAGCTTCACAATGCGACGTGCCTCGGCCTCATCCCAATATCCAGAAAGGCTGCATAAAGCCTTCAAGTTCTGCCAGCCAGTGAGGTAGTCATAAAAGGCGGCGGCTTCGTAAATGGCTCCGATTTGTCGCAGCGCGGCTGCTCGCTGGGTCTGCACCGAATAGCCTCCAATATTCACCTGTCCCTTATCCGGGTGAACCATGCCGAGCATAATGCCCATCACCGTGCTCTTACCCGCTCCGTTGTGCCCTAATAGACCCACAATTTCTCCCGCCTGGACCGAGAAGCCAACGTCGTCGAGCGCCAGCTTGCCTGCCTTCCACTGTTTGGTGAGATGTTGGATTTCGAGTAGTGCCATGCGGAGTGGGTATCTGTGATTCTACCGCCTGAATCCCTGAAGGAAGGCCTGCATGTTCTCAAGCATCTGAGCCATCTCCAACTTCTTGGCGGGCTTGGCATCCCGATATTGCATCTCCAAACCGAATCCAATCATGTCGTCAAACTCGCCCTCCACGCTACCCTTCGGGCTGGCGGGATCAGTTGGCGGCTTGTCCTCGGGGTTCTTGGCTTTGTCGCCCCGACCCCCGGTCTCGCGCCGAAGACGAGCTGTGATGCCCTTGCGGGTCTCGGGTGACATTTGTTCTAGAATGGTGATCACTTTTTTGAGGTGGTGTTCGACCGTTCCATCGGCGTAGCGATGCTGCTCGGGCTCGGAAAGAGAGTCAAAAAAAGCGCTTACCACGGTCTCTCCTTCTTCGCGAAGATCGCGGCGCTGGGAGAAATCAAGCAGGTTTTGGCTGGCAATAACGCGTTCCAGGTAGGCGGAACGAAGGTTGTCATTGAGGTTGGGGTTTTCCTGCCAGGGCGCAGCCTGCATCAACCCCATGACCTTTTCAGGATCTGAAACTTGATCCTCCGTAGACCACATCACCACCGCAACGGCGGTCCAAGTGCACGCCACGAAAATCAATACGAGGGTCCAAGTTCGGTTGAGAGTCATGCCGGTGAGTTTCCATCCTCTACGGCTACCCGTAGCGATGCAAAACAAAAAATGGCGGTTGCCCTTTCACCTGCTGTGCCCCTACAATGGAGGCACTATGGCCAATTTGAACAAAGTCATGCTGATCGGGAATCTTACCCGCGACCCAGAAGTGCGTTACACCCCCAAAGGCACCGCCGTGGCGGACATCGGCCTTGCGATCAATCGCTACTTCCAAAACGACAACGGCGAGCGTCAGGAGGAAACCACTTTTGTCGATGTGACCCTGTGGGGAAAACAAGCGGAGCTTGCCCAGCAATACCTTGGCAAAGGACGCCCGGTCTACATTGAAGGGCGCCTTCAGCTCGACTCCTGGCAGGACAAGGACGGCCAGAAACGGAACAAATTAAAAATCGTCTGCGAAAACATGCAGTTCCTGGGTAGCCGCGACGGTGGGGGCTCAGGCGGTGGCGGCGGTCAACGCGACGAAGAAGAAGGCGGCGGTGGCGGTTACAATCGCCCACAACGTCAGTCTGGCGGTGGGGGCGGCTACGGCGGCAACCGCGGTGGGGGCGGAGGCGGTAACAGCGGAGGTTCTTCCCGTCCAGCACCCGCTCAGCGTCCAGCACCAAAAGACGATGATTTCGGTGACGGACCCATTACCGACGGTCTCGACGAGGACGACATTCCATTTTAAGATCGATCAAGCCCGCACCGCCCAGCGCAGTTTGGCGCTTGAGGCTCGCGGGTTCGCTTGGATCTCCTTCCGGGAAGCTCGTATGACTTCACTGGCAATTTGTTTGTAGGATCCGTCTTGCAGTCCCTCTTGGAAGGCGGCCTTGACTCGGCGATCCTCACCCGAGTGGAAAGTCATGATGGCGACACGCCCTCCGGATCGGACAGCGTGGGGGACGCATCGCAGAAATGATTCCAAGACTCCAAATTCATCATTTACGGCGATGCGTAGCGCCTGGAACACTCGGCGGACGGAAAGTTCACGTTCTTCCTCCAAGACGTGTCGCGGCAGGGCGCCACGAACCGTTTCAGCCAAAGCCTTCGTGGTCGTCAGTCCGCCGCTGGCAGCCTTAGTATGAAGATGTCGCGCTAGAGCTCCCGCAAAAGGCTCGTCAGCATTTTCGATGAGCAGAGACTCAATCTTTTTCACATCAAGTCGCTGCAGAAGATCCGCCGCAGACTGACCCTTCTGCGGGTTCATACGCATATCCAGGGGGCCGGAAAGCTTGAAGCTGAAACCCCGCGCAGGGTTATCGATCTGCATGGACGAAACACCCAGGTCCGCTAGAACGAAATCAGCTCCGTCATGCCAGCCAATCGCTTTGACAGCGTCAGCGATCCCCGCAAAATTCGCTCTTCGCGAAACAAACGCATCTTCATCATAGCCCATTTGACGGAGCCGTTCAGTGGTCTTTGGCAACTCAATGGGGTCTTGGTCCATACCCAATAGACGCCCTCCCGGTTGGACTCCCGCCAGCAAGCGTGACGCATGCCCGCCATACCCAAGCGTGGCATCGACTCCATGCTCACCCGGTTGCGGGGACAGCACTGTGAGGATCTCTTCGACCATGATCGGGACATGCTGGCCAGCTGGCGTCTTTCCGCTGGCTCGGACTTTAGCGACGGTTTCCGAGTACTTTTCCGGATCCAACTCCTTGTACTTCTGCTCAAATTGACGCGGGTGCGTGCCACGGTAGCGAGCGCGGCGCGGCGGGCGCGGGGCAGGGGATTCGTCGGCCATCACAGTTCGTTGTATTTGGCGTTTGAGCCGCGCGCTTTTTCGACCGGATACCGTATCTCGTTGCGCGCAAGTTTTGCCAGCATCGCGTCCTCCAATGAAATGCCCAGATTATGAGCCAGCTCAAACAGGAGGATGGCGACGTCGGCGATTTCATTCTCGATCTCAGGCTTCTTGGCCTCTGCGATCTGCTCAGCCTGCTCGGGAGACTTCCACACGAACGGTTGCATCAGTTCTCCTGCCTCCGCCGCGATGGCCACCACAAGGTCTTTGGGATTGTGAAAAATCATCCAGTCCCTGGCGTCGCGAAACGCGCAAATCCGCGCGGTGATCTCATCAATGCTCATATCTGCAAAGATGGGACCCGTATCGCCAACGGGCAAGCGAACGATTCAGGTTTGGCTAGGAGACCTTCGGTTCCCAGCCTTCGCGATAACTCCGAGACCACAAGGCTCTCGCTGCTTCATTGTCACCGCTGATTTTCTTCGTTGCCGCATCGAACAAAACCGTGCTCTGGGTGCGCCAGGCAATATTGCCCAAATGACAGAGTAGGGTGCTTTTTTGACCCTCCTCAATTTCGGAATTGAGCGACGAACCACTGCGAATGGCATCGACGAAATTTTGGAAATGCGCCACATCACTGGTCGTGCCTTTTTTGGTCTCAACCTCAACACCTTTGAGGTCATACAAGGTGTAGTCGTCTTGGCTGCCAATGACGAGGCTGCCGCCTTCCCCGTAGATCGCCACGAAAGGACTCTTGTCTTGCGGACGCGGGTGGCAGGAACTGCCGTCCCAAAGCGCACCACTATTGCCGAAATCATAGCCGGCGATAATGGTATCCGGCGTCTCCTGGGTATCATCGAAGTGGTAGCGGCCCCCAGTGCAAGTCACCTTGACAGGATAATCAGCACCTAGCCCCCAACGAACCAGGTCCAGTCCGTGCGGACCATTGTTGGCAAGCTCACCGCCACCCCAGTGCCAGAGCCAATGCCAGTCGTAGTGAAGATATTTGGACACATCATCTCGAAGCGGCGCAGGCCCTTGCCAGAGATCCAGATCCACCTGCGCCGCGGGCTTCTGACCGCCCTGGCCTATGGCGGTCCGCTTGTTGTTGTAGAACGAACGCGCAAACGTGCGCTTGCCAATAACGCCTTCTTCCAACCGCTGTATCGCCTCACGCACCATCGCATAGCTCCGCCGTTGATTGCCCATTTGCACTCGGCGGTCATGCTTGCGCGCTGCCTCAACCATCAGTTCGGCCTCGCGCGGGTTGTGGCTGCCGGGTTTTTCAACGTAAACATGCTTGCCCGCATTGCAGGCCAGGATGGTTGCGGGAGCATGCCAGTGGTTGGGCAATGCGAATGACATCGCATCCACATTTTTGTCCTCCAAAATCTTCCTGAAGTCCGTCGCCGTCTTGGGTGCCTTGCCTGATTTATCCTGAACCATCGCCAGACCCTTTGACAAACGCGACTCATCGACCTCGCATAAATAGGCAATCTCGACATTCTTTGTGTTTAGAAGTGCCGCTACGTGTCCCATTCCACGACCTAGTCCAACGACAGCAACTCTCACCCGATCATTGGCACCGTCGGCTGCACGAAGACGAGTGGTCGATGAAAAGGCCGTGCCAGCACTCAGCACGACCGATTTTTGAAGAAGTTGGCGTCGGTTCATCCCGTACCAATCG
Organism: Verrucomicrobiaceae bacterium; assembly: GCA_029865835.1. GTDB lineage: Bacteria > Verrucomicrobiota > Verrucomicrobiia > Verrucomicrobiales > Verrucomicrobiaceae > JAGRPD01. Next base: position 51,290 of record JARXAL010000221.1, read on the forward strand.
CATATCAGACACAACGTCTTGCACCGCTTCGACGATACAACACCTTGCGGGACAGCGTTTGCTTTGCTCCACTGCCTTCTCCGCCATGCGCTTATCATCGTTTCTCCCGCTCCTCCTCCTGGCCATCGGTCAGCTCTCCGCTCAAACGCTCGTCACCACACCGCTGTTCTGGCCTGACAAAAACGGACCAACACTGAACGGTGCAGTCTCGGAGGCGGATACTGCGAAACTCCCGGTGGAATGGAACGCGGCCTCCGGCAAAAACATCGTCTGGCGTCTTCCCTTGGAGAATGAAGGACATTCCACCCCAGTCATCGGAGGGGACTTGATTTGGTTTACCTCCGCCACCAAGGACGGCAAAAAGCAATGGGTGCACGGGGTGAACCGCCACACAGGCAAGATGGTTCACGACATTCTGCTTTTTGAAAACGCCAACCCCGAGGAGCTCGGTAATCCCCTGAACAACTACGCCGCACCGTCCTGCGTCTTGGACGAGAACTCAGTTTACGCCCACTTTGGCACCTACGGCACTGCCCGCCTCAACGCCGCTACGGGTGAAAAAATCTGGGAGCGCCGTGACATCAACGCGCGCCACTTCCGCGGCCCAGGTTCTTCGCCGCTGCTCTATGAAAACCTGATCGTCCTAACCTTCGACGGCATCGACCAACAGTATGTGACTGCCCTGGAAAAAGACACAGGCAAGACAGTCTGGAAAACCGCACGCACCACCGACTACGGAGACCTTGATGCCGAAGGCAAACCCACCCGGGATGGCGACATGCGCAAGGCCTACCACACACCCATTGTCTTCAACATCGCCGGCTCTCCCCATCTCATTTCAGTCGGCTCCCGCTCCGCCTTTGGCTACGATCCAGCCACAGGCAAAGAACTCTGGAACGTTCCCCACGGCGGCTTCAATGCGGCAGTGCGACCCATGCAACTGGGCGATATGATCTTCATCAATACGGGAGCCGAACGCGCCCACCTTCTTGGTATCCGCACGGATGCAAACATGAAAGGCAACATCGCCGCGACGCATACGGTTTGGAATCACGAAAAACGGAACTCCAGTGAGGCTTGCGCAGTCATTCGAGACGGAAAAATCTTCCAAATCACCCGCGGAGGAATCCTCACCGTCATCAATGCAAAGACTGGTGCCGAGGTGGCCGAGGGTCGTCTCGCAGGACAGCACCTGCCTTCACCCATCCTCTCAGCCGACAAACTCTACTTCAGCAACGACCGTGGCATCACCTTCATCGTTAGCGCGGACGAAAAGCTCCAAACCCTGCATGAAAACGAAATCGGCGAACCCTTCAGCGCTGGACCCGCTGTCGCCGAGGGTTCGCTTTACTTGCGCAGCAAGGCCGCACTTTATCGCATCGAGACGAGATAAAAATCGGCGCCAAAGAACCGCAAGCGAGAGGCCTTGCGAAACCAATGATAGAGTAGATCCACCCTCAACCCATCGCGGATTTACGCCGTTCTCTTCCTCGGTGCTCTTGTTCCGTTGCCCAGCGACGGAGTGATCTAAGTGCTTTAGGCCGCACCCAAAACACCCTTCACATGTTTCATCGAGCCTGCGAAGCACTCATGCACATACTCCATGGCCTTTTTCACCTTCGCTTGGGCAGCGGGATAGTCCGCATCAATCGCGAACAATGTCTCCGCCATCTTTTCGACAGGTGTCTCGTCCATCTCCAGCAGCCATTCGGGCAGGCCGATGTCTTGGAACATCCAACACTTCGGTGAATGAAACTCCGAGTAGGTGTGAATGATCGGCGTGCCATTCGCGAGCGCGATGATGGGCGAATGCGGCTCGTGGCAAACAATGGTGTGTGCCCTAGCAAAGATGGAAGCAGCCTCATCCGCGTTCCAAAAGTACCCCAGATTCACAACGTGCTTCTGGATCTCCGGTGGCAATGGATCGTGAATGAGCCGCTTGTTGTGTACCATCTCCTTGATCGTCTCAGGCGCGATGAGTACCTTGTGACCAGTCTTTTCCACCCAAAGCGTCACCAATTTGCGATACTTCGCCGCACGGCGCTCGTCATCGGCAATTTGCTCCGGCGTGGGATGCAGTGGATTGAGCTTTGGCGTGCGCGTGTCATCCACGCCAGGCAATTTGGCAGTGTTGGTGCGCAATTGGATGGTGATGAACTTCCGATCCTCCAGGCCGAGTTTCTTCATCGTGGCAACTCCGCGCACGTCATCGCGCACATCGATACCGAAGCAGCCATCCGGTCCAAATTGCAGCGCGGCGGCCTTGATACCGGCGCCTTGGAGAATTTTGAGCGTCTTCGTCTCACGGGTGTAGATGAAGGAGGCTCCATTCAGCAAGGCAATGCGCTCCTCCGCGCCCTCGCCTTCGACCATGCTGGGAAAATACGACTGACCAAACAAGCCATACGGCTTGCCGGTCTTCTGGCAGAATTGCATGAAAGTGATGTCCTGCCCCATGCCAGAGTTGCGAATGAAGAAGTCGCATGCTTTGACCGCCTCCTGCAGCTTACGATCCTTTTCCCCATCTTTGAAAAGATCGCCCTGCAAAATCTCCACCTTCGGAAAACGTGCCTTGATCATCGCCGTGACTCGTTCGTCCAGTTTCATCGCCCATAGCACGATTTTCACCTCCGGAAGATGCTCCTCAATCACCCGCAGCGTCCCAGGCGTGTGACCAATGTCGCCAATGTTCACCCTGTCCCATGCGGACTGCAGGACAATCGTCTTTGGCTTGCCATCAGCAGCAAAAACAGAACCACCAAGCGCGGCAGTAAGAGATGTGATAAAGTAACGGCGCGTGTTCATGATGGGTAGGTCCAGGCAAAAGGCAGGATCTTCGCCTGTTTGGACACAAATGAGATTTTCCTCATCCATTCAGACCCCAGCGACGATGCAAAAAGCGCTCCCACGGCGAAAAGAGCACCTTGTCCGCGAGCAAACCAATGACCACAATGACGATCATGACCGCAGCCACTTGGTCCATCGCATTCAACTCACGACCAAAGTGAAGCAGGTGCCCGAGACCATAACCGGTGAGCAGTGTCACGTAAATCTCCGCTGCCATCAACGAGCGCCAAGCAAACGCCCAACCCTGTTTCATACCACTGATCACATAAGGCATTGAAGCCGGTAGGATCACGTGTCGAAGGGTGTGAAACCCGGAACTGCCCATCGTAAGTGCGGCGCGCGTGTAAATCGGAGGTAGATTGCGCACGCCATTGTCCACGCTGATCAAGACAGACCACAGGGTACCCATGATCACGACGAAGAGCATGGCACTTTCACTTTGCCCGAACCAGATCAGCGCCAGCGGCACCCAACAGACACTCGGCAACGTTTGCAAACCCAGCGCCAAAACTCCGAGCGTGTCGTTCAGCGTCTGGCTGCGCGCCGTCATCAAACCCAGTGGCAAGCCGATCAGACAGCCAATCAGATACCCGGCCAAGAGACGTTTGATGGTCACCCACGAGGCGCTGAGGAGACTGCCATCCTGTAGCGCAACTCCCATATACTCTCCGACCGCACCCGGACCCGGCAGCAACACAGGCGACCAGATGCCTGTCTTCACCAGCAGGTGCCAAATGAGAATCAGTGATGCAAAAAATGTTAGCGCGATAAAGAAGCGTTTCATGATGGTCTATTCGGCTGACTGAACACGGGTGTGACCTTTGAGTGAGCGAGTGATTTCACCCGCAAGTCCCGCCAACGCAGGATCGTTGATGTCCCTGGGCCGTGGCAGATCCACCACGAATTGCTCGCGGATGCGGCCCGGATTGGGAGAGAAAAGAATCACTCGGTTTCCCAGACACACAGCTTCCCGCACATTGTGAGTGACAAACAGTACCGTACGTTGACGCGCTTCATTGATGCGCTGAATGTCGGCATACAACTGCTCCCGCGTCATCGCATCCAGAGCGGCAAAAGGTTCGTCCATGAGCAGGACACGCGGATTCGGAGCCAATGCCCTGGCCAACGCCACTCGCTGGCGCATTCCCCCGGAAAGCTCGTGAATGCTTGCACGCATCACCCGCTCCAATCCAACCAGTTTGAGATAATACTGAGCCACCTCCACACGCTCCTTATCGGTGAGGCCAGGCTTGAGTTTGAGCCCAAACATCACATTGCCCAGCACATCCAACCAAGGAAACAACGCGTGCTCTTGAAACATCACCATCCGCTCAGAACCTGGCCCCGTGACGCGCTTCCCGTCCATCATCACCGATCCGGTATCGGGCGCCTCAAACCCAGCCACTAAGTTCAGCAGGGTCGATTTTCCACACCCGCTTGGTCCCACCAAGCAAACAAACTCGCCCTCATCAACCGTGAGCGTCGCCGACTCCAGCGCCAGAACTTTGCCGCGTTTGGAGGTGAAAGATTTGGACACACCGTCGATGTGTAGCTTAGCAGGTGGAGTGTTGAGTTCGTCTTGCATCAAAAAAGAAGCGGGGGTTCAGAGTGAAGCGGTTGGCTGCTTCCAATACAGGTTGTCCAAAGGCGGGGCCGAACGCAAAAATCCAGCCGCTTGAGCGTCCGCCAACAGCTTGCGCATCGCCGCCGGATCGACCTCGTCGGTTAGCGTCACACGTCGGAAGGCGCGCTCCAAAAGTTCAGGACTTGGAGCTTTGGTGGTCAATGCTTCCAACTCCAGCCTCATGAGCTCTTTGGCTTCATCCGCATTCGATCGAATCCACTCCGTTAGCTCTTGATGGGCCTTCACCAAACGAACCGCAAGTGCCGCATGCCTCTCAACAAAACCCGCCCGACCTGCCAACAAGGTCACAGGAGTCTCGGAATCCTCCAAAAACACCTTGGCGCTTTGTTCCATCTCCAATCGACTCGCCCAAGGCTCAGTCGTCCAGACAGCATCCAGCTCGCCCTTCGCAAACAAGGCCAATTGATCTGCATTCTTGGTTGGAATGACATACACCTCATGCTCCGTCATCGACACAGCAAACCCCTGCTCTCGCAGCCACGCTCTCGCCTGCACATCTTGCGTGTTGCCCAACTGCGGCGTGGCCAGCTTCTTGCCGCGAAAGTCCGTAGCCTTTGCGATACCCGACCCAGCGCGCACCAGCAATGCAGCGCCCCCATTTGCCGCCCCCGATAGCACCCGCATCTCACGCCCATCACTACGCACGAACGCATTGATCAAAGGACTTGGCCCCATGTAGGCAGCATCCAAGGAGCAGGCAAAAAACGCCTCCGCCACGCTCGGTCCGGCATTGTAAACAAACCAACGAACCTCCATCCGCAACCGCTCCTCGAACCAGCCCTTCCCTTGCCTCGTCATCTGATGGGCAACCAACGCTTGGACATGAGTCAGATTCGGAAAATGCCCCAAGCGCAGCACACCCTCCATCTCCCCACTCGACGGACGACAAGCGGGTAAGGCAGAAGCGAGGGCGACAAAACGACGGCGATTCATGACAAAATTCAAAAGGCGTTCACAGTGACTTCCAAATACGCAAAATCGGTGTCGCCAGGTCGAATGGTGTTGCGCACAAAGTCGCCTGGGAAAAAATGCGCGTACCCCAGAACCACCTCCAACTTTGAAGTGGCCTGCCAGCGAAAACGAACATCAAACTCATGCCCAACAAAGCTCCCATTGCTTCCTGTCGGGTCCCGCAAGGAGTCCAAAAGATAACGATCCGTCGGACTATCTAGCCAATACCAACTGTGTCCAAGATCAAACCTGAACCTCTCATGCGGCGCCATCTCCAGCCGCAACTTGGGAGTGCGGATGTTTTCAAACACAATGTAGTCGTTCGCTGACCAGGGGCGGGCAAATCCAAAGAATCGTTCAAAGCGATTGTCCGTGTCGTCATTAGGATCCGCATCGCCCGTGGCCTGACCATAAAAGACACTGATCCGAGGCTTCCAAGCAAGCTCCCAGCGATAGCCCACTTCAGCAGTCGCAGCCCACGCCGCCACATCGAGCGAGCCGTTGTGCCCAAACTGGTAGATGCCATTCAAATCAAAATCGAAACCCGTATCGCCCAGCCGTCCATACGCCCGCATCCCCGGCGAATGCACCACCCGCCCACCCGACACCTCGGAATCCGTAAACGCCAAATAAAACGGCTCCAACGTCACCACGTCAGACCAGCCGCGCCAATGCCCGATCGCAGCCCAAACCCACTGACCCTCCACAGGTCGATCCCACTCATACAGCAGCCGCTGCAAGGGCTGCACCGCAAGCAAATCCACACTCCACTCATTCGCCTCCTGCCCGACCGCCGCCTGAAAACCAAGAAACGTGTTCGCCGTGTTGCGCCATTGGTTGTTCGCCAGAAGACGCCGGTCAAGAAACTCGAAGTTGTGAATCCCGTATCGCAAACTCAGCGGCCGCTCGTTCCCGAGCGCATCACGGCCAAACAGATCATCAAAATACAACTCCGCATAAAGCCGAATCACCTCGAATTCATTGGTGTCCCGATTGTCCTTCCCAAAATTTCCGTTGTAGCGCCGGGAGTCCTGCATCTCGAAAGCAAACCGAAAGGGATCCAGCAGATCATGCACCCCCAAATAAAACCGTGTGCGATGCAGCAGCGGCTCGTCCAATCCAGCGATCGGTCGCCGAATGTCGTCATCGCGATACTCATATCGAAAGCGATAATCCAGTCCTATGTCCAACCAGTTCCAAGGCGAAATCGCATCCCAGCCAGTCTCACCCGCCGCTCGCGCATACTTCGGCGGATCCGGGTCTCGCCGCGTGCTGTAGCTATCGGCCTCACGATAGAAACTCTTCCTCTCAACCGGGGTCGTGATTCGGTCGACGGACGAAACCGGTTCGCCACCCCAGGAAAGAACCTGAGTCACTGCCAGAAACAAAAACGTGATTCGCTGGAAGAACATGCGGGTGAAGAAAAAGCGGTATGGGTCCAAGACTGTCCCCTGAAGAAGGACAGGTCAAAGGTTCGCCGCATAAGCTTGCAACTGCCGATACTCACTCAGCATCCGTTTGACCGCCGCCACAGTGGCTTCCACCTGCTGCGCTAAGGGAGCCAAAGCCGGGGTCTCAAAAACGATCTCCAAAGGCCGCTCCCGTTGACTTGGCGGACCACTCAAGATTCCGGCGTAACCCTCCCGAATGATGCCCTGGTCAGCCGAAAAACCATCAATGATCTCCTGCGGGCAGCACGGCAAATGCTCATGCGCCGCCGCCAACGCCGGACGCAACAAGTGCTCACTCAACACCGCACCACTGACAAATCCATAACACCCGTCACACTCATCATCCGAATGCAGCGCAATGATTCCATCATACCGTTCGGCGGTCAGCTCTCTCTCCAAATAGAGCACCTCAGGCTGGGAGGATCCCGTCCAAAATTCCCGGTTCAAATCCAGTCCGTTCTGGTTCGACCGAGTGCCCCGGCGATAGCCCGTCGGATTGCAGACAGGGAAAAAATGCAGCTCAAAGTCGCTCAACCCCTCAGGCATCTCCGCCGCCCACCGAGAGAGTTCCAACGCCGCCAAGACACCTGCTGGCTCATCGCCATGAATGCCCCCGAAAACACCGAACTTGTATCCCTGGCCCACCTTCTGCGGCTTCCGCACGATCTTTTGCAACGTGATCCCCTCGTCCGACGCCGCATGAGCTCTCCCTCCGCCGATTCGATCAGCGGGTCGGGTGTCCAGGTTTGAAGCAAAAGCAATCACCCCACAAGGAATAAACTATAATCCCGATAGATCAAGTAGGTTTTTGGTTTTGCATGTCTCTAATGAACTAAATCCGCCTTTTCCTTGGCCTCCAGACTTTCCTTCCTATCCTCCGCCTCCCTCGCCCATGTCTTTGAAACTTCGCCTCAATACCGCCACCGCCACCCAAGTCGTCCTCGCCAAGATCGGCAACCCCCAGCGCGATGAACCCCTGCAAACCTCTCGCCACGTGTTCGACATCGCCGAATCCGATCAGGAAGCTCTCACTGCCCTGTTTCTGAAACCCTTCAAGAACCTCATCGGCCATCGCTTTGTCCACTACACCTCCCTCGACAAACAAGAGATGTACCGCTGCGCCAAAACCGTTTTCGCCGACCCCGACAAGCTCCTGCCAGTCGGTATTGAAATCGCCCAACGCCTTTACGCCAAATCCAACCACCCCAACATCAAAGCGGGTGACCTCTGCATCGCCTTCCTCAAAGAAGTGCACATAGAAGGCGAACTCGTCAGCGGCCTCTGCATTCTCAAATCCGACAGCGTCGTGCCCTTCTTGAGCATCACCACCCACGAAGGCGACCTGCACCTCTCCACCCAACAAGGCATTCAGCCTGAGAAGATCGACAAAGGCTGCCTCATTCTCGATTACAAAGCCGAACAAGGTTACTACGTCCTCAACTTCGACCGCAGTGGTGGCGACACCAAATTCTGGGTGCGCGAGTTCCTCAGCGTCGAAGCCGTGCCCGACGCCGCCTTCCTCACCAACGCCTACGCCAAAATGGCCGTGTCATTCCTGGAAGAACAAAAACCAGAGGAAGACACTCCCCCATGGGACACCTGCAACGCCGCACGCGAAGCCCTCGAATACTTCGAAGAGCGGGACCAATTCGATCTCAATGAATTCGAAAAAGAAGTGCTCAAAACACCCGAAGCCGCCGCAGCCTTCGAAGAACACCGAGCCCGCATCGCCGAAGAGCAGGGACAAACCCTCGACACCAGCTTCGAGATCTCAAAAAAGGACGTCACCAAAGCCAAGAAACGCATCGGTGCCGTGCTCAAGCTCGACACCGGCGTGGAGATCC
>JARXAL010000222.1 GCA_029865835.1 Verrucomicrobiaceae bacterium
TCGACTCCGGCGAAAAACTGACCCTCCCCGACCTCCTCCGCCATCGCATCCGCCTGTTCAGCGACGCCATCGCCCTAGGCTCCAAAGACTTCGTCGACGAAGTCTTCCAAACCCAACGCCACAAATTCGGCCCCAAACGCCAACAAGGCGCCCGCCCCGTCACCCAATACCACTCCCCCCTCTACTCCATCAAACGAGTCCACCGTTGGGATGAGTGAGTCCTTTACCCAGCCAACCACCCAAGATTCAAAGTCACCGACAAATCCGAATCATTCGGCCCCAACTGAATCGCACCTGATGCACAATAGAGCGAATTGAATGATCTAGCTGTTCGAAATGCTTTGGTCGACGCTCTTCAATTGATCGAGGAGCACGAAGAACTCCCACCTCCGGAATACGGGTAAATCACACTTTTCACTTGCACCCCCCTCGAAAATCGCCATCTTCGCGCTCCCCGCAAAAGACCCCTTCGTCTAGCGGTTAGGACACATCCCTTTCACGGATGCGACACGGGTTCGATTCCCGTAGGGGTCGCCAAGCTTAGCCACGTAGCAAGCTTTCTCACTCGAAACCTCAAAAGAGACGCCGAAGTCCATCTTGCACCTCATTGGTCTTCGCCTAGTGTAACTCAGCCAACATGAAAGCAATTCTCGTCCTCATCATTGCCGCGGCCTTGACGTTTTTGTCCTACAAATTCGTTTATCCTCCCATCGCAGCCTCTCTCGGCATTGACAAACTAGGCAAAGAGGAACCCACCCCCATCGTTGTCGTCGCTCCTAAACCGGAAAAAACCGAACCCATCCCGGAAGCCCCGACTCCCGTCATGGAGGCCCCCAAACCCGAGGCCCCCAAACCGGAAATGCCCGTGGTCATGGCACCCGAACCCGCGCCCACCCCGGAACCCACCAAACCCAAAGAAGGCGAGTTCGTCCCACCGGAATTCCCACCCATCGAGACCGTTGTCGGTAACTGGTCTACCATCCCAAAGAGCGCCTTTCCTCGCCCTGTCAAAATGAACCGTCAGTTTGAGTTCAAAATCAAAATCGGCAGCGGCACAGCTTCCTCCGTCGTCCCGGCTGGACGCGACGTGATCGCCGTCGCCCAACAAGGGCAGACGCTCGTCATCGCCCCCACCCCAGACTCGACCGCCCGCGGCGAAGTCTCCATGGAGGACACCAACCTGAAAGACGTGCTCACCTCCACCTACGACAAGTGGAAAGTCTGGCGTCTCGAAACCCTCCGCCGCGCCCACGAATTCAAGAAAACCGCCGGATCCCGAGTCATCAAAAGCGGCCCCACCGTCGCCGGTGACGACAAACCTGAAAAAAACGCCGAAGGCGCCTATCCCCTCCTTCTCGCTAGCATGTCCGCAGGCGAAGTCACTGAAATCAAACCAGACAACATCAAAGAATGGGGGGAAGTCGCTCGAGAAAAAATCGATGACACCGATTTCTGGACCATCATTGTGAAGTACGAAACCGTTACCATGTTCGGAAAATTCGACACCGAGGCCCAAGCCCGTATCAAGAACGGCAAAGTACTCAAATGGGTCTATACCGGCTCCGGAGAGGTGGTTCCGTAACCTAAATGTAACGAATTTAGGAACTTATGGCAACGATTCGGGACTGGATAAACGCCTCCCGACCCAAGACCCTCGGTGCCGCCATCGCCCCAGTCGCAATTGGCACTGTCATTGCCTGGAAACACTCCGGCCAGTTCAGCACCCTCCTTCTCGCCTGCACCCTAGGCAGTACCATCTGCCTCCAAATCGCCACCAACTTCTTCAACGACGCCCTCGACTTCATCAAAGGCGCCGATACCCAACAGCGCATTGGCCCCACCCGAATCACCGCAGCCGGTGCCGCTTCTTCACGCACCACTCTCACCGCCGCCTTCCTCACCCTCGCCGCGGCCGCCCTGCTCGGAATCCCACTCATCGAAGCTCGCGGTTGGCCGATCCTCCTCATCGGCCTCCCCTCCCTCTACTTCTGTTACGGATACACCGGCGGACCACACCCCCTTGCCTACCGAGGCTTAGGCGAACTCTTTGTCATCCTCTTCTTTGGCTTCATCGCCGTGCTCGGTTCCGCCTTCGTCCAATCCGGTCAATGGTATTGGGACGCTCTCGTCGCAGGCCTTCAAATCGGCTGCCTCTCCACCGTTCTGATCGCCATCAACAACCTGCGCGATATCGCCGAGGATCGCACCACAGGCAAAAATACCCTCGCCGCTCGCTTCGGAATAACCTTTGCCCGCTGGGAAATCATTACTCTTATCCTCACAGCCCACCTCTCCGGATTCCATTGGTGGCTCCAAGGTGATCACAACGCCTTCACTTACCCTCTTCTCCTTTTACCTGTTGGCCTCTGGATCGCAATCGGCACCTTTTCCACCCCTCCCAGTCCCCTCTATAATCGTTACCTTGCCGTTAGTGGAATCCAGCTTCTCCTCTTCTCAATCCTTCTTTGCATCGGCCTCTCCAGCCACTCTCACCATGCAGTCTCTTCCACAATCTCCACGCCTCGTTTCTAGCTTCAGGCGTTTCTGAATTGAGAGCCATTCTTCGGCCGCCGCCCATGCCCGACTCACCCATCTACTTCTGGGAATACCTGCTATTCAGCGGCGCCGCTCTCAATTCCGCCTCGGTCCGCCGCTCCTTCCCAGGCGCCCTCATTCTCCAAAACGGCGGCATCGGCTGCATCCACCCCTGGCCCGAGTTCGGCGACGCCCCCCTCGAACAGCAACTCACTCTTCTCCAATCCGGCCAACCCACGCCCCTGGCCCAACGCGCCCTCGACTGCGCCGCACTCGACAGCAACGCCCGCCACGCTGGCCTCAGCCTTTTCCAAAACCTCACCATCCCAGCCAGCCACTATTCCTGGAGTTTTGGCCACCCCACCACCCCTCAAATCAACCGCATCCTGAGCGAAAGTTGGCCCGCTCTTAAAGCCAAAGGTTACCCGAATTGGGGCGAAACCCTCCGCTTTCTTGAAGCCTGCCAGCGCACCGCTGGCGACACCCACCTCCGATTTCGCATCGACTTCAACGGCTGCCTCGAACCTGCCGCCTTCCACAAATTCATCGAATTCATGCCCCTTCGCCTTTATCGGGCCATGGATTTCGTTGAAGACCCTTGCCCCTACGACCCCCTCTCCTGGAACGCCGCCCGCGAAAAATGGGCCATCCCACTCGCACTCGACAAAGGCTGGCAATCCGCCACTACCGGTTTCGACTCTGTTGTTATCAAACCCGCACGCCGAGATTGGCGCACGGTCGCCAGCCTTCACCCACATAAAGACCTCGTCTTCACTTCCGCCATGGATCACCCCATCGGCCAAATGTACGCCGCCTATGAAGCGGCCACAGCACTGCACGAACTCGGAGACACCGTCGGTCTCTGCGGCCTCTGCACCCAACACTTATTCACACCCGACCTCTTCCTCGAACGCGTCCATTCCCCCGGCGGTCACCTCCAGCCCGACCTCGTCGGCGGAGGACTCGGCTTCGGCGATCTCATCGAAGGCCTCCCCTGGCGACGCCTCACCCCCTGATCCATCGCCCTCATGCTCCCACCGATTACCTTCCCCCCCGAATATCTCACTCCCACCTTTTGGGAAAGCCGAGAAATTCACATCGCCCTCCCACCTCACCACCCCTCCCCGCCCAGCCACCTCCTCGAAGTCACCAAGCCGCACCTCCCCGAAGGCGGCTGCCTCTTCCTAACCTCCGGCACCACCGGCGCGCCGAAATGGGTCGCGCTCGAAAAACGCGCCCTCCTCCACTCCGCCAGGGTCGTCAACGCCCACTACGACATCACCCAAGCCGACCACTGGCTCCTCTCCCTCCCAATCCACCATGTCGGCGGCTTCTCCATCCTCGCACGGGCCTATCTCTCCGGTTCCCAAGTCACTTGTTCACAATCCAAGTGGAACCCTAAAACCTTTTGTGAATCGTTATCAGAAAGTAACTCTACCGTTACATCTATCGTACCAACTCAACTCCACGATCTCGTCTCTACCAACGCCCAACCCCCAACCAACCTTCGTTTGGTCCTCGTTGGCGGTGGCCGCATCCAAATCGATCTCTTCAAAAAAGCCCTCGCCCTCGGCTGGCCAGTCTGCGCTACCTACGGCATGACGGAAGCCGCCTCCCAAGTCGCCAGCCAACCCCTCGATCACGATCGTCTCAACGATTCCGAAACCCTCGAGGTCCTCCCCCACTGGCACACCCAAACCACGTCGAACAACTCCCTCATCATCCAAGGACCCTCACTCGCAAAAGGTTACGTTACCGTTACCGATTCAACGTCCGTTTGGGAATCCATCAACCCAGCCACCGGACTCCAGACCTCCGACCAAGTCCGTCTGCGGATCGATGGCACCCGCACCTTCCTCCAGTTTCTCTCCCGTCATGACAACGTGATCAAAATTCTTGGCGAACTCGTCTCCATCGAATCTCTCGAACAGCGCCTCTCCCAACTCCTCCCTCTCTCCTTCCCTCCCTTTGCAATTGTCCCCAAACCTGACCCCCGACGCGAAAACAGCCTGCTCCTCGTCATCGAATCCCCAGATCCCGAACCCCCACCCAGTCTCCCCCCCATACTCGCTGACTTCCACACCAAAAGCACCCCTTTCGAGCGCATCGAAGAAATCAAAACCCTCCCTCGCTTCCCCCGCACGGAACTCGGCAAACTTTCTCGCTCCCGCCTTGCCGCCGACCTGTTTTGACCCCAACATGATTTTCACTCCCCTTCTTCAAATCCATGTTCCAAACCGGTCAGCGCGTCGTCTGCATCAATGACGACTTCGAACCCTGGGTCTACGACCTCTACCGCTCATTGCCCAAAAAAAACAAAGTCTACACCGTCCGCTCCATCGGCGTCGGTCGCTCGAACCCGACCTTTGGCCTCACCGAAGACGCCAATCTGCAAATCCAATCCGCCGAAGTCGATTTCCTCATCCTCCTGAAGGAACTCTCCAACCCCAACGACCCACATTCCTCCGTCACCCAAGAACTCGGCTTCCGCGCTGAACGCTTCGCCCCACTCGAAGAAGACGACATCCACATGGAAGAGGAAGAAGCCTATTCCGTCGGTGCCGGGGCCGCTAGCTATTGAACTATGCCTTCGGCTCAAGCCGAAGCCAAAAAGTTCGCCCCAAGTGACGAACTCGTGACCCATCCCTCACAATCTATCATTTTCGATAGACTCAATTTACGCAACCTCACGGACGCTGCGGCAATCGGCCCCTATCTTTCCGTCCACACACCACCACACCATGAAAGACATCACCCTTCTCTTCTGCCTGGCCCTCGCCATCGTCTTGGGCGTCACCTCCCTCGATCAAACCCTCGATCGCATTTCAGACGACGCCGCAAGACGCGCCTGCCACGATCTCCCTGGCTTCTACACCAGCATCGAAACCGCCACCGCCGCTGCCCAACAGCAGCGCAAATCCCTCGCAATCGTCTTCGGCCGACGTGAAGACCCCAAAACCCAAAAACTCAAACACGACGTCCTCAACAGCTCAGTCGTCAACGCGGTCAAAGACCAGTTCGTCTGGGCCTACCTCGACCTCGACCTGGAACACAACAAGCCCAACACCTCCCGCTTCGATATCTTCGATATCCCGGTCACCTGCGTGGTCAATCAACAAGGAAAAACCGTCCAGCACATTCAAGGCACCTTCGTCCCCCATCTCTACGTTCGCCAACTGCAGCGCACCTTCACTCAACCAACGCCACATCCTACCCCCGCTTCAGCTTCAAATCCTTCAAAAGAAAATCAGCCCCCTCGGTCGGCATCTGCCTCACCTTCAAAATGACCCGGTAGTGTCCCGGCTGCATCACCTCCAATTTTCCAATCTCAAACGCCTTAAACGTCACCTTGTCACCTCCTGTTGAGACCGACTTTGTCGCCAGCCTCTGCCCCGCAAAGAGCACGTCATAAATCACCGCCCCTTCCCTCTGCTGCGCCTGGTTCACTTGCAAATCATACCGCCCCGCCTCATCCACCTTCACCAACCAGCCAACCGAATCCCCTCGATCAGCCAAGCCCGAAAGCACCCCCGCCTTCACCTCGATCCTTCCAGGCACAAAGGACGCTCGATCCGCTGACAAAACAAGCTCCCCCCCTTGAGCCACACACACCTTCTCCAGTACCTCCGCCAAGCGCTTCGCCATCCCATTAATCGACTCAGCCCTCTCAGGTTCTTTCGTCGCCAGTTTACCCAGTAGTTCCAGCGTCGCCGGCGTCTCCACTCGCGCCACCACCGCCGTCGCCTGTTCCTTTTCCCGCCTATCCTTCGACCCCTCCACCATCCGCTTCACCTGCACCAGCATGTCTTCCTGCGACATCTTCCCAGGCTGCATCACCAAGGCCATCCCAGCCCGCAAAATCATCAAACGCGCCGCTGCATCGTCCTCCACCACAAACCGGCTCGCCAACAACTCCAAGGGCTCGTTCGTCGGCCACAAAGACAGCGCAGACACCCCCGCCCGCCTTACCTCCACCGTGCCACTTTGCATCGCCCGCGCCAGCTGATCCAGCGCATCCTTACCCCCAGATTGTCCCAGCACCCGAACCAGCATCGCCCGAAACCGCGCCTCCCCAAAACCACTATGGTAAGCATTCGCCACCGGTGCAACCGCCACATTCGGATCGTCCACTCGCTGCACGATCCCCACTAAAGCAGCCTCCGCAAAACGGTCCAACTCCTGCGGCAACGTTTCACATCTCTCCAAAAGACTCGGAATCTGCGCTGTCGTCCCCATCACCCCGACCAAACCCCAGGCTGCTTTGGCCACTTCTAGATCCGCATCCCCCAACCGAGTGATCGCCCATTCCAGCCCCCCATTGATCTCTCGCAACGCCAGCACATTCAACAAATTCACCGTCGGAATCCGCCCCTGTGCCGCCTTCGCCGCTATCAAAATCGGCCCGTTCACCTCCGCCCCAACCCCCATCCGACTCAGCGCCAAACAGGCCGCCGGACTCGTGTCCGGATCCGTGGCATAATCCAAGAGGAGCTTCACATCCTCCCGACTCGGCGCCAGCGACTCCGCGTTCACCAACTCCGCAAACCGGACAAGCTTCGTCTCAGCCTGCTTCTTCTTCACAAAATACAACACACCCGCAATCACCGTCAGCAAGGCCAACACCGGAATCGTATACCGACTCCAACGACTCACCGCCGCCGTCGCAGGCCCCGGTCGCGTTACAGCGGTCGTCTTGCCCGCCGCTTGGCCCCTTACACCCACACCACCCGCCACCTGAATCCGCCCCTGGTCCGTCGCCATCGCCCGCGTCATCAGTTCCCGCTTCACCTTTCCCAAATCACCCGACTCCACCACCACCGCCGCCGGTTCCACTCGCACCGTCTTTTCCGGCATCCGTCGACTCCGAAAAGCCGTCAACGCCACCCCACTGGACTCAGGCCGGTCTTCCGGTAACCGACTCATCAGCCATTCCACCCACTCCATCGCAAATGCCGACAAATCCGGCCTCAATCGCTCAAGCGCCACGCGCTTGTGCTGCAAATGCGCAGTCATCACCTGCAACCCCAATTCCCCATTGAACGGATACCGCTGCGTCAGCGCAAAATAGAAGATGCACCCCAACGCATACAAATCCGTCCGCACATCCACTGGCACCCGCTCAAATTGCTCCGGCGCCATGAAGTAAATCGATCCAAAAATCGCCCCGTCATCATCCATCTCCTGCTCCACCGGTTGCCGCGTCGCCATCGCCAAACCAAAATCCAAAATCTTCACCTGAAAGCCCCCACCCGGCAGCCACGTCAGCATCAAATTCTGCGGCTTCAAATCCAAGTGAATCACCCCGGCCTGATGCGCCGCTAACAGCCCATCCAGCGTCTGTTCCACCAGCGACCTGAAATCCCCTTCCGTTAATGCTCCTCTTTCCACGATGGTTTCCAACGTCTCCCCCTTAACCAACTCCATCACAATGAACGCCCCATCATCATCCGAGCCCACATCATACACCGTCACCACATTCGGATGCTGCACCGTCGAAAGCGTCCTCGCCTCGCGCACCAAATCTTCAATCATCGAGCCATTATCACCCTCGACATCCCGCCTCACTCTCTTGATCGCCACCTCCCTCCCCAATTGACTGTCCCAACCCCGCAACACATCCCCCCGCCCACCACTCGCCAGAGGTTCTTCGACCTGATATCGTGTATTCATTCCGTTATTCCTGTTTGGTTCGTGCTGGCTCGAATCTTTTCACTGATCTTGCAGCCGTTTTCTCCCATCAATCCACTCCACAAAAAAGGGGCGAACAACAACGTGTTCGCCCCTTCCGTTAAGATTTCCAGTGTCCGATTCTTACTTCGTCGCTGCAGGCTTTTTAGCTGCTTCGTAGACCTTCTTCGCTTGGGCCTTCTGGTCGTCCTTCATCATGCCTTCGAGGGCCGCCAAATACTTGACCGCGATCTCAGCACTGTTGGAGCTGTCAACCGCCTGCTTGGCATAATTCCAAGCCTTCACGAAGTCAGGCTCACTCTTGGTCGTCGCCGTGCCGCGCTCATACATGCTCGCCAACCGCAGCATCGCCAACGGCTGACCTTGATCTGCCGCCAGGGAGTATTGATTTGCCGCCGCTGCAGGATTCGCACGCACCCCACTGCCCATCTCATACATCGCACCGAGTGAAAGCTGGCTCGGGGCAAAGTTCGCATTCGAACCCATTTCAAACCAGGACTTCGCTGCCACCAAATCCTGCTTGGTGCCTTGGCCATTCTGATAAGCCAAGCCCACTTTCTGCATCGCCTGAGGAACACCCGACTCCGCTGCCTTCTTGAACAATTCAAACGCCTTGTCCACATCCTTGTCCACCACGTTGCCGGACTCGTAATACACACCGACGTTGTAGAGCGCGCGCAGATCGTTGTTCTGTGCGGCGAGGCGATACAAGTCGAGCGCGTTCTTCGCATTCGGTTGCACCAGCACCTCTTTCGAGTCTGGATCCGCCCAGCCCTGCTCGGAAGCCACACCCATGCGGAACAAGGCCTCAGGGTCACGGCCATTCGCTGCCTTCGAGTAGAACTCCAGTGCCTTCTTCAAATCCTTTTTCTGACCACCAAGACCCTCTTCATGGATCTGGGCCAGCAACCGGTTCGCCGCCGCATTGCCTTTGTCCGCCGCTTTGGTGAACATTTCGATCGCCTTCTCAGGATTCTTCTCCACCAGCGCCGCACCACCTTCGGTCGGCTGGTCACCATTGAAGAGACGCGCACCCAGCGTGCTCATCGCCACTGGATTACCTTGCTCCTCTGCCGCCTTTTTCAATTCAGCCAGCGCCTTCTTGTCATCTTTCAAGATCGTGCTGCCCGTGACGCCTGCGGAATAAAGTTGCGCCAACATGAAGGTCGCCTCTCCGTCGCCAGCTTCGCTGCCTTTGACCAACAGAGCGCGTGCCTTCTCGGCACTCTTCTCAATCTTGGCCACACCATTCAAGTGCAGGTTGGCAAGCAAACGACGTGCGGCACGATCACCACCCGCTTCAGCCTTCTGAATCAACTCAACAGCCTCAGCCACTTTGCCTGCATCTTGGCTGTAGGCTTGCAACATGATTTGAGCCAACTCGGACATCGCAGGAACCTGACCCTTGTCAGCAGCGGCTTTGTAAAAACCAATCGTCTGATCCAGCTGAGCACCTTGCAAAACTCCCGTCACCGTCCAGCGGCCCAGTGCGTAATTCGCGTCCTTGTCACCTTTGCCCGCCAGTTCGCTGACCTTGTTGACCGCTTCGGTCATCACAGCATTGAGGTCTTTCTTCTCGTCCTTCTGGTCTTTCGCCAGTTGTTCAAGAACCGTTTTCATCTCGGGACTAAGAGTCTTCAACTCGTCAGTATCGATGCCGGCGACGACCACAAGAGCGGCCAGTTTCACTTTGATTGCAGTAAGTAACATAGGTCTGTTGGATGGGTTGGAACATTTTCGGACCGTTTAGGCCCAGAACCGTTCAGTTTTGAAACGAAATCATTGCACTTGCAAGACTTAGCTGTGCGTAACGCCACAAAAAGACCGCTTTTTTGTGCCTATTCGCACTATTTTTTCTTCTCCACCTGTCCCAACCCCTAATCGATGCTTTGACCCTGCCTCGCACCACCCACCGTCTGCGGCGCCAGTTTTGCCAGCCAGACATACCGTTGAAACAAAACTTTCACCGACGCCGTCAGCGGCACCGCTAGGATGGCACCCAACAGTCCCCCCAGTAGCAGACTCCACACCAGCACCGACACGATCACCGTCATCGGATGCAGCCCCACCGACTCACCCACCACCCGCGGCGTGATGAAAAGCCCGTCAACTTGCTGCACCACCGCAAAAATAATCGTCACCACCAACGGCAGCATCCACCACGGATCCCCCGGCACCAACGCACTCCCACCCTGCACCGCCGCAATCACTACCGCCGGAATCCAGCAAATCGCGATTCCCAAATACGGAATGATCCCCAACACACATAACAACAACCCAATCATCAATCCAAAATCCAACCCCACAATCATCAGCCCCAATCCTGTCGTAATCCCGTTCAACACACTGACGAACAACTGCCCCCGAAAAAACGCCACCAAATACCCATTGATCTCCATCAAACAGTCCACCACCTCATCCTTAAAGGCCGACGCTCGCAATGGCAGATAGTTCGCCCAGGTCGATTTGATCTTCGCGCTCTCAATCAGGAAATAAAACAAGTACAGCGGGATGATCACCATCGACAGTAAGAAGCCAAATACCCCCAACACCCCACCCACACTCGACCGAATCGTCTTCCACACCGATGTCACCACCACAGGCAGCGCCTGCTTCACCCAGTTGCCCGACAAAAAATCCTTTAACGTCATCCCCCCATCACCCGGATCACCTTCCAATACCTCCTCGACCACCCCACCCACCTCCTCCTTCACCGCCTCTCCTTCCACCGGCTTCTTCTCCACCACCTTCACTTCACTCGAACCACTCACCTCCGGTGCTGCCGGCAGCATCGAAACCAAATCAATCCCGTACTTCGCGTCCATCTCATCGGCAAACCGCAGCACCGAAATCCGCGCCTTCTCCGCATACCCCACCAACTTCGTATCCAGGTTCCCCGTCTGCGATCCCACCTTCGCCACCATCCACCATCCCAAACCACCAAACCCCAACAAAAACGCGGCAAACACCAGCAGCACCGCCCGATATCGCGTCAAACCCCGCCGCTCCAACCACACCACCCCGGGCTCCAACAAATACGCCAGCACCCCCGCAATCGCAAAAGGCACCAAAAACGGCTGCATGAACGCCAGCACCTGAGTGCACTCATAAATCAACACGATCGCAATCGCTCCCGTCACCGTCAGCGACAAAGCCGTGATGGCTGTCCACAACGCCTTTTTCTGAAATGCCGTCGGTTGAGTGCTCAAAATCAAGGAAATCCTATCTGCTTCGACGGGCATCCTACCCACTCTATCTCGAAAGAAAACTCCAAAACCCATCCCACTTTGCAATCCACCCCTCCCGTAAAAACCCTTTGACCCTCCCCCATTTACCCTTATTCTCCATGCCCCCACGCTCTGGCGAAAGCACCGTGCTCGCACCTTTAAGCCTCGCCAGTCTCCCGTGGCCCATCATCCCATGAAAGACGCTATCCACCCCACCACCTTCGAAACCACCATCAGTTGCACTTGCGGCGCAGTGTTTCAGACGTTCTCCACCGTCCAGAACCTGAAGATCGGTATCTGCTCCTCCTGCCACCCTTTCTTCACCGGTGAAACCCGCTTCGTCGACACCGCTGGTCGCGTCGACAAGTTCGCCCAACGCTACGGCTCCACCGCCGCACGTCGCGCCAAGCCAAAACTCAGCGCCGCCGGCGCTTAGTTCTTCTCATCTTCTACCCACTTCAAACGGTGCCTGTGTCCCCGCGACACGGCACCGTTTTTCTTTACCCCCGCCCGCGACTCGCCGATCACTGATCACTCCCCACCGATCACTCACCCTCCGCACCTCCCATGGACTACTCCTCAATCATCGAAACCAAACGCCGACGCTTCGACGAACTCGAAGACCTCATGGGCATCCCCGGTTTCTTTGATGACGCCAAAAAAAGCGCCGATACCCTGCGCGAACACCGCCTCCTTCAACGCCTCCTCACCGACTGGTCCACCTACCTCAAGACCCAGGACGAACTCCGCGACGCCCGCGAAATGGTCGAGTCAGGCGACGAAGACATGGCCTCCATGTTCCAGGAAGAAATCCCCGCTCTGGAGCAACGCATCTCCGAACTCGAAACCTCCATCCAGTTCTCCATCCTCCCTCCCGACCCCCTCGAAGGTCGCGACGCCCTCCTCGAAATTCGCGCCGGCACCGGCGGCGACGAAGCCTCCCTCTTCGCCGCGGATCTCCTTCGCATGTACACCCGCTTCGCCGAAGCCCGCGGCTGGCGCTCCGAGATCCTCGAGTCCAGCCCCTCCGAAGTCGGCGGCTTCAAAGAAGTCGTCGCCAAAATCTCCGGCGAGGACGTCTTCCGCATCCTCAAATACGAAAGCGGCGTCCACCGTGTCCAACGTGTCCCCTCCACTGAAGCCCAGGGCCGCATCCACACCTCCGCCGCCACCGTCGCCGTCCTTCCTGAAGCCGAGGAAATCGACTTCGATCTCAACATGAACGAAGTCCGCATCGAAGTCTGCCGCTCCTCCGGTGCTGGCGGCCAGGGCGTCAATACCACCGACTCCGCCGTCCAAGTCCTCCACGTCCCCACCGGCACCATCGTCCGCTGCCAGGACGGTCGCAGCCAAATCAAAAACAAAGAAAAGGCCCTCACCATCCTCCGCTCCCGTCTCCTCGAACGCCGTCAGCAGGAAGAAGCCGCCAAATACTCCGCCCACCGTCGCAGCCTCATCGGCTCCGGTGGACGCGAAGAAAAAATCCGCACCTACAACTATCCCCAAAACCGCGTCTCCGATCATCGCATCGAGTGCACCCTCTACAACCTCACCGGCTTCATGGAAGGCAAAATCGACGAAATGACCGACCGCCTCCTCGCCAGCGACCTCCAAGAACGCCTAGCCGAAGCCGGCCTCCACTAACCTCCCTCCTCACCCTCAGCGCGCCATTCCGCATTCCGCATTCCGCATTCCGCATTCCGCATTCCGCATTCCGCATTCCGCAATCAATACACCGCCCGCCGGTGAAACAAAAAGCTCTCCCCCAGAAGCAGAAGTAGCAGCCCCACCAGCAGCCACTTCACCACCGTCCATCCCGGCCCAGCTGACACCTCAGCCACCGCCCCGTCAGCCGCCCCCTCCGCTGGCCGTTCACCTTCCAGGACAATCGGCACCTCCGTCTCCTTCGCCGACGCCAAAAGCGTCATCCCCGTCCGCCCATCCTCCGCCACCCACGTCCCAATACGGTCCACCTCCGCCCACCCAGCCTCCGTCTCCACCCCCGTCTGAAACGACGTCCCATCCCACCACGTCCACTCCGTCCTTCCGCCCAAGTCCAGCATCTCCCCCGTCCGTGTCACCGCCAGCCCGCGCCTCAGCACCGACTCCTCCCCACACCAAAACAACGCGTTGCCCAACACCAAGGGAAACGCCGGCAGCATCGTCAACTGCTCCGAGCGCGCCGGCGTAAACGCTCCCACCACCACCCGCTGCCCCTCACTCACCTCACCCGCCGCCAACAACACCTCATCCCCCGCCATCCAAAGCGCCTCCAGTCCCCTCCCCAACCCCAGCACACCACTCTGCGTCACCGCCACACGCGACGCCGTCACTCGATGCAACACCGGATGCTCCGCTCGCACGACCCGCACCCCGGAATGCGGCACCCCTCCGCCCGGCAGCGGCGCCACCTCCAGCGGCCCCAATGACCTCGGCGGTCTCAGCGCAATCACCGCCCTCCCCTCTGGCCACACCTCCGGCAGCCAGTTCTCAAACACATACACATCCGGCTCCTCCGTCGGTGGAAAAGCCGCCACATTCCCCCGCACCATCTCCACCCGCCCCGCATCCACCAGCGACTGAAACGCCAGTTCCGTAAAAGGATCCGCCTCCTCCGCATACCACGCCACCCGCAGGGTCTGGCCGCTCGGCAGCCTCGCCACCACCCCGTCATCCCAGGCCAGACAATCCCCCTCCGCCGTCACCCGCGCTTCCACCACCTGCCCGCGCCCCCCTTCAATCGGCAAACTCAACGCCACCGACTTCCCGGGCGCCATCTCCACCTCCCGCAGATGCACCAATCGCCCACCCACCGTCACCTCCACCTTCGCCGTCACCACCCCCACATTCCCACTCGCCGCGCTCACCTGCAAAAACCCCTCCAACCGCTCCCGCTCCAAAGGCAACGCCCGCACCTGAAATCCCGTCACCCCCACATTCACCATCTCCCGCAATCCCACCCTCAGCCACTCCACTCCGTCTCCCCCGTCACCCAGCGCCCCACCCACCTCATCCGTCACCCACCACAACCCACTCCCCGTCACCAACTCCCGCATCGGCCTCGCCACCCGCCACACCGCCTCCCGACTCCCCTCCACCGGTCTCGTCTCCAAAGCCTCCAGCACACGCAAACACTCCCGCCGATTCCGACTCCGCGACAGCACCACCTCCCCTCGCGCATCCCCCGCAATCACCGTCACCGCCACCGACTCCGGCACACTCGCCAAGCGCCCCTTTAAGAGCTTCACCCCCGCCTCCAATCGCGTCTCCCCACTCGCATCCTTCGCCCCCATCGACGCCGACCGATCCACTACCACCACCAACTCCCCTTCCTCACCTAACCCCGACCAAATCGGCCGACCCAGCGCCAGCATCAGCGCCAAAAAAATCAATAGCGTCATCAGCAGCGAAAGCCACCGCTTCAGCTTCCTCAACCAAGCCGACTCCTGATGCTCCCTCGCCAGCACCTTGAAAAACAACAGCGTACTCACCTGCACCCGCCGCGCCTGACGCCGATACAAATACAGCGCCACCGGAATGACCAGCAGCCACGCCAGATGCAAAAACCCCGGAGCCAAAAAACGCATCCCCCCACCAAACCCCCCTCCCCCTCCCAGTCAACGCCCAAACACCCGCTTCACCTCACTTCCGATCTCCGATCGCTCATCACTACTGACTACTGATCACTGACTACTGATCACTGACTACTGATTACTGATTACTGATTACTGATTACTGATCACTCCCCCCGCCGCACCACCACCCCCGGCCGCGCCTCCGTCATCTCCCCCGCTTCAATCACCGGCACCCCATTCACCAGCACCGCGCTGAACCCCTCCGCATAGTGATGCGGATCCTCAAACACCGACGGATCATTCACCGTCGC
>JARXAL010000273.1 GCA_029865835.1 Verrucomicrobiaceae bacterium
AGAACCATGGAAATGATCGAACAACTCGGAGTGGCACTCGGCTTGGCGTCGCTGGCGGGGGTGAATTTGTATTTGACGGTTTTGATCGCCGGGCTGGCGATTCGGATGGGGTGGGTGGAGTTGGCGGGGAGTTATGCGCATTTTGAGGCGTTGGGGCATCCGTGGGTGCTGGCGGTGGCGGGGGTATTTTTTGTGATGGAGTTTTTTGCGGACAAGGTGCCGTGGGTGGATTCGCTGTGGGACAGTGTGCATACGGTGATTCGTCCGGTGGGGGGGACGCTGCTGGCGTTGCAGGCTTTGGGTGAGATGCCGCCGTATATGGAGGTGGTGGCGGCGCTGGCGGCGGGGAGTGCTGCGATGACGATGCACAGTGCGAAGGCGGGGTCGCGGTTGTTGATCAATCATTCGCCTGAGCCATTCACGAATGTGTCGATGAGTTTGGCGGAAGATGTGGGGGTGGTGGGGGGGATGGCGTTGGTGCTGTTGAATCCGGTGGTGGCCTTTGGTGTGTTCTTGGGGATTCTCATCCTCTTGTGGATGGTGTTTCCGAGGTTGGTGAGGGTGATTCGTTCGACGCTGTGGTTGGTTTGGAACAAGGTGCGGATGCCGGGGCAGCGGGAGACGGGTGCGGGGATGGTGGAGTTGAAGGCGGAACTGCCGGTGGATGTGCTGGGGTTGCTTGCGGTGAAGTCGGACACGGCGGAGCACGATGTGGCGTGGACGGTGGAGTGTTTGACGGGGAAGAGTAAGGGGATGCGCGGGATGAAGCCGAATGTGAAGACTCTGGTGGTGGCGAGGAAGGGTGGCGGGGCGCTGCTGGTGCTGCGCGGGATGTTCCGAGACATGGTGATGCCTTTGCCTTTGGATGGGGCGCGGGTGGAGGTGGAGTCGCGGCTGCTAAGTGATCACGTGGTCGTGCAGACGGCGTCGAGACTGGTGACGCTGCGGTTTCCCCGGGGGTGTGGGGCGCTGGTGGAGACGGTGCGGGTGCGGCTGGATGAGATGGTGCGTGTGGCGGGTGCTGTGGAGAGTGAATTGGTGAGTGGTGAAACGAGTCCGGTGGTGGATTTGGCGCCTTTGCCGGCGCTGTGAGGGTTTGATTTTTTTCTGATGAATGGGTCTTTTCAAGTGACGGAGGCGGGGGCGCTGTTGAGTTTTCTTTTCGACAAGTTGCCGGAGGTGAAGCGGACGAAGGTGAGGCAGTGGCTGAAGTTTGAGGGGGTGCGGGTGAATGGGCGGGTGATGGTCCGGGGGGATCATGCGATCAAGCCCGGGGATGTGGTGGCGCTGGATCCGAAGAGCAAGCCGGTGGCGGGTCCGAGGTTGCCGTCGGGGATGAAGATTGTGCATGAGGATGAGGCATTGATGGTGATTGAGAAGCCGGCGAATTTGTTGTCGATCGCGACGAAGGCGGAGCAGGAGGCGACGGTGTATGCGAAGCTGATGGACTATGTGAGGCAGACGCAGCGGGGGCGGGGGGCGCGGGTTTGGATTGTGCACCGGCTGGACCGGGAGACGTCAGGGCTGATGGTGTTTGCGCGGACGGAGGTGGCGAAGCGGGCTTTGCAGTCGAACTGGAATGAGACGGAGAAGAAGTATCTTGCGGTGGTGGATGGGCGGCCGAAGGCGGAGAAGGGGACACTGAGGAGTCATTTGGACGAGACGAATCCGTATCGGGTGCGGAGCACGAAGGCGAGCGAGGTGACGCGGGAGGCGGTGACGCACTATGTGGTGAAGCAGACGACGGCGAAGCGGGCGCTAGTGGAGTTGACGCTGGAGACGGGGAGGCGGCACCAGATTCGGGTGCAGTTGGCGGAGATCGGGTGTCCGGTGGTGGGGGATCCGAAGTATCATCCTTCCGGGGTGGAGGATGAGCGGCTGGCGCTGCATTCGTCGGGGCTGAAGATCAAGCACCCGATCACCGGGGAGGTGATGGTGTTTGAGTCGGAGTTGCCGGGGGATTTGGCGCGGCTTTTGAGCGGGAAGTGACGCACGCCTGGGACAGGCGTGGTACTTTTTCGCGTGACGCTTGGGGAGGGGGCGTTTAGCGGGCGGCGAATTCGAGGGCTAGGAGGGATTTGGCGGCTTCGTCGATGGGGGCGATGAGGTCTCCGGGGAGGCTGGTGAGGAGGGGGAGAACGGGGCCAGTGTCGGCGATGCCGGCGAGGGCGACGGCGTGGTGGAGGACGAGGATGGGGCTGTGGGCGTTGCGCAGGTCTTCGAGGGGGAGGAACTGTTTGCGGAGGTCTTCGGCGCGGGTTTCGTCACCGGCGTGGATGGCGTGCATCATTTGGGTGGAGAGGGTGGGGGCGACGCAGACGCAGCCGGCGGTGAAGCCGTTGATGCCGAAGTCGCGGAGGTGGACGAGGGCGGGTTGCTCACCGATGCCGCTGACGATGATTTCGGGGTTCACGAGGCCCACGAGTCCGCGAAGGATGGGGTCATCGGCGGGGTCTTCGCGGACGATGGCGTATTTGATCCAGGAGATGAGGCCATCGTCGACGAGGGAGGCGGCGAGTTCTGGGGTGATGTAGGAAGGGTCCTTCATGTAGAGCACGGCGGGGATGCCGGCTTTTTCGACGAAGTGACGGATGCCGGTGGCGACGCCCTCGGGTTTGGAGGGGAAGAGGGTGGGGAGGACCATGGCGGTGGGGAACTGGAAGTCCCGGAGGATGGCGGCCTGGTCCATCATGGTTCCGTAGAGTGGGCCGACGGCGGGGACGACGAGGGTGTCGGCGGCGGCGGTGGTGGCGAGGAAAGAGAGGAGTTGGGCGTATTCGCTGACGGCGATGTTGTAGAAGTTAGCATTGCCGCCGTAGAGGAGGATGCTGATGCCGCCGGACTCCATGTGGCGGATGAGCTTGGTGTTTTCAGCGTCGGCGAGGGAGTAATCGGCGTTGCGGCAGAGCGGGGGGACGGCGATGACGGAGCGGCGGAGGTCGGCGGGAGTGATGGTGGTGGTTTGCATCGGAGAGGAGGGTTTTAAAGCTAGGGCGTGGGGGATTGCAAGAACGGTTAGTGGCGTTTGCGGGTGAGCATGAATTCGTTGCCTTCGGTGTCCATGCACATGGCGAGGTGGGGTGGTTCGTCGTTTTCGGGTTGCGGTTCGCGGGTGAGTTGGCCGCCGGCGGCGGTGACTTCGGCGGCGCCTGAGATGACATCGGGGACTTGGAAGCTGAGTCCTGTCCAGGTGCGGTTGCCTTCGCCGCCGCCATGAATGCCGATGACGCCATTGGCGATTTCGATTTCCGTGATGGCGGGATTTTGGCGGAGGATGGTGGCGCCGAAGACCTGGGTATAAAAGGTGATGGCGCGATCGGTATCGGCGGCCCAGATGATGTATTTGAGGCGTTCTACTTGCATGGGAGTAGCTGTGGCACAGGTGAGGGGTGGGGGATAGGGAAAGGGTTAGAAGATTTCGGGTTCGGGGAGGGCAGGGCCGTGCTGGAGGAAGTCGAAGTCGGCGCCTTCGTTGGATTGGGTGACGTGTTCGACGTAGAGTTTGGGGTAGCCGCGATGGTAGCGGGGTGGGGCGGGGGTCCAGGTGGCGCGGCGGGTGGCGAGGTCTTCGTCGCTGACGTGGAGGTGCAATTTTCGATTGGGGACGTCGAGGGTGATGAGGTCGCCATTTTGGACGAGGGCAAGGGGGCCGCCGATGGCGGATTCGGGGGCGATGTGGAGGGCGCAGGCGCCGTAGGAGGTGCCGGACATGCGGCAGTCGCTGAGGCGGACCATGTCGCGCACGCCTTGCAGGATGAGTTTTTTCGGAATGGGGAGTTGGCCCCACTCGGGCATGCCGGGAGCGCCTACGGGGCCGGCATTGCGGAGGATGAGGACGGTGTCCGGGGTGACGTCGAGGTCCATGTCTTCGACCGCGATTTTCATGGCGGGGTAGGAGTCGAAGACGAGGGCGGGGCCGGTGTGGGTGCAGAGGTGCGGGGTGGCGGCGGCGTGTTTGATGACGGCGCCGTTGGGGCAGAGGTTGCCGCGGAGGATGGCGGTGCCGCCGTCGGGTTGGAGGGGGTTGGAGAGGGGGCGGATGACGTCGGGGTTGTGGGTGATGGCGGAGGCGATGTTTTCGCCGAGGGTTTTGCCGGTGATGGTGGGGACGTCGGTGTGGAGGAGGTCCTGCATGCCGTGGAGGAGGGCGGGGAGGCCGCCGGCGAGGAAGAATTCTTCCATGAGGTATTGGCCGGCGGGACGGAGGTTGGCGAGGAGGGGAACGCGGCGGGAGATTTCGTCGAACTTGTCGAGAGGGAGTTTGATGCCGAGGCGTCCGGCCATGGCGATTAGGTGGACGATCGCGTTGGTGGAGCCGCCGAGGGCCATGTCGACGGCGATGGCGTTTTCGAAGGAGCGGGCGTCGACGATGGTGGAGGGTTTGCGGTCGAGCCAGGTGTTCTCGATGATTTGGCGTCCGGCAGCGGCGGCCATGCGGGTGTGGGCGCTGTCGACGGCGGGGATGGAGGAGGCGCCGGGGAGGACGAGGCCGAGGGTTTCGGCGAGGGCGGTGAGGGTGGAGGCGGTGCCCATGGTCATGCAGTGGCCGGGGGAGCGGGCGATGCCGTCTTCGATCTCGCACCATTCGTCCCAGGAGAGGTTGCCGGCACGTTTTTCGTCCCAGTATTTCCAGACGTCGGAGCCGGAGCCGAGGGTGGTGCCGCGCCAGTTGCCTTTCATCATGGGGCCGCAGGGCATGTAGATGACGGGGATGTCGGCGGAGAAGGCGCCCATGAGGAGGCCGGGGGTGGATTTGTCACAGCCGCCGAGGAGGACGGCGCCGTCGATGGGGTGGGCGCGGAGGACTTCCTCGGTTTCCATGGCGAGGAAGTTGCGATGGAACATGGCGGTGGGTTTGGTGAGCATCTCGCCGACGGACATGACGGGGATCTCCATGGGGTGGCCGCCGGCCTGGAGGATGCCGCGTTTGACGGCGTCGGCGGTGAGGCGGAGGTGCATGTGACAGGAGTTGAGGTCGCTCCAGGTGTTGAGGATGCCGATGATGGGTTTGCCAACGTAGTCTTCGGCGCCCCAGCCGGCTTGTTTGGCGCGGGAGCGGTGGCCGAAGGAGCGGAGTTCGTCGCGGCCGTACCAGCGGTAGGAGCGGAGTTGTTCGGGGGTTTTGCGGGCGGGGGTGCTGTCGGACATGAGGAGACAGGATTTACAGGATTTGGGCAAGATTGACAGGGTTTTTGTGAGTGAGGTGAGACGGGGGAAGGAGTTCAATGGGATGACAACGCGAGAAAACCAATCGAGGGCAATCAAACCATGAAATCAGAACGGAATCGTATCGCGGAAGGGGCGTTAATTGGGCATGAGGCGCATTTGTCGAGAACGGATCAGGCCACGAAGGCGGCGGAGATGAAGCAGCGGACGACAGCGGCGGCGGTGGCGAAGAGTGGCAGTGACAGTCGAATCAAGGGGCATGTGGAGGAGGCGGGGCGGCGGAGTCAAGGGAAGCGGGATGCGAAGCAGGGGTGAGCCCGTTAAGTGGCGGCGGGGCCGCTTGGGGGG
>JARXAL010000238.1 GCA_029865835.1 Verrucomicrobiaceae bacterium
AGCGGAGCCGAAGTCTATCAGCCAGCCTGATCCATGAAAAAGCCGTCCGTCTCCAAAAAAGCGACCACCCCGGCCAAAACGAAGCCGGACGGCCTTACCACCCTCCTCACCGAAGTCCGCCAGCTCATCCAGAGCGCCCGGCGCGGCGTGTCCACCGTCGTGGACACCTTCCAGGTGATGACCAACTTCGAAATCGGCCGCCGCATCGTCGAGCACGAGCAAAAAGGCGCGAAGCGTGCGGCGTATGGCGCGGAGCTGTTGAAGGAGCTTTCAGCGAGGCTGACGGAGGAGTTTGGGCGAGGGTTCTCCGAGGACAACTTGTCCAACATGCGACGCTTCTTCCTGACCTGGAGGGACCGTGTGGCTCAGATTTCCGAGACAGCGTCTGGGAAATTGGTCGGAGCCGAGATTCTTCAGACTGTGTCTGAAAAATCCGAGACACGGTCTCGGAAATTGGTCCCCGCGCAGATTCGCCAGACGCCTTCTGGAAAATCTCCCTTCACCCTCAGTTGGTCGCACTACGTCGTGCTCATGACCATCAAAGACCCTGACGAACGCAGCTTCTATGAAATCGAATCCCGTCAGGCAGACTGGGATGTCCGCGAACTCAAGCGCCAGAAAGCCTCGTGCCTCTACGAGCGCCTCGCCCTCAGTCGGGATAAAGAAGGCATTCGCAAGCTCGCCACCGAAGGCCAACTCATCATGAAGCCCGAGGACCTGCTCAAAGAGCCGCTCGTGCTCGAGTTCCTCGGCCTCGATGCACAGGCCAGCTACTCCGAGACCGACCTCGAGCAGGCCATCATCAATCGCCTGGAGCACTTCCTCCTCGAACTCGGCAAAGGCTTTCTCTTCGAGGCTCGGCAGAAGCGCTTCACCTTTGATGAGGATCACTACTTCGTGGACCTCGTCTTCTACAACCGCCTCCTCCGCTGCTACGTCATCATCGACCTCAAGCTCGACAAGCTCACGCATCAGGACCTCGGCCAGATGCAGATGTATGTGAACTACTACGACCGCGAGGTGAAGCTCCCCGATGAAAACCCCACCATCGGGCTCCTCCTCTGCAAATCCGCCAAAAAGACCATCGTCGAACTCACCTTGCCGAAAGACGCCAACATCCACGCCAAGGAGTATCAAATCTACCTGCCCTCAAAGGAACTGCTGAAGCAGAAGCTAGACGAATGGAGCGCCGCCGCTTCCAGATGAGCCTCAGCTTGCCAAACGAACCACTACAATCAAACACTTGCCCATGAAGATCACAGAGGCCGGCCTAGATTGTGCCGCTGAGCCGAGCGGAACAATACAGATCATCTTCAGAATGACTCGCGAGGGCAAAGCGCAGCGGCGTCAAAAGTCGAAGAAGTTTGTGCAATCTGGAGCGAAGATGTATTATTTCACCTAGCCGTGAAACCGCGACGATCAGATGATCCCCTGCATAGAACTGGAGTTTACCGGATTTCAACTCCGGCGATCAACGATCTTGTCTATATAGGAAGCGCCGCACGCTCGATTCGCAGGCGATGGAATGTTCATAAAAGTGACCTGCAACGAGCGGTCCATCACTCACGCCGCCTTATGGCTGTGACGCAAAAGTTCGGAATGTCTATCTTGGAATTTGAAGTGCTTGAATTCTGCGATCCTGAAAATTGTATCGCAGTTGAGCAGCGATACATCGACCAACACCCAAGGCGCCTCTTATACAATACGAACCCAATCGCAGGCAGCCGACGCGGCTCGAAACTTAGCAAGGAACAAAGGAAACTACTCAGCGAAAGACACGGTGGCATCTCATCGGCAAGTGATCTCGAAAAGATCATCAGCGACTATGCTGAGGGAGCCTCCCAGACTGAACTCGCGGCAAAATACGGTGTCAATCGGAGCAGCATCCGCAACTACCTGACTCGTGAAGGGGCACCAATGCGCCCCCGACCGGGCAAAAACAACGACTTGCGGCTGATGCTCATCCATCAGTATCAGGACAACAAAACGGCGCGGGAACTTGCCACGATGCACAAACTTGATCTCGAAACAGTAATTCGGATTTTGGGTCACGCTGGCGTCAGAGTGCGATCTCAATCGGAGCGCCAAAAACTACGGTTCGAGTTGCCCGGCCAGCGACGAAAAATTTCGATCGCTAAGGGAGGCCGTATTTTTCATTTCATTCATCGTGTTCACGGTAGATTTTCCGGGCATCTCTTCGAGTTCGCCAAGGAATTTGGAATTAAGAACTCTGGAACACTTTCGCAATTGGCCAGTGGCAAGCGATTGGTCTACTTGGGCTGGGAACTCACTTCTGCCGATTGCGTTCACTCTTGGAAACGCCCAAAAGTTCGCGAGTATTTGAGAGGGGATCGACATCATAGTTATGGTAGAGGCGCCTCACCCGAAACCAAGAGACTAATGTCTTTGCGTCGCCGGAAGCTGACACCAGATCAGATCAGCCAAATCATAATGCGAATTGCGCACGGAGAGAAACAGACTGCGCTTGCTCTTGAGTATGGCGTTCACCAGACAGTTATTAGTCGTATCCACACGAAAGCGCGGGGTTATGCCAGTTTGTGAAAGAGAAGCCGCCTCATCCGGGAACGGGGTCAGGGGGGAACGGGGTCAGGGGGCGGGAACGGGGTCAGGGTGCAAAAATCTGACAATTCCAAGCGGGAACGGGGTCAGGGTGCAAAAATCTGACAATTCCATCTCAATGTCTGTCGAGCTTCTCGCGGTGGTTCCGTCAAATTGACAAACACCTCGGGTCTCATCGGTGGCCAATTCGCATGATCAGGGAGTGATCAAGAGTCAGAGCAAGAGTCGACAACGATGGGGACTTCCTGGCGGTGGATTACTTGGCGGCGGGAGCTTCGGTGAGAATGGGCAAATCGAAGACCATTTTTGAAACCTTCGAGTACTCACCTGGTTCGTTGAGGCTGACTTCTCCTCGGACGCGGTCGCCCGTGACGGCGGACTTGCCGTGGAGGATGGTCTGGGAGTCTTCGTTCTTTTTGGAAAAGACGGCTCCGCCGCCATCGCCGACCAGGTAACGCAGCGTGCCGTCTTCCTTGAAAGACGCTTTGATGTAGGAAACATCGCCTTCTAGCGTCTGCGTCTCTTCCGCGTTCGCCTTCACCACTTGCTCAAATTGTTTCGTCGTCAGCGGCTTCTCGGTCGCGATCACGATGACGCGCGACTCATTGAAGCATTTCCCACGGAGCGCCACGACGTTGGGATACACCGTGGCTCGCCCCTGGACACTGAGGCTGGCTTCAGCTGAAGTTTCCTGGGCCTGACCAATGGCAGGGCCGGAGAAAGCGATGGCGAGAGTAAGGGCGACGGAGCGGAAGAAGGATTGATTCATACAACCCATGAAAGCACCTGGGAAAGCCCCGGACAATCCGACGAAAGTCGGAGGCTCTCCATCTCAGATCGATCCCCGCCGGGCAAAGAGCGAGAAAGTCGGAGCAAGTTCGGAGAATAGGATCACACACCTTCATGCGCGCCACCCTGCGCGCCAGCATCGAAGGCAAACCCGCCGCCTTCCGCCAGTCCCCCGGCATCGCCCACACCACCAAGTCCAAAGTCGAATTCGGCTGTATGGGTAAAGACGGCTTCCTCGACGATCTAAAGATCTGGAAGGCGGAGCCGCTGAAATAGCCGCATTCTGAGGTTGAGTCGCTTGCTAATTTGTTCATTTCGTGTATTTTTCGTGCATGGCAACAAAGACTATCACCCTGGAACTCGATGCCTACGAGATGCTGCGCAACGCCAAACGAGGAGGCGAGTCCTTCACAGAAGTGGTGCGCCGTGCGGTTTGGGTAGATGCTCCAGCGACGGGAGAAACGCTGCGCGATTACTTCCGCAACGGCGGCAGTGGTGTCAGCGGCACGTATTTGGACGCGGTGGAAGAGGCAGCCAAGCATGATCCCATTCCCGATGATCCATGGGCCTGATCCTCGACACGAACTTCATCATCGTGGCCGAGCGTGAAGCCAAGCGCGGCGTCACGACCACAAGTGATCGCTTCTTTGCCAGCAGAGCGAAGGAGAGCTTCTACATCACCTTCACCGTGGCCGGCGAACTGGCCTGCGGCCAATCGGCTAGCCCGAAAAAAGACTGGGAGCGCCTGTGCCGCCCCTATCCGATTCTCCCTTGGTCCAGCGACGTCTCCTGGCAATATGGCGAGATTTATCGGGCGCTTGCAGCCAAAGGACAACTCATCGGAGCCAACGACATGTGGATCGCCGCCACCGCGCTGGTGCATGGCATGGGAGTCGTCACCAACAACGTGGATGAGTTCAGCCGCATGCCAAACTTGCCAGTTGTGGCCTATTGAACCGGAGGCGGGGATCAGTGTGCAAATTTCCCCCCTGCTCTTCCCGGCCGCTCCACCACTCAGCATAAGTTGCGTCCTGAATCAACTCAGTGCTGAGATCAACTCACTCATCAACTCAGACGCCTTTCGGTGCCGGATGAGCGGTGCGGCTTGTCCGGCGTAGAGCGGCAGCAAGGAACAGTCGCCATGGCGAACACCTGATGTCTTCACCGGATGGTTGAAGGAGGCTTGCAGAGGGAAAGGCAAGGCGGGTGAAGGACTGTTCTCAAGTTCATCCAGCAAAGCAGTGCTCATGAAGCGAGCGAGCCGCCCGGTGAAGCGACGGCTCAGCTGTGTGCGAGCCGCTGAAGGCGTGAACAAGGCCTCACGGTGCGGTGGCGGGCAGTTCGATTCCTCGCAGGCGAGAAAAGCGGTCCCGATCTGAACCGCATCCGCGCCAAGTTGGAAGGCCGCCCGCATACCGCGGATCTCCGCAATGCCCCCCGCCGCAATCACCGGCTTGCGGGTGATGTTTCGCACCTGCGGCACAAGTGCCAGCGTGCCCGTGAGAGATTGCTCGGCGGGCCTCAGAAAGCTCGGACGATGTCCACCAGCCTCCGAACCCGTCGCAACAATCATGTCCACGCCAGCCTCATCCAGCGCGGCGGCTTCTTCCTGCGTCGTCGCGGTTCCAGCAGTCAAAACACCTCGTCGATTGCACTCGCGAAGAATCTCGGCATCCGGAATGCCAAACACAAAGCTAAACACCGCAGGCCGTGAATCGAGAATGACCTCCACCTGCTGCTCAAAGCTGAAATCGTCCGGTGGTTCCATGGGCGGCGCTTCGATACCGAGACGTTCATAAATAGCCCCAAACTGTCGCAAACCGGCCTCATGATGCGCGGCGGTCATTTCATCCGCACCCGGATCATATCTCGAGACCCACAGGTTGATGTTGAAGGGCTTCGCGGTGGCCGTTTTCAGATCGCGAATCACCTCCCGCATCTGCGTTGGAGTCAGATGATGCGCTCCGAATGAGCCGAGCCCACCCGCATTGGATACCGCCGCCGCGAGCTTCACCGACGAAAGCCCTCCGCCGAACGGGCCCTGAATGATTGGATGCTCAATGCCCAGCTGTGAGGTGAACGCAATCATGCTCAATCAGGGAACTGGTTCACGATCACCGTTTCGCTCGAATCAAGACGATCCCCGCGCGGCCATGGCTCCTGCAAGCTTTTACCAATCGCGATCATGAAGCTGATCGCATGGTCATCGGGCAGACGGATGATTTTGGCGACCGCCTCCGGGTCAAATCCCACCATCGGGCAGGTCTCGTAGCCAAGTCCTCTCGCTGCCAGCATCAACGTCATGCCACCCAGCGCGGTGGAACGCATCGCCTCATCGCGGATGAGCTGATCCTTTCCTGCATAGAAGCCTTTCAAAGCAGGCACCAGAATGTCCTGCACAGGTTGCGGCGCATGGCTCCAGTAGCGCTCCGGCTGATGCTCATGCGCCTTCAGGTCCGCGCACATGACGACGAGCAGCGAGGCGTCCGTCACCTGTGCCTGATCCCAGGCCACAGCGCGGATCTGTTTGCGCAGCTCTGGATCGCGCACGAGCACAAAGCGATAGTTCTGCATGTTAAAGGACGATGGCGCGAGCCGGGCAAGCTCCAGCAGCTTGTCCACCTCAGCCTGTGGCATGGCATGGGCAGGATCAAAGTGCTTGATGGAACGACGGGTTTCGATGGCTTCGAGGATATTCATGGGATGAGGCCAGGAGTGTGCTCTCCCGGTTACTTTTGTAAACCACCAGCCTTGCAGATGACGCTGAATCCGGTATCCAATCAGTAACCACCACACCTCTACCCATGGTCCCCCGCCGCAAAAGCAAAGTCAGTCCTCCACCGCCCACATGCCCGCTAAAACTCTGCATGAGCTTCCTCGGAGGTGCTTGGACTCCGAACATCATCTGGTATCTCAGCGGCGGCCCTCGCCGCTTCACTGAGCTAAAGAACGATCTGGTGGGCGTCTCGGCCAAAATGCTCACCCAGCGCCTGCGCCACCTCGTCGAGATCGGCGTGGTCGATCGTCACGAACAGCCCACCTCACCGCCGACTGTCGAATACTCGCTCACCGAGATCGGCTGTGAACTCAAGCCAGCCATCGATGCCATCGTCCGCGTCGGCGAAAAGCTCAAGCGCCTGGGAAAGCGGAGCTAGGGTAGAAGGGGTCAGCGTGCCACCGGCAGACAAAATTCTTTTCGCTCTCGTGAATGTTCCTTCGCGACGAAGCAGCCTGAATCGAATCCCAAAAGCCTCCCCTACCCGTTTGCGTCTCGACGAAGATCAAGAGGCTGCACCCCGCCTCCGCCCGCAGACAAATGGGACGCGGCACAGAGCTGCCCCACCGACGGATTACGCCTTGCGAAGAAGCACTTCTCCGCGCTAAGGAATCCCATGAGTCCAGTCCTCTGCATTCTCGGCGGCTGCAATGGCGCAGGAAAGACCACGCTCGCACGCGAATTGCTGCCAAGGCTGGGCTTGATGCGTTTTTTGAATGCCGACGAACTTGCACGAGGACTCTCGCCACTTGATCCCACGCTCAGTGCGTTCCGGGCAGGACGTTTGTTACTGGAGGAGGCACGTTCGCTCATGGAGGCAAAGTCCAGCTTTGCCATCGAGTCCACGCTCAGCGGCAAGACTTACGTCGCACTGATCCGCGAGGCCAAAGCACGTGGCTATCGCTTCCTACTGCACTACATCGTCATCGGTTCTGCCACTCAGGCCGTCGGACGTGTGGCCTTGCGCGTGAAACTGGGTGGTCATCATGTGCCGGAGGACGATGTGCGTCGCCGCTTCGGCCGCAGTCGCAGTCACTTCCTGAGAGACTACCTGCCCCTTGCAGATGAATGGGTGTTATGGGACAATGTCGAACCGCCGCATAAACGGATTGCCGATAGCGGTACAAACACGCTCGAACAACTCCACATGATGCTCACCTCCAACAGCCTTCAAGAAGCGCCTCAGCGTGAAACATCGGAGATGGTGCGCCTCGGCCTCGAAGCCAGTCGAGTGGCTACCGAGAAGATGCTCGACTACTACAAGCGCATGGGCATCAAGGTCACACCACAAATGACCTTGGTCCCCGAGAAGCCCAAACGCGTCCGCCGTAAGGCAGCACAATGAGGCAAAAAACGTCAATGGAAACGGGCCGAGTTCCTGAGAACTGCTCCCCAATTCACGCTGAGGTTTCACACGAGGGTACTGACAGAAGGACCTGAACGGCCATCATTCCCCCGTCCCCATTCTTCTGTCGATCAATTCAATTAGCGTAGCCACGAAGGATTTCTCAGGACGGTCAGTTGCCAGATCACTCACAATGGGGGTAAAGTTCAACATGAATCCCGCCCCCGTCGCACGACCCCTGCCCTCAGGTCTGTCCCTGGAGCGCAGCGGGGTCACCACGACCATTTCAATCAGTTGGCGGAGCATGGCCTCCTGGGGCCTACTGCCGTTGGGCGTGGTGGCAGCAGCAATTCCCATTGGCTTGTTCTTCAAACTACATGACTTGCCCTGGAATGATCCGATTCAACTGGTGGTGGTGGTGTTTGGCATCGTCGGCCTGGTTTTCTCATACGTCGTGATCCGGCGACTGCTGAATGTGACTCGTCTGGAAGTCACGCCCCAGCGCATCACCATAAGCCACGGCCCCCTGCCCTGGCGACGCCCCTCCGAGGTCGCCACAGACACGATCCGCAAGGTTGAGGTGCGCCCCTTCCATTGGCGCTACGATGGCAACGTGGCGACACACTACCATGTCTGGGCAGTTCATGAAGATGGCCATGAAACCTGCCTGTTGGAGCGAGACACGACCGAAGAACAAGCCAACCTCGTGCGAGATGAAATCCAACAGGTATTGGATGCCGGAGCAGCAGTATTTCTTAAACGGCTCTAAACTGGGACCCAAGGCCAAATCAATCAGCGCTAGGCAAGTCACAAACGCAGCACAGAACAGAGTTTTTTCCTCCCTGACCCCGGGACCACTTCCAACTTCGCCATTCGGTTTCAACGCAAAACCCGCACCTGAGCATTGATCCCTTGGCCGTTCGGGCTACAACAAATCCATGACAATCACTCTCCCCCGCTGGTTCGACCTCCACACGCACTTTCGTCAAGGTCCCGCAATGCCCGCCTATGTCGCGGCCCACAAGGCAATGGGCTGCGCAGGCGCCCTCGCCATGCCCAACACCCAACCCCCGGTCTCGCAGGTCGTCGGCCCGGCACAGACAGACAGTTGGTCCATCGAATCCTATTCCAACGAACTCCTCGCCGCAGGAGCGGATGCCTTTGAACAACTCATCGTCCCTCTCTACCTCACCCGCCAAACCACCTCGGCCATGATTCAAGAAGGCGCTTCCTCTGGCCTGTTGCGTGCCTGCAAATACTACCCGCCCCATGGCACCACAAACTCAGAGCATGGCATGCCCATGGATGATCTCATTGGCGGCGAGGTCCTCTCCGCTATGGAAGAGCACGGAATCATTCTCTGCATTCATGGAGAGCAACACGCACTCAGCGGACCTGACTACCTGGATGCCCAGCAGAATGCGGAAACTCGGTTCTACCAAGAACGCATGCCTCGACTCATCGCAGCCCACCCAAACCTTCGCATTGTGTGTGAGCACATCACCACGCGCACTGCAGCAGAGTTTGTCGCCACAGCACCCGACCATGTCGGTGCCACCATCACCCCACAGCACTTGCTCTACACGCTAGGACACCTCATTCAGGGATTGAAGTATCATCTCTACTGCTTGCCTGTGGTGAAGTTTTCAGAGGATCGCGCTGCGTTGCGAAACGCAGTGACAAGATCAGGGCAAACCAAATTTTTCGCTGGCACCGACAGCGCACCCCACACCACAAAAGCGACAGCCTGCGGTTGTGCCGCCGGTTGTTTCACTGGCGACTGTGCTCCGCAACTCTATGCGATGGCCTTCGAAGAAGCCGACGTTGACCTCAGCACCAGCGATGGCCTGTCGCTCTTCAAACACTTTCTCAGCCTCAACGGCCCGGCCTTTTACGGCTTCCCTCCTTCCCAGCAGGAATTCCAAATGTCCAAAATCCCCTCCCAAAGCCGCATCTTGGAAACACCCGCCGGCCCCATCACCCCTCTTCCCCTCGGCTTGGG
Source organism: Verrucomicrobiaceae bacterium (assembly GCA_029865835.1). Lineage (GTDB taxonomy): Bacteria > Verrucomicrobiota > Verrucomicrobiia > Verrucomicrobiales > Verrucomicrobiaceae > JAGRPD01. Next base: position 9,493 of record JARXAL010000238.1, read on the forward strand.
CATCGAGATGACTTGGAGTCTCGTCAGTTAGTCCGACAAACCAATACACCCCACGCTGGAATCGCCCGGAAGCCTGCCTGCATTTTCCCTTTCTTCGAGCACTCCGATACCCGCTGGTCTCCCCTTCTTGCCCCATGATCACCTCAAACGTCGTCGCCAGAATACGGACCTGCTACACCTCCAAGTTCGGCGTGCCTCGCCAGTCCGGTCTAGCGCCAGATGCCTGGGGCTTCATCGATTTCGAGCCCCCCTTCCGCCGCCTCGAAGCCGTGCGTGGCATCGAAGCCTTCAGTCATCTCTGGCTCATCACTCAATTTCACCTCGTCCCGGAAGATTCCGCCAGCCTAACGGTCCGACCTCCCCGCCTCGGCGGTAACGAACAAAAAGGTGTCTTCGCCACCCGCTCCCCCTTCCGTCCCAACCGCCTCGGACTCAGCGTCGTCAAACTGGAACGCGTCGAACTCGAAGGCGATACCGCTCCTCGCTTGGTTGTTTCAGGAGTCGATCTCGTCGACGGCACCCCCATCCTCGACATCAAACCCTACATCGGTTACGCGGATTCGCTTCCAACCGCTAGCAGCGGTTTCGCCACTGGGGAACCCATCCGAATCCCCATCTCTTGGCACTGCTCATTGCCACCCTCCGACCAGGACCGCCTCATCATCGAGCAATCCATCGCCCTCCAGCCTCAACCCGCCTACCACGCCGACGAAGGACGTGAATACGCGACTGAAATCGCCGGATGGCGTGTTCGCTGGTCAATCAATGATTCCGTCGCCAACATCAAAGCGTGCGACCCCGTTGAATAGCTTCAGCCCCATGCCCTCGATCGAACTCCCCACCCGTGCCGCCAAAGAAATGGCCATCGCCCATGGCATCTCTCCCGACCGATGCGACATCCTCCAAAACGGCAGCACACTCGTCCTCCGGCTATCAGACTCTCTCGTGGCTCGCGTGGTTCAGGACGTCAATGGCCCACGTCAAGGAACCGAATGGTTTGCCAGAGAAAACGCCATCGCTCTGCACCTCACTCAGCGCGGAGCCCCCATCATCCACCTGCACCCCGACCTTCCACCCGGACCCCATGAGCACCTTGGCTACCCAATGAATTTTTGGCAGTTCGTCACCTCCACCAACACTCCACCCCTCCCATCCGAAATCGGTCGCACGCTTCGCCAGTGCCACCACCACCTCCAATCCTTCTCAAGCCCGCTGCCGACACTCGACATCCTCACCGAAAGCCTCTCCATACTCAAGACACGCGATCTCTTCCCCGAAAGCACTCGGGATCGCCTCGTCCGCCAATTGACTCAAGCGATCAATATTCTCCACACAGCCCCCCATCAACCGCTTCACGGAGATGCCCACATCGGCAATCTCATGCAAACCACGGATGGCCTGCTATGGACCGATTGGGAAGACACCTTCTCCGGTCCGATCGAGTGGGACCTTGCCTCCATCATCTGGAACGCCCAAATCCTCGATGAGGACCACGACACCGTTGATCAAATCCTATCCGCTTACACTCAAGCCGGAGGCCAAATCAATCCCGACTACCTTCACCAATGCCTCATCGCTCGAGCCGTCGTGATGGTCTCTTGGTATCCCATTCTTTACCCAAATCCAAACGCAGATCGCCAAATCAAACTCCAACGCCGACTCGACTGGCTCCAGACCCAAGAACAGTGAGTCCAATAGACTCGTCCATACGCACCTTTCGATGTTTCGTTGCGAACACCCACTTTCTGCGCACACTCATTCCCCCTGCCTTGCCCCAAACAATCTAAGACCTGCTAGATGAACCTCAAGCACCTTGTTCGCATCATTTGGGCGTGCGTCATTTTGATCGCCTTGGGCACCTTTTTGACCCACCCGGAGTGGTTCACCGCCGAGCACCTGGCTCATGTTCTATCTCTTTACCCTCATTGGATCTGGGCCGCCTACTTGGGCATCTCCTGCCTCCGCGGCTTCACATTGCTTCCTAGCACCCCATTTGTCCTGGCCGGCACTCTCTTGTTTCCTGAGCACCCACATTGGGTCCTGATCGCTTCCGTCATCTGCATCGTTCTCTCAAGCGCTCTGATCTATCTTCTATCGCCGGTTTGGCAGATCGATCAGCATTTCAAGCCTCAAAAGCTCGCCCATATCCGCGAAAAATTGAACCACCCCAGCGGCAGTTTTTTCGTCCTTCTCTGGTCATTTTTTCCAGCCGTTCCCACAGACGCCATTTGCTACGTCGCCGGCACCCTGCGAGTGCGGATCCTCCCCTTCCTCGCGGCCGTTGCGTTGGGCGAGCTCGTCATCTGCACCATCTACGTCTACCTTGGAGGCTCGCTCATCGCCAGCATCAAAGGACTATTCTAACCCACGTTCCGCGATTCGAACTGGCTCAGGCACCGCCCCAATCGCGGAATTCAGCTTGAAGTGCTCTGAATACTCAGGCTTCACCTCCCGTCAGATTGAGCATGAGCCCATCATTGATTCGTGCCATCGCCATTTCCCTTATCCTTGCCACCGGAGCCAGTTGTACCACTGCGTATGATGCCTATGGCCGCCCCCAACAAGTCGTTGATCCAGGTGCCGCACTGCTCGGCGTAGCTGCTGCCGGCCTCATTGGTTTCGCTCTCGCAGACAATGACCGAGACCGTAACCATTACAACCGCAACAACTGCGGCGGCGCGCGTTGGAACCGCGGCTACGGCCGCAATCAATGCCAAAATGCCTGGTATTAGCCCAAGAACCCTAATGTCAGCCTTTCGATTCGATTGCAGTTTTTGCGATTCTTTGCTGAAAACGCATGAGATTGTTTGCATTTACGAAATTATTGTCTACGAATCCCCACCCGTCCGACTGGTCTCAATCAGTCACCCTGGCGGTAGTGCCACACAGACACGAACCCTAACAAAGATAGATCCACAAATATGAAAACCACCCTACTGCTCCTCACAGCTGTCGTTCTTGCCGCTGGCTTTACCTCCTGCGCTTCCAAGAAGCAAACCCCACCACCACCAATGGTGGACATGGGCACAAAGTCCTACAAGTAAGATCTTGGGGCCTGGGTCTATCCCAGGCCCTTTTTCTTTTCACCTCACCAACCAACCATTCCTTCCTTGGATGAATCGCTTCCTGACCCTCGCCCTCGCCGCAGCAGCCCTCACCCTAGCTTCCTGCTCCAGTTGCAAAACATGCGACGCCAGCAAAGCTAAAAAAGAGTGCGCCACCTGCACTTCCTGCGAAACCGCCAAAAAGTAGTCACCACTTCTTGGCGAAGGCTTGAAGAGGCCATAAAGTCCTCGCTCCTTCAATTTGAACCGCCTTCCCACTCGTTGGGAAAGCGGTTTTTTTGTTCGTCTGATATCACCCCCTGAGACCATTCTTGAGCCCCCACCGTTTCTCTCTATCCTCCGGCAACCATGTCTCTCAACTGCTACCGCCATTTCCTAATCCCTCTTGCATGGGTTAGCGGCATCTTCTTGTCGTCGTGCAAAGATGCAACGGTTCAAAGCACCAGTTCTCCCGAAACACCGCAGTCGCAGCCAGCGACACAGCCCACCGATGCCCTATCACTCCGGGTCGAAGCGTTCACCGGTGCTCACACCAAAGCCGTCTGGTCGCATCACATCGGCACCAACACTCCCGACCCCTTCTGCAACGGTGCCAGCCACCAACTCCAAGGACTCGATACCCAGGACGGCAAAGGTGTCCGCATCATCCTGTCCCCAAAAGGCAACTACTCCCGCCCTCTCATCACACCAGACGGCCAATCCATCCTCTACACTCGCAAGATCGTCACTCGCCCCAAAGAAAAGGAAGACACTAAAGTCTTCGATATGACCATCATGATCACCGATTGGCAGGGCACGACTCCAAAAGAACTCACCGTCGGCTACGCTCTCGACATCTGGCGCGACCCAACCAACCACAAACTCTGGGTCTACGCCGCCCAAGACGTACCGCCCACCCACCGCACCTCCTGGGCTGCCAAAAAACTCATCCGCTTCCCCCTCGATACCCCCTCTCAAATCGAAACCGTTTGGGACCAAACTGAAATCTCTCCAGACAATACCCAACTCTCCGCTGACGGCCACCGCGCCAGCGGTCAGGCTCCTTGGCCTCATGGCGGTCAATACCTCTTCGCTCCTCAATCCAATAGCTTCATGCCCACGGTAACCGGTTGCTGGTCAGGCATGGCCCCGGACAACAGCTACCTTTCCTGGATGCTCGACGGCAACCATCGCATGGTTACCCTCTTCACCTCCTCTCCCGAAGCAAGAACTTGGACCCTGAAATTCAGTGAAATCGCAGGACTTGAGAAAGGAGAAATCTATCACCCTCGCTGGTCCAATCACGCTAAGTTCGTCGCCCTCACCGGCCCCTACATCGCCGAGCACGGCGGTGAAGGCAGCATTATCAGCAAAGGCGGCCGCACAGCCGAAGTCGTTATCGCCAAGCTCAATGCGTCCGTCACCGGATTCGACGGCAGCGTCACCCTCACTCAAAACCAAAACACCGATGCTTACCCCGATGTCTGGATCGCCAATGGCGAATCAGCCCTTCTCTCCAACTTCCCCCAAGGCATCGCAGCGTCAAAAAGCACCCAAGCCTGGCCCACCGACACCACCCATCTAGCCTTCCTCTGGGAAGCCCTCGGCAAGCCCAACCAAATCAGCCTCTCCGACAGCAAAAATCTCGAATGCTACGTCGAACCCGAAGGCACCGCTTTGTTTGGCCCACGCCTCGACATGCAACTCGCCTCCGGCACCTTCAAACCGAACGCACTCGCTCAAAATCAAATCACAAAAGCCCTCGCCGACGCCCCAGCCTGGACACTCGAAGCCACCCTGCTTCCTCCAAGCTTGCCACATGCCCGATCCGCTCTATCAGGCTCGCTAATGAGCTTCCCCGGAAGGCAAATCACCCTCAATGACGGCAGACTCACCATCAACGGCACCCCCCTAGACCATCCCCCCCTGGACCTCCCTTGTTACCTCGCCCTCCGCAATGACAGAACCCAACTCACGCTCTTCATCAACGGCACCGCCCTCCCCCCAATCACCATCCCCGCCCTGCCAGACACAACCACCACCCAGTTCGGCGGAAACTCACTTCCCGTCGGGCTTCAAGGCATCGCTCTTCACACCACCGCTCTCCCTGACAGTGCCATCCAGTCCAGCCATCGCCTATGGCAGCCCCGCATCACCAAAGCTCTCTCCCAAACTCCCCCTCGCGTCCGTCTCCGCGCCAAACTCGTCGAAGCCACCGGAGTCCCCACCCCCGAAGGCATCGACCCCTACACCCGCGCCATGATCGCCTGCGTCTACGATGTCGAACAAGTCCTCGAAGGCACCTACGAACCAAAGCAAATCCTCGTCTGCCACTGGGCCCTCATGGACCGCAAACCCTGCTCCGGCTTCCCTCGCAAACCGGGCGATTCCTTCGAGCTCCTTGTCGAACCCCTCGACCTCACACTTCATCACCCCGAACTCGAAGGCCAGCGTGTCCTCGATGACACCACCGCCTTCGATCTCGAAAAATGGTACGACGTCACCCCACCCGCTCTCTAGAGCATTTTAAGAAAAGATGTGGCCGTTGATTAGGGAGCGCCGGAGGTGGAGATGGGCCGTTGGAAGCGCAGGGGCATATGAGTACATACGTCCCAAGCTGCCGACGGCCCAGATCCGCCTCCGCCGCCCCAAAGGTGCGGCTACAGTTTTTCTTAAACTGCTCTAGCCCGACTTATTCAGTTACCCGTACTACCCGTCCCCCCGTTTTTCACCTCCCCCTCAAACTCCACCTCGATCCCCTCCTTCTTGAGCCCCTTCTTCACATCAACCGCCAGTTGCTCATAAGTCCGGTCACGCAGCAAATGCTTCTTCGCTAAGGCACTCTCGTCAGCCTCATTGCCCGCCGCTTCAATCGCCCGCAAATACGCAATGATGTTCGCCGCATCCCCATTGCCATCCTGATGGTAAAAGTAATACGTCAAGAGCCCTGCCGACCCATAATTCTGCGTTGCCTGCGTCGCCCCGGTCACATTCGCCACCTGCACTGGCCGCACCAGCGCCGCCGACCACTCTGACGACTCAATCTCCATCAACTCCTTCAAATCCAGCATCTTGAATGGTGTCGTCTGCCACAGATTGCACCGCGTTGTGTAGTCCTCCAATCGCTGCCTCAACCCCGATAGCGAAAACCGCCCGTTCGTGTTGTACTCCAAGATCTCCACATACTCCGCACTCCCCTCCGTATACCAGGTCGGCAAAAACCTCAGCCAGTGATTCATCATCTGATGGGTGATCTCATGAATCAATGTCGCATTGTCATCGTCACCCGTCTTATCGAGAGACACACGGCTCCCCACCATCTTCACCCCCAAGCTCTTCAAAGGCACCTTCAAAGCCTTGTCCCCCCTCGAGTACACTCCCGCCGAACCCTCCACCCCGCCATTCGCAAAATAGTCCTCCGCATTCGTATACAACCGCGCCTGAAAATACTCTCTCAACGGCTCCGGCTTCGGCTTCAAATCCAGCGGCAGCTTGCAGTTCAGCAAATACGTCGCCTCAAACATGCGACCAAACTCCCGCACCACATTCGCTCCCAACTTCGAGTCACAAATGAACTCATAATGCGGCGACCGATAAACAAACTCCTTCTTCTCCGCATCCTCCCTCACCGTCACCACCTCCGGCTTATCATCCAACCCCACCGAACGCGGCCAAACCTTCTCTGCCACCGGCTGCCCCGTCGCTACGACACCTGCTGCCGGAGTTGTCTTCTCACCAGCCGCCCTCGCCCACGCCTGATCTTCAGCCGAAAGCCTCGACAGCGGCACCACGAAAGCCGCTCCATTGCTGCTCTTGATCTTCACACTCTCACCTTCCAGCCCCACAAACGCCGCCTCAATCACCCGCCCATCAGCACTCGTCCACTTCCGCATCCCCCCCACCTCTTGCCCCCATACACCGCACGATCCGATAGCCCCAAACACCAGCCATAGCATCGCTTGATTCAACCCTCCCAAAATCCAAAGATTTTTCATGGCACAAATTCTAAGTTTTCGCCAACCAAAGGGCAAGCCTCCCTTGCATCCTTCCCACACTCACACCAAAATCTGCCAGACCAGTCATCAGTGACCGTATCCCTTTCCCCAACCATGCAGACT
>JARXAL010000024.1 GCA_029865835.1 Verrucomicrobiaceae bacterium
GGGGGATCAGTTCAGAGGCATTGGCGGCTCTGGATGAGGCGGATGACGGCGGGGGTGTCTAAAGTGAAGAGAGTCGAGGCATCGGTTAGTGATCGACGGCGTGTTCGATGTGGCTGCCGGCATGGCGGACGTCGCGGCCGAGGCCACGGACGGTATTGCAACTGGTGCCGAGGGCGGCGATGAGTAGGAGGAGGGCGATACGTGTGGTGTTTGTTTTCATGAGATTGGGGATGGAGGCTGAGTTGATTAGCGGCGGTGGCTGGAGGAGGAATGGCTTTGCCCGGAATGGCCACTGTGGGTGGGGGGCGACCAATTGTGCGGGTAGCTTTGGCTGACACTGGCGTGGTGATTGGAGGGGTGGCTGTGGAGGTTTAGAGGGACGTAGGGGGAGGCGAAGAAGGTGCGATTGGACACGCCGTAGGGGGAGGACCGGGTTTGCCAAGTGGAGCCTCTTTGATAGTAGTATTGGCGGGACTGCGGGCTGTAGTAGGTGCCGTAGCGGGGGTAGTAGCTGTAGTTGCCGACGCTGTTCAGGCCCGCGTAACCGTAGCCGTAGCCGGAGGTGTAAGGCGGGCTGTAGCTGTTGCCGGAATAGACGCCGACGGAGGCCATGCCGGGTCCGCTCGTGTAGTCAACGCAACTGGTGAAGGTGAGGAGGATGAAGGTGCCAAGCGAGAGCGCGTATCGACTGGCCAAGGAAGATGTGTTTGGATGCATGTTGGCATCCTTACCCAAGCGGGTGGATTCTCTCTATGGGGTGTAACCCTGCCTTTGTTGAAGAGGCATTTGCGGCGGATCTTTCGCCTCACCGGGAAAGAGGGAGGATGAGGGTAGCGAGGGCGCCGGAGGTGGGGTGGTTGGTGAGGGTGACGGAGCCGTGGTGGAGTTCGGCGGCTTCTTTGACGAAGCAAAGACCGAGGCCGGTGCCTTTGCGGCCGGTGAGTTGGTGTTTGAGGGAGTAGAAGCGCTCGAAGAGGCGAGGGAGGGCGTAGTCTGGCAAGCCGGGTCCGAGATCGTGGATGGTGATGGTGGCGGAGTCTTGAGAGGTGGTGAGATGGACGGTGACGGTGGCGTTGGGAGGGGAGAAATCGGCGGCGTTTTCGAGGAGGTTTAACAGGGCGCGGTGGAGGAGTGCGGGTTCGCCGGAGACGATGGCGTGAGAGTCGGGGGTGAAGCTGAAGTGGATGCTTTTGTGGGAGGCGTGGGCGGTGGCTTCGGCGATGGTTTCGGTGAGGAGGTCGGCGAGATTGATGGGTTCGTTTTGGTGCAGGGCTTTGCGGCGTTCGATTTCGCTGAGGCGGAGGAGTTGGCGGAGAAGGCGTTCGGCGCGGTCGGATTCGGCTTGGAGATTGGAGAGGAAGCGGAGGCGATCGGGTTCGGCCATGCCGAATTCCTGGAGGAGTTCGGCGGTGCCGCGGATGGCTGAGAGGGGGCTCTTGAGTTCGTGGGTGAGGGTTTGGACATAGCTGGTGGCGTAGTCGCGGCCTTCGAGTTCCTCGCGCATGGTTTCGATGGCGGCGCCGAGGGTGCTGACCTCCATGCCTCCACCGAGGTTGGGGAGTGGCGGGCGTTTGCCGGCGCTGACTTCGAGGGTGTAGTCGGTGAGGCGGCGGAGGGGACGAAGGACCCAGAAGAGAACGGCGGCGCAGAAGAGGAGGATGCCGATGGCGATGAGTGCGGAGGAGAGGATGATCTTTTTTTGCCGGCGCTCGAGGATTTCCCACTGATCGAGTTTGGGTTTGCGAATGGTGAGGACGCCGATGATGTCTTTGCCAGAGCGGATGGGGGCGGCGATGTGGAGGACGGAGCTTTTCTCGATGTTTTGGTTGGTGCGGGTGGAGCGAGCGCCGTAGACGCCGCGAAGGGTGAGGACGACGTCGCGCATATCGCTAACGGAGGTGCCTTCGAGCGTGCCGTTGTCGGAGTCGTAGAGAACCAGGCCGTTTTTGTCGGCGACGTAGACGTGGCAACCAACGCGTTTTTTGATGATCTCGAAGATGGGGGCGTGGAGGGTGCGGTCGAGGGCTTTGGGGAAGGTGGCGCGAAGCCATTCGACATCGATGGTGCCGTCTTTGATGTGGGTCTCGGCGATGGCGGCGAGGATGTTGGCGTTGTCGATGAGGACCTCTTCGGTGGCTTGGAAGACTTCGCGGGAGAGGTTGCGCAGGGATTGGTCGATCAGCAGGCCGAAGCCGCCGACGACGATGGCGGCGATGAGGGCGAGGCTGAGGAGGGTGATGCGCATGGTTTGATTGCGGATTGCGGATTTTGGAATGCGGATTGGTTCACTCGCGGAGGGCGTAGCCTAGGCCGCGGCGGGTTTCGATGGGGTCGAAGTCGGGAGTGAGGGCGCGGATTTTGGAGCGGACGGATTTGATGTGGGCGTCGACGGTGCGGTCTGAGGCAGTGCCGGGATCCTGCCAGGCGAGGTCCATGAGTTGGTCTCGGGTGAGGACACGGCCCGGGTTTTTCATGAGGGCGAGAAGGAGGTGGTATTCGTTGCGGGAGAGGTCGAGGGATTGGCCGGCGCAGCGGATGACTTTGCGGAGGGGGTCGTGGTCGAGGGTGGAAGGGGGGGCGGTGTTTGGAGTGGGTGGCGAGGCTTTGGGGGTGGCATTGGTGCGGCGCAGGATGGCTCGGACACGGGCGGCGAGTTCGCGAGGGCTGAAGGGTTTGGCGACGTAGTCGTCGGCACCGAGTTCGAGGCCGACGATGCGGTCGATTTCGCTGTCACGTGCGGTGAGGAATAGGATGGGGACGGAAGAGGATTGGCGGAGGGTGCGGCAGACGTCGAATCCGCTCATGTCGGGGAGACCGACATCGAGGATGAGGCAGTCGAAGGATTCGGAGGCGAGTTTGGAGAGGGCGTCGCCACCGGTGGCGGCATCGGAGACATCGAAGCCTTCGGTGCGGAGGGCATACCAGATGGTTTCGGCGATGGAGGGTTCATCTTCGACAACGAGGACGCGGCGGGACATGGCGGGAGGGTAGCGGTAAATGCGTGAGTTTCGACAGGATTAACGGGATTTTCAGTCTGCAAATGGCTGCAATGGTGAGAGGTGGAGGGGCGTTTGGGAGAGATGCGTTATTTGATTTTTTGTTGGTTGGTTGTAGCGGGTTCGTCACTGGCTCTGGAGTTGAATCCGGCGGTGCTGGGGAAGATTGCTCCGGCGATGGAGGCTGCGGTGGCAGGGAAAGAGGCTGCGGGGATTGTGACGCTGGTGATGAAGGAGGGGAAGGTGGTGCATCATGAAGCTGTGGGGATGGCGGATGTGGCGGGTGGGAAGCCGATGGCGAAGGATGCGGTGTTTTGGATTGCGTCGATGACGAAGTCGATCAATGGGACGGCGCTGATGATGCTGGTGGAAGAGGGCAAGGTGACTTTGGATGAACCGGCGGCGAAGTGGTTGCCGGCCTTGGCGAAGGTGAAGATGAAAGATGGTTCGATGCCGAAGACGGCGATCACGTTGCGGATGTTGCTGAGTCACACGGCGGGCATCGCTTTTCCACCACGCAAGGCGGATGATGGGGCGGTGTCTTTGAAGCAGTATGTGGACCGACTGCTTGTGGCCCCGTTGGCGTTTGAGCCTGGGAGTGACTATGAGTATGGGTTTGGACCGACGGTGGCGGGGCGGTTGCTGGAGGTGGTGACGGGGAAGCCGTATGAGGTATTTTTGAAGGAGCGCCTTTTTGAGCCGCTGGGCATGGTGGACACGATGTTCCATCCGGATGAAGCGAGGCGGGCGCGGATTGCGCAGACGTACAAGCTGGACGAGGAGACGAAGGAACTGGGGGTGAGCTACAATCCGTTTTTTACTTCATCTGTGGCGGTGAAGCGGATGGTGGAACCGGCGGGTGGATTGTTTTCGGCGGCGGCGGATATGGGTCGCTTTTACGCGATGGTGGCGAATGGCGGTGAACTGGACGGGAAGCGGATTTTATCTGAGAAGGGTGTGAAGGAGATGACGACTCCGGTGAGTGCGGGAGGGAAGCCGATCACCTATGGGCTGGGGTGGCAGTGCTGCACGGAGGCGAATGCGAAGATGTCGCCACTGGGGGTGGGGACATTTGGGCATGGGGGTGCGTTTGGCACGAATGGGTGGGTGGATCTGGAGCGGAAGATCGTGACGGTGTTCCTGGTGCAGAACGTGTTGGTGCCTGCTGGAGGGAAGCCGAAGGAGGTGTTTCAGCGCTTGGTAACGGAAGCGGCGGGACGCTGATTTTTCGTTAACGCCCGATCAAAATGAGCACGCCTGAGGCGAGGGCGAGGATTGGCACTAGGATGTTGAGTTCTCCGAGGTTGATTCCAAAGAGGCTCATCACGCCGATGAGGAGGAGGTAGATGGCAAGCAGGAGCATGCCGATGTTCTTGGTGATTTGCATGGGAGTGGGTGGCAAGAACTAGTTTTGCGAGCGCTTCATGGAGAGGCCGCCGCTGAGGAGAGGGAGGTTGCCTCCTGCGAGGGCGATGACGCCGACGACTGGAGGAACGAGGTGCTCTTTTTCAGCGGTGACTTGGAGGGGGCCGAGATCGATGGCTTTCTCCGTGGTGGTGAAGCTGATGCCTTGGCCGACGAGGATGAAGAGGCCGACGGCGATGAGGAGGAGACCGATGATGAGTTTGGTATTCATGAGGAGGCGAGGCCAGGAAGGTGAAATTGAGCGATGAGTCAGAGAATGCGGCGGCCCTGGATGAGGCGGACGAGGAGGATGATGACAGCGATCACGAGGAGGATGTGGATGAAGCCGCCGATAGTGTAGCTGCTGACGAGTCCGAGCAGCCAGAGGACAATGAGGATGAGGGCGATGGTGTATAGCATGGTGGTGGCTAGCGGTGGTTAGTGATTGGCGGCGCGCTCGATGTGGTTGCCGGCGTGTTGAACATCCTGGCCGAAGCCGCGGAAGGTGCGGCAGCCGCTACTGAGAAGAGCGGGGCCAAGAGAAGGAGGCAGATATGGCGTGTGTTTGTTTTCATATTTATGAGGGGTGTTGTGTGGGGGGGGTTAGGGTCTGATCCACTGGGAGGGTCTGGAACTGGCGGTGACGGCGGCGGGGTCCTGGCCGTCGGTGGAGAACAGGTCGTTGGGTAGCGGTGGGACAGGGTTGCTGTTGGTTTGGCAGCAGAGCTCCATGGCTTTGGTGAGGCCGAGGGCTAGGAGGGCGGGGTGAAGGAGGGCGATGCCGAGTGTGGTGGCGGTGCCGACGACGGCGCGTTTGGGAAGCAAGTTGATCAGCAGGCCGGCTCCGACAGCGATGGCGATGGTTTGGGCGGGTTCGCGGCGGGCGAAGGCTTTCAGCTCTCCGAGCAGACGGCTGAGGGAGAAGCAGGGAGCAGCGGGGCAGGAGGGAGCATTCATGTGCTCCAACGTGACGTAGATAAGGGGTTAAAATCCATGGGGTGAAACCCCACCTGCTGATGGTGAGCGCCGAGACATGTAAAAGCGGTGACGGCCCTTTAGGCAGCACCGAGTTTGCGAATCAGGATTTAGCGGGCTGCGCGACTTCCTTGTCCCTGCTGCTGCTGCTGCGCTCGCTGGATCAAAATGACGGTCCTTTCCAGAACCGGTTTAGTAAGGCAGGTGGATGCGGCTGGAACAGGAAAGCCGAACTCAATGAGCGATTTCAACCAGTCGGTTACTGCTGCGTGGGTTGTCTGTATGGGGATGGATGGACCAATGTGCGGAGCCGATGGAGCCGAGGACGCAGGGTGGCATGCCTTCGTCAGCATAGATGTGGGTGAGACCAATGTGGAGTCCGAGAGTGATTGGTGTTTGCTCGTCGGCCAAGATGACGAGATTGCTCAGGCACATGGGGCTATTGTAAAAGTGGCACTTGTGGGTGCAGTTTAAGCATGGGGCGAGGTCATTCATCGTGTGCTGGGGTTAGGGGTTTGTGGGGTTTTTTGGGGGGCTGGGGGGTGTGCCGATCAATGGGGGGATGATGGCCTTTCAATCATTCATCGTTGCTGATTTAATGCGATGGGGTGAATACCCCATGGTGTGTGAATTGGGGGTGGGCGAGGGGTGGGGCTATGAGCAATACCCTTCATGAACTCGGACAAGATGCCAGCAAACTGGCCCACGAACGCATCATCGATCCCGCTGAGGATCTGATACAGGATGCCAAGACGGTCCTGCGGAATGGGGCCCAACAGGTGCGGACGGTTCTCACGGAGGATGCCACCCAGGCTCAGGAGAGTCTGAGTCGACTCTGCCAGCAGACTGGGCGCTGGATTGCGACGAATCCGTTCACTGCTGTGGGGCTGGGTATTCTGGCTGGTGCGGCGATGGCGTTGGCGGGACGAGCAACGCGTTTTTGACTTCGGACATGCAGGCTCAACATGACATTATGATCACCAAAGCCGATCAGTTGAAACGGTTGAGCGTGAGCTACTTTAGCGCGCTGCATGCGGCGGTGATGGCCGGCTCGACTGAAGAGGCGGCGGAGCGGGCGCTGGAGCTGGGGACGCAGGCGGTGGCGCTGGGGCTGGACACGCTCGATTTGGCGAGGATTCACGAAGATGCGGTGGCGGAGCTGCTGCCAGGAGGGGGCGATGCGGAGGGGGAGACGAGGCTCGTGGCGCGCGCTTCGGTGTTTTTTACTGCGGTACTGGCCCCGATCGAACAATGTCACGCGGGCGCCATGGGTATGGAGACGGGGATCACGAAGGTAAAGAGCGAATTGAAGAAGCGCACGGTGGAACTGGCCGAAGCGGGACGAAGGCTGAAGGCGGGAGTGGCCAAGCGGAAGGCTGCAGACGGGTTTTTGAAGACCAGTCGGGAGAAATCAGCGGAGTTGCTGAAACAGTCCCGGGTGCTGGAAGGGGAGATGAAGGCGGTGACCCAGAAGCTTTTTGACACTCATGAGACGCAGCGGAAGACCATGAGCGCGAAATTGCATGAGGAAATCGCCGTGACTCTGCTGGCGATCCATGTCAGATTGCTGGCGTTGAAGAAGGAAGCCTCGGTCAACCAGGCGAGTCTGACACAGGAGATTGTGACAGCCAGTCGGCTGGTGGACGAGTCCGTCGAGACAATCAACCATTTTAACCGGGAGTTCGGTGCGCAGCATGAAGCTTAAAATTTCCCGGCTCAAACAGAACTACAGGGCGGCGCTGTGGAAGTGGCTGGCGGAAGGTGAGGCGTGCGATTTGGGGGCAGCGCGCAAGCTGGGGGAGCGCGCGGTGAAGCTGGGGCTGGAGACTTTGGATCTGGCGAAGATGCACGAGGAGGCGATGGTGCAGTTGGAGTTGCAACATCCAACGGTCCGGGCGGGCAAGGGTCTGGTGCGGCGGGGCGTGGCGTTTTTTGCGGAGGCGGAAGTACCCGTGGAAGGGACACACCGGGTAGCAGTGGAGGCAAACAAGCATTTGAAGGTGATGCTGGCGACGCTGACGAAACGGACGATCGAGCTGGCTCGTTCGAATGAGGAGTTGAAGGGTGAAATCGCGCAGCGGCGTGAGGTGGAGGACTCGCTGCGGGTCAGCGAGTTGACGACGAGCCAACTGCTGACGAAATCGCGCCAGATGCAGGAGGAACTGCGGCATTTGTCTCGGCGGCTGATCGCGGCGCAGGAGGAGGAGCGGCGGCGTATCAGCCGGGATCTGCATGATGTTATTGTGCAAACATTGACGGGGATCAATCTGCGGTTGGCGGCGCTGAAGAGTCAGACGAAGAAGGGGGCGAGAGACCTGCAAAACAAGATCGCGGTGACGCAGCGGCTGGTGGAGAAATCGGTGGAGGTGGTGCACCGTTTTGCGCGGGATTTGCGACCAACGCTGCTGGATGATCTGGGGCTGATCCCGGCATTGAAGTCGTATTTCGAGGGTTTCATGGAGCAGAGTGGTATCCGGGTGTCTTTGGTGGCGTATGCGGGGTTGGAGAAAGTGCGGAGCGAGACGCGGACGGTTTTGTTCCGTGTGGTGCAGGAGGCGCTGGTGAACGCAGGGAAGCACTCGCAAGCGAGCGAGGTGCGGGTGCGGTTCCATGAGGAAGGGAATGCGATTTGCCTGGAGATTGAGGACAACGGTTGCGGATTTGCTGTGGAAGGGGCGAGGGTTGGCAAGGGGAGCAAGCGGCTGGGCCTGCTTGGAATGAAGGAGCGAGTGGAGATGGTGGGGGGGAGCCTTTCTGTGGAATCTGCTCCAGGCAAGGGGACGATTATTCGCATTCGAATTCTTCAGCGCGCGCGCAACGCCAAGAGTTTGGCTCCTGTGAAAACCAACCGAAAAACAGTATGAAAGCGATCACCGTACTTTTAGCGGAAGACCACCTCATTGTGCGCGAGGGCTTGCGTGCGCTGCTGAAGCTTGAGGAGGACATTCAGGTGGTGGGAGAGGCCGGGAACGGACGGGAGGCGGTGGAACTCACGGTGCGCTTGCGACCGGATGTGGTGGTGATGGACATTGCGATGCCGTCGCTCAATGGGATGGAGGCGACGAGGCAGATTTTGGAGTCGCAGCCAGAGACCAAGGTGCTGATCCTTTCCGCCCACAGCGATGACGCTTATGTGGCGCTGGTGTCTGCCATTGGCGCAAAGGGTTATTTGATCAAGCAGTCGGCGGCGCATGTGCTGCCGGAGGCGATTCGGAAGGTCCATGCAGGCAAGACGTGTTTCAGTCCGATTGTTGCCAAGCGACTCAGTCATCACCAAAACAAAGCGTATGCCCGTGGAGATTTGAGGCATGATAGCAAGTCAACGCGACTCACGTCCCGAGAGGTGGAGGTGCTGCAACTGGTGGCTGAGGGCAAAGCGAACAAGGAGACGGCACAGGAGTTGGGAATCAGCATCAAGACCGTGGAGAAGCATCGGCAGAGTTTGATGGAGAAGCTGAACATTCATGACACGGCGGGGCTGACGCGGCATGCGATTGCCACGGGGATCATTGAGAGCAGTGTGCAGGTGACGATCTTGTGAGGCGAGGCGCCTTGGTAGGCTATGACCTGCGCTTTCCGGTGCCTTTGGGGTAGGTGGTGGATTTGCGGGTGCCTTTGTGGACGGTGGGTTTGTCGGGGGCGAGGCCGGCTTGTTTTTTGAGTTCGTTGATTTGGTCGCGGATGAGGGCGGCGCGTTCGAATTCGAGTTTGGAGGCGGCTTCGGCCATTTCACCTTCGAGTTCGCGGATGACTTCGGTGATGGCGTATTCGGTGCCGTCTTCGCGGACGATGCCTTCTTCGACTTCGCGGGCTTTGTTGAACATTTGCAGCGACTCCTGGATGGCGCGCTTGGTGGTTTGGGGGGTGATGCCGTGTTTGGTGTTGTGGTCGATTTGGACTTGGCGGCGATAACCGCTGATGGCGAGAAGGGCCTGGATGCTTTTGGTTTGTTGATCGGCGAAGAGGACGACTTCGCCGGCGACGTGGCGGGCGGCGCGGCCGGAGGTTTGGATGAGGGAAGTTTCGCTGCGGAGGAAGCCTTCTTTGTCGGCGTCGAGGATGCAGACGAGGGAGACTTCGGGGAGGTCGAGGCCTTCGCGGAGGAGGTTGATGCCGACGAGGATGTCGCAGTCGCCTTTGCGGAGGGAGCGGAGGATTTCGACGCGTTCGATGGCGTCGATGTCGCTGTGGAGGTAGCGGACTTTGAGGCCGATGTCGCGGAGGTAGTCGGTGAGATCCTCGGCGGTGCGTTTGGTGAGGGTGGTAACGAGGACGCGCTCGCCGCGCTCGATGCGCTGGCGGCAGAGTTCGATGGTTTCGTCGATCTGACCTTTGAGGGGTTTGATGGTGATGATGGGGTCGAGCAGACCGGTGGGGCGGATGATTTGCTCGACGATGAGGGCTTTGCCAGGGGTGGTGACGTCGAAGGCGTCGATGGGTTGTTTGCTGCCGGAGACGCGGGGGAGGCGGGCGGGGGTGGTTTCGGGTTCGCCGATGCGGTCGCGCTGATGGGGGATGTAGTCGGTGTTTCCGACGACGGAGTTTTCGATTTCGAAGCGGGCGGGGGTGGCGCTGACGTAAAGGACCTGTGGCACGGTGGCCATGAATTCGTTGAACTTGAGGGGTCGGTTGTCGAGGGCGCTGGGAAGGCGGAAGCCGTGTTCGACGAGGACGGTTTTGCGGGAGCGGTCGCCTTCATACATGCCGCCGATTTGGGGGACGGTGGCGTGGCTTTCGTCGAGGAAGAGGAGGAAGTCGTCGGGGAAGAAGTCGAGCAGGGTGCCGGGGGTGGCGCCGGGGACGCGATTGGTGAGGTGGCGGGAGTAGTTCTCGATGCCCTGGCAGAAGCCCATTTCCTGCATCATTTCGATGTCATACTCGGTGCGCATTTTGATGCGCTGGGCTTCGAGGAGTTTGCCCTCTTTTTCAAACCAGGCGACGCGTTCATCGAGTTCGGCGCGGATGGCGACGATGGCGCGGCGGAGTTTGTCGGCGGGGGTGACGAATTGTTTGGCGGGGTAGAGGGTGTAGTGGGGGATTTTGAGGGTGACGGTGCCGGTGAGGACGTCGATGACGGAAATGCGATCGATTTCGTCGCCGAAGAACTCGATGCGGATGGCTTCGGAATCGAGGTAAGCGGGGACAATTTCAACGACGTCGCCGCGGGCGCGGAAGGAGCCGCGTTTGAGGACGATGTCATTGCGCTCGTAGAGCATGTCGACGAGTTTGGTGAGGAAGAGTTCGCGGGAGATTTGGCCACCGACTTTGAAGGGGAGCATCATGCCTTCGTAATCTTCGGGGGAGCCCAAGCCATAGATGCAGGAGACGGAGGCGACGACGATGACGTCCTCCCTGCTGAGGAGGCCGCCCATGGAGGAGAGGCGGAGGCGCTCGATCTCGTCGTTGATGCTGGAGTCCTTTTCGATGTAGGTGTCGGTGCGGGGGATGTAGGCCTCGGGCTGGTAGTAGTCGAAGTAGGAGACGAAGTATTCGACGGCGTTTTCGGGGAAGAAGTTCTTGAACTCGGAGTAGAGCTGGGCGGCGAGTGTTTTGTTATGGCTCATGATGAGCGTCGGTTTGCCGATCTGCTCAATGACGTTGGCCATGGTGAAGGTCTTGCCGGAGCCGGTGACGCCTAGGAGGGTCTGGTGGCGGTTGCCGGCGCGGATGGATTTAACGAGCTTGGCGATGGCCTGGCCCTGGTCGCCCTGGGGGGAGTATTCGGTGTTGAGGCGGAAGGGAGTCATGGGGTGTCAAATAGATGACGAAGGAAGGAGTCAATCAGATGCAGGCTAGCGAATTTAGTGGCAAAGGCGAGGATGATCCGACCGTGCTTTTGAGAGACGATCAGAGGCATTGACGGCGAGGCTTAGATTTTGGTAGTGTATGAGGCTGTTCCGATGAACCGACGCATGAGTGTCCTTTTTCCAATCCTATTGCTACTATGTGTGGCCTGCTCTGCTTCAGCGCAGGAGAGGGGGGCATGGCGGAAGGAGTTGGAGTCTTTTGAAAAGGCGCAGGCGCGAGTTCTTTTACCTGTGCAAGGTATTCTTTTCTCGGAATTGATGTCCCGTCAGCAGGCTACGGCAAAGGGGAGTGATTTGCGGCTAAGAGCTGAGATGGAGGCTCGAGTTGCACTGGCTAAGGAAGAGAATGATCTGCTCAAACAGGGCCGTATTCTGCATCCCAGCCGGGAAAGCGATCATAAGAGCGCCTTTGTGCGTGCGGGTAGCGGGCGGCAATGGATCCTTAGCGGGACGAAGTGGGTGCCGCGCGTTGGCCTGTGTCGTGGCGGAATCCGCAGTTTCAGTAGGGACGGCCATGAGTTAGGGGACTTGGCTGTGTCGCACCTAGCTCCTGGTGTTTTTGGCGGCAAACGGAGGCAGGAATCCGGATGGAACTGTTTCATTTTCTCTGCCGATCTCCGCTCTGCTCAGTGCTTGATTGTGTCCGAGGTGCTTGAGGGTGTTTGTGTATCAAGGGGGAAAGAGGAACCGACACGATTGTCTGAAGGCGAGGCACTGACTGGGGTTGAGATGGTAGATCAAACCGATTTGCTGACGCTGCTTGAGACGAGGCATAGGCAAAAGATGCTCCAACACGAATCGGCCCGCCGTTCTTTGATCGAAAATTTCATTCGTACTTCGACAACGCCCGCCGATGATCTGCCAGAGTTGCGGCGCTTATTGCGTCAAGTTACGGATGCGCAAGAGTTAGCGAGCCGGCCAGCTAAGGTTCCTGAACTTAAAATGGAGACGCCCACGGATTTTTTGAGGCGAATCAGAGGAAGCGAGTGGCAGATCAGTTCAATTCCGTCGCTTTCCCGTGTGCGCTTTGAGGATGATTGCGCCTATGTTTTGACGCCGGATGGGCAGGTGCAAGAGAAACTGAGTACCAAACTGGAATGGCCGGGTGTGCTGTGTCTCAGGCCAATCGATTCGGAACCGATTCTATTGGCTTTTGGTCCGGATCGTGATCGCGCACTTGGACTACGAGTTCGCAGTGTGTTTCCAGGACGATTGGTGAATGACAGGGAGTAATGGCTCCGCACGAGGCGAAATTAGGATAACTCTTTGGAATGGAGCCGTCATTTTGAATATTCGGCTCTCGTTCCAAAAGCTAGGAATATACTGAAGGCCGACACCAACTTAGAGTTGAGGGGAATTTGGTTCCGGGTTGGGGGTGTCGGTGGTAGGAGGTGATTCCGGGCCTGGGGTTTCTTCTGTAGGAGGGGGTGGGGGGATGGATTTGAGGGGGGAGACGATGCGGGTGGGCCAGGGGCGGAAGCGGTCGTAGATGTGGGGGGCGAGTTCTTTGGCGGTCTGGTAGCCGCGGCGGAACATTTCGAGTTTGGCGTCGATGTTGTCGATGTGGTGAAGGGCGATGGCTTCGGGGGTTTTGGGGAGGACAGGGGAGCCGAATTCGAGTTGGCCGTGGTGGGCGGCGACGAGATGGAGGAGGTGGAGGCGGACGTGCTCGCTGTTGGGGTCGAGGAGGGTCCAGTCGGTGGCTTCTGGGAGGTCCATGAGATCGCGCCAGAGTTTATTGACGAGTTCGAGGCCGAGGGGGATGTGGCCGAGCATTTCGCCGTGAAGATTGTAGGGTTGGGAGAAGCCGGTCTCGGGGTAGTTGTTTTCCCACATTTTGCCGCAGTCGTGGAAGAGGATGCCGGCGATGAGGAGGTCGCGGTTGAGGTCGGGATAGACGGCGCAGAGGGCGTCGCTGGCGCGCATCATTTGGGCGACGTGCTCGACGAGGCCGCCGCGGCGGGCGTGGTGGTTTTCACGGGCGGCGGCGGTGCGTTTGTAGCGGTCGGCGAAGCGGTCGAGGAAGAGTTGGCAGAGGTGATGG
>JARXAL010000243.1 GCA_029865835.1 Verrucomicrobiaceae bacterium
CGACCCGCCTCAAAGATCGGCGTCGGACTCGCATGACTGTTCTTCTGGTGAATCTTCGGCGTCTCACTGTCCTTCTGTTCAAACAGCGTCTTCTGCCAAATCACCTTCCCGCTCGCCGCATCCAGCGCCATCACCCCAAGCTCACGATCCGCCCCCGGCCGCTCGCTCCCCTTCGGCACCGCGCTCGTCAAATAAATCCGCTCCCCCGCCACCACCGGCGACGACCACCCCAACCCCGGCACCTCCACCTTCCACACCACATTTTTGTTCGCCCCCCACTCCACCGGCAACCCTACCGCGCTCGACAACCCTTGCCCTGTCGGCCCCCGAAACTCCGGCCAATCCTCCGCCCATCCCAAAGGACAACCACCCAGCAACAACCCCACCGTCAAAAAGCGCGCGCAACAAATCATAATCAAAAAAGCAACCCCCACCAAACGCCACCCAAATACCTCTTCTCACAGCCCAAATCACAAACCCTGAATGATAACTCCCGAATTGAGCTTGTGAACAGTCACGCAGCGAGTCATCCTACCACACAACAAACACGTCGGTCTCAAAGCAAACAACTCACTCATCATGGACAACGTTCACATTTTTCTCATCGCATTGAAGGTCATCGTTGCCCTCGGCATTTTAAACGTCTGGCTACTCCGCTCCGGCAAACCGACCGCGTATCGTGGTGGCGCCGCCAAAACCCTCCGCGCTGAGTTTGCCACGTATGGATTGCCAGCGTGGTCCTTTTTCGCAATCGGAGGACTGAAAGTCGCACTCGCTTTGGCTCTTCTGATTTCAATTCCGTATCCAAGCCTCACACAACCTGCCGCCATCACCCTCGGACTGCTCATGCTCGGCGCCTTTGTCATGCACCTCAAAGTGAAGGACCCCATGTCCAAATCACTGCCAAGTCTCGCCGTCCTCGCCCTATGCGCCACCATCGCCTTCAGCTGAAAACAACAGCAGTCTAAAACACCACGAAGCACAGGTACGCATTCAACAGCAGATAAATCAGCGCTGGCAGCGTCTGGATCAGACTGTCTTGGATTCGAATGCGGACGCCCACCGCCACCAGCATCATCAAGGCAAGCCCTCCTGCCGCCATCTGCCCCATCCAAGCCTGACTCAACCCAGCCAGCAATCCAACTGCTGCCGCCAACTGCAACCCACCCACTAAGGCCCTCTGTGGTCCGACACCATAACGTTCAAACTCACATTTGATGTAGGTTGAGACGAAACAAGACAAGCCATAGACGAAAAAAGAGATCGATGAAAAAACAATCAGGGCAGCATTCAAGCTCAAAGCCTAGCACCTCCACCAGCATCACACAAGGTGTCTGAAAATCATACTATCGCCCCTCAAGCAGCCATCAACAGCTGCGATCCTTGACCACACCATCTACCTGCTCTTCAAAACACGTCACAACCCCGCGCCTGGACGCACTAACAGCTCAAATATAAAAACTAAACCCCGTCACCAGGATTGCACCCCACTCGTTTTCATCAGCGTCGATAACTTCGACAGAAAAAACCAACCCCCAATCAACCCATGAAAAAATTACTCATCTTAGCTGCCCTCACCCTGTCCATCGTCCCGTTGATCAACACCACCGCTAAAGCCGCCGACGAAACTGTTGTCGCCATTGCAGCCGGAAATGCTGACTTCTCCACACTCGTCGCCGCCGTCAAGGCCGCTGACCTCGTCGAGACCCTCAGCGGAGCCGGTCCCTTCACCGTGTTCGCCCCCACAAACGCCGCCTTCGACAAACTGCCCAAGGGCGCCGTCGAAGACCTGCTCAAGCCTGAAAACAAGGCCAAACTCGCCGCAATCCTCACCTACCACGTCGTCGCCGGTAAAGTGATGGCTGCCGATGTGAAGACCGGCATGGTCAAAACCGTTCAAGGAACCGACCTAGATGTCAAAGTCTCAGCCGACGGCGTCACCGTCAACGATGCCAAGGTCGTCAAGACAGACATCGTCGGAAGCAACGGCGTCATTCACGTCATCGACACGGTCGTCTTGCCGAAATAAGCCTCTTGTTCTAACCGAATTTCGGGTATTGAGTGCTCAAGGCAGTTGCCTTGAGCATTCTTTGTTTCTAAATACCTCGGTGTTAGGATAGGAAACCATCCACGACCGCCTTCCAATCCACTCAACAATCCCCTCAGCCATGTCACTTCTCATCCATCCCATGTTCGACGCCTTTTGCCGACCATGAAGCACGTCCTGATCCTTGGCGGCGGGTTCGCAGGTCTCGAATGCGCCAAGCGGATGCGCAGTGAAAACTTCCGCGTCACCTTGGTGGATCGCTGGAATCACCATCTGTTCCAACCCCTTCTCTACCAAGTCGCCTCGGGGGCACTGGCCATGGCCGAAATCGCCCAACCCCTGCGCAGCATCCTCTCCAGTCACAAAAACGTCACCACGATCATGGACGACGTCGTCCACATCGACCTTCCAAACAAAAAGGTGCAGCTCAAAAGTCGCTCACTCGACTACGATTTTCTCGTCATTGCACTTGGTTCCAAGACCAGCTTTTTTGGTCACAACGACTGGGCCCAGCACACCCTCGGCCTCAAAAGTCTCGATGATGCGATGGCCATCCGCAAAAAAGTGCTGCTCGCTTTCGAAGAGGCGGAGTCAGCCTTGAATTCAGAGGAAGCCCAAAAGTGGCTCACCATCGTCGTTGTCGGCGGTGGTCCAACCGGCGTTGAAATGGCCGGTTCGTTAGCTGAGCTTTCTCACCGGGTCCTCAAAAACGACTTCCGCCATATCGACCCCACCCAGGCCAAAGTCCATCTCATCGAAGCCGGACCCAAATTGCTCCCCATGTTCCCTGGCGGCCTTCCTGACTACACAAAAGACCGCTTGGAGTCCATGGGAGTCACCGTCCACCTCAACTGCCCCGTCAAAGACGTCGGCCAGGGCTATGTCATCGCCGGAGATCAACGCATCGAAAGCGGCATCGTCATCTGGGGCGCGGGTGTCGAGGCCAGCGAAGTGTCACGCACCCTTGCCGGCGTTAATCTGGATCGCTCAGGCCGCATCGAGGTGCTCCCAGACTTGAGTCTCCCCGGCCACCCCGAAGTCTTCGCTGCAGGAGACATCGTCGCTCTAACAGACAAACACGGCGTCAAAGTCCCGGGCGTCTCCCCGGCTGCAATTCAAATGGGCGCATTCATCGCAAACAGCATCCAGTCAGAACCCACCAGCGGCGAACGCCAAGCCTTCGCCTATTGGGACAAAGGCAGCATGGCCACCATTGGCCGCAGTGCTGCCGTCGTCAGCTTTGCAGGCATTCAAATGCGAGGATTCATCGCCTGGCTCATGTGGCTCTTCGTGCATTTGGTCTTCCTCATGAACATGCGCAACCGCGTCTCCGTTTTCTTGCACTGGGTGTGGTCCTACTTCACCTGGCAGCGCGGCGCACGCGTCATCCAGTCGCCACGCAACCCTTGAGGCTACAGGTTCGCCCACAACTCTACCCCGCCACCTCCGCCACCACCTCTTCCTCCGGCGGAACTTCCACCGGCTCCGCTTTCGAACTCACCCGAACAAACTTCGGCAACCACACATCCCAGTCCGCCAAAATCGCCTGCGCCCGCAAACTCCCCGTGTGTTCCAAGTGCTCGGTCACCAGATTCTTCAACTGATTCACATCCTCCGGATCCGTCACCGCCGTCCCCCGAATCATCTCCGGATTGTGCAACTGCCCAAAGCTCCCCTTCTCATCCAGCAGATACGCCACCCCACCACTCATCCCCGCCCCAAAGTTCTTCCCGAACTCACCCAGCACCACCGCCACCCCCCCCGTCATGTACTCGCACCCATGATCCCCAATCCCCTCCACCACTGCCGTTGCACCCGAGTTCCGCACACAGAAACGCTCCCCGGCACGCCCCGCCGCAAACAAATGCCCGCTCGTCGCACCGTACATCACCGTGTTGCCCAGAATGCTGTTCTCCCACGAGTTGAATGAAGGATGCGCCCTTGGACTCGGCTTGATGATGATCTCACCTCCGCACATCCCCTTGCCCACATAATCGTTGGCCTCGCCAATCAAAGTCAGCTTCACCCCGCCACACAGGAACGTCCCAAAACTCTGTCCGGCACTGCCTTCACACGTCACATCCACACTCCCCGCAGGCAGCCCGTGATTCCCGTGATGGAACGCGATCTCCCCGCTCAACTTCGTCCCGATGTTGCGGAACGTGTTTTTGATCTTGTAGCGCAGCGGCATCACCTTCGCCTTGTCGCGAATCGCAAACTGCG
Organism: Verrucomicrobiaceae bacterium; assembly: GCA_029865835.1. Taxonomy (GTDB): domain Bacteria; phylum Verrucomicrobiota; class Verrucomicrobiia; order Verrucomicrobiales; family Verrucomicrobiaceae; genus JAGRPD01. The sequence goes on from JARXAL010000243.1 coordinate 4,271, forward strand.
CGTTCTGAATGATCCGGTCATCTAGCGGATGCGCATCCAGCCCGTCGTTCTGGTTCATCAAACAAATCCTCGGCGCATCCTGCCCCAACTCCTTACCCACATCCTTCAGCACCCGGCTCAAATCGATCAGGTTCGCCTTCTTGTGCCCTGGCACCTGCCGCTGCCGCAAAAACTCCGGCCGCCCAATCAAATCATCCATCTTCGCCACACCCAGTGACGCCATGATCTCCCTCACCTCCTGTGCCACCCCATTGAAGAAGTTCACCACATGCTCCGGCTTGCCTTTGAACTTCGCCCGGAACTTCGGATCCGTCGTCGCCACTCCCACCGGACAATTGTTCAAGTGACACTGCCGCACGTAAACACAACCCAGCGCAATCAGCGCAATCGTCCCAAAGTTGAACTCCTCCGCTCCCAGCATCGCCGCGATTGCAATGTCGCGCCCGTTCCGCAAACCCCCGTCCGTCCGCAACGTCACACGCTCGCGCAATCCATTCAGCATCAGCACCTGCTGAGTCTCCGCAACGCCCAACTCCCAGGGCAATCCCGCATGCTTGATCGACGACAACGGACTCGCTCCCGTCCCCCCATCATGCCCCGAAATCAGAATGATGTCCGCATTCGCCTTCGCCACCCCGGCCGCAATCGTCCCCACCCCGGCCTCAGCCACCAACTTCACGCACACCCGCGCACGCGGATTCACCTCCTTCAAATCGTGAATCAACTGCGCCAAATCCTCAATCGAGTAGATGTCATGATGCGGAGGCGGACTGATCAACATCACTCCCGGCGTCGTGTTCCGCAGCTTCGCAATCAGCCGATTGACCTTCATAGCCGGCAACTGCCCACCCTCCCCGGGCTTCGCTCCCTGAGCCATCTTGATCTCCAACTCCCAAGCACTACTCAAATACTCCGCCGTCACCCCAAACCGCCCCGACGCCACCTGCTTGATCTTCGAGTTCGCCCAATCCCCGTTCGCCGAAGGCCGGAACCGCCTTGGATCCTCCCCTCCCTCGCCCGAGTCCGACTTCCCACCGATCCGGTTCATCGCAATCGCCAAAGCCTCATGCGCCTCAGGTGAGATCGCCCCTAGCGACATCGCCGCCGTCGTAAACCGCACCCGAATGTCTTCAATCGGCTCCACCTCATCAATCGGAATCGGCCCGCCACTGCTCGGCACAAACTCCAGCAAATCCTTCAACGCCACCGGCGTGTTCTCCAACTGCGTCGCCACATACTTCTGATAGTCCTCCGCTGATCCCGACTTCACAAACGTGTGGAAGTTCTTGATCACCGGACCCGTCACCGCATGCATCTCACCCTTCTGACGGGGCCGATAATACCCCGGATCTCCCAACTCCACCGGCTTCACTTCCACATCACTCTCTTCCCCCGGCACCGGCAACGCATACCCCAGCGCATGACGCGCCAACGCCTCCTCAGCCAACTCGGCAAACCCCACCCCGCCAATCTGCGACGGCGTCCCCGTGAAGCAGTAATCGATCACTTCCTTGCCAATCCCCACCGCCTCAAAAATCTGCGCCCCCGTGTAACTGCTCAGCACCGAGATCCCCATCTTGCTCATGATTTTGAGCACCCCCTTCTCCAGCGCCTTCCGGAAATTCGTCGCCGCCTTCACGTAATCCACCCCCTCAAGCGCCGGCTTCCGCGCCGTCTTGTCCGCCTCCAGCGTCTCCCGAATCGTCTCGTAAGCCAGATACGGACAAACCGCCGAAGCACCAAACCCAAACAGCGTCGCCATCTGGTGCGTGTCCCGCGCCTCAGCCGTGTCCACCACCAAACTCAACCGCATCCGCACCTGCTTGCGATTCAAATGCTGATGCACCGCCCCCGTCCCCAAAAGCGCTGGCACCGCCACCCGCGAATGATCCATCGCCCGATCACTCAGAATCAAAATATCCACATCATCCGCAACCGCCGTCCCAGCTTCATGGCACAGCCGCACCAGCGCCGCCTTCAATCCCGCTGGCCCCTCTTCCACCGGCCACGTCGCATCCAGCGTCCGGCACTGGTAATCCGGCAAACTTTTGAGCGTCTCCAACTCGTTCTCAAACAAAAACGGACTCGTCAGATGCACCACCTTCGCGTGGTCCGGCGTCTCATCCAAAAAGTTCCGCTGCCAGCCCAACACCACATCCAAACTCATCACCGCCCGCTCCCGAATCGGATCAATCGGCGGATTCGTCACCTGCGCAAACGCCTGCTTGAAATACCCCGCCAGCAACCGGGGCCGCATCGATAGAATCGACAGCGCCACATCATCTCCCATCGAGTAAATCCCTTCCTCCCCCTTCTGCAGCATCGGCACCAGCGAGAAATCAATCTCCTCCTTCGTCCATCCAAACGCCGCCTGCCGCTGCGACAACCCCAGCACATCCAGATCCGCACTCGGTGGCTCCGGTGCCTGCGCCGTCAAACTCGTCCGCCTCTTGAGCCACTCCCCGTAAGGCTGGCGACTCGCCAACTCCGCCTTGATCTCCGCATTGAAACGCACCCCGACCTTCATCGTGTCCACCTCCAAAATCTCACCCGGAGCCAGCCTCCCCTTCCGAATCACCTTCGCATCATCCAGCGGAATGATCCCCACCTCCGACCCCAGCGCAAAAATCCCATCCTCCGTCAACTTCCACCGGCTGGGTCGCAACCCATTCCGGTCCAGTCCCGCCACCACCCGCGTTCCATCCGTCATCACCAACGCCGCCGGACCATCCCACGGCTCGCTGAAGCACTCGTGAAACTCATAAAACGCCTTCAACTCCGCCGACGTCGTCGGATCAATGCCATACGCGCTCGGTACCAGCATCGCCAGCGCATGCGTCAAACTCCGCCCGCTCAGCACCAGCAACTCCAGCGCCTGATCCAGACTCGCCGAGTCCGAACTGTTCACATCCAGCAACCGCTTCAACAGATGCTCATTGTTCGACCAGAACTCATGCTCAAAGTCACTCGTCCGACTCGTCAACCAGTTCCGATTCCCCCGAACCGTGTTGATCTCCCCGTTGTGCGCCAGCATCCGAAACGGATGACTCAACGCCCATGTCGGAAACGTGTTTGTCGAGAACCGCTGGTGAAACAACGCCAGCGACGTGTCATACGCATCGTTCTGCAAATCCCCGTAAAACTTCTGCAGCGACGACGGCAGCAACAGCGCTTTGTACACAATCGTCCGGTGCGACAACGAGGCGACGTAAAAGTTCGTCATCCGCTGCTCCCTCGCCTTGATCGCCAATTCCCGGCGCACCAAATACAACGTCCGCTCAAATTCATTGTCCCCCATCTCCGCTGGCCGCTCCAGGAACAAATGCTGAATGTACGGCATCGTCCTCCTCGCCTTGTCCCCCAACTCATTCGGATTCACTGGCACATCCCGCCATCCCAACACCCGGATCTTGCGATACCTCATGATGCTCTCCGTCACCATCTGAATGTTCATCCGCTCCATCGGATCATGCGGCAGGAAAAACACCCCCACCGCCAAATCCATCGGATGATCCAGCGCATGCCCCATCTTCTCCGCCTCGGGCAGCAGCACCTCATAAGGAATCTGCGTCAACACCCCCGAACCATCCCCCGTCACCCGGTCCGCATCCACCGCTCCCCGATGCTGCACACTGCACACCCCGCAAATCGCCATGTCCAAAATCTCCCGACTCCGCTTCCCATGAATGTTGGCTACAAAACCGACCCCGCACGCATCCCGCTCCGCCTCCATCAAATGCAATGAACCTTCGTTGGGAATGTTTTCGTCGTAGTGAGGATAGTTCATGGGGAGCGACGCCCCCAAATGCCTAGCGAACGGTCCACCAGGGTTGGGGGCGGGTAGATTGCAACGTTCAATGTCTTACGCAGGCACATGGAATGCCGACTCATTCCACTTTTTCACCCCCGAAAAAAATCCCCTGATTTCATAAGGGAAAAAAGTCCCCACCTCACTCCCACGGCCTAGCCTGAATCATTCATGAACCTCGTCGCGAAACCGCTCAAAAGCTTGAGGCTGCAAGGCGGGCGCTGTTTTGAAAAGCTGAGTGCATAGGTTAATGCTCGAAGCCTTTCAAAACGAGCCCAACGCCGCCGACTCGGGCTTTTCAGCGGTTGCAGCAGATGGCTCAGGAAGGATCCTGGCTAAGCGCATGCGGCTCCAGCGCCACCCCGGCACACACCGCCTCTCCCGACAAACACCTCCACTGCCAGGTCACACTCGTCCGCACCAACGGCGCCAGCGCCGTCCTCAACACCGTCACATCTGCCAGCAACTGCGCCCCATCCTCCACCGTCATCCCCTTCGCCGCCACCGCCCCACGCACCACCGCCGTCGGCCTCAAATACAACATCCCCTCACACACCAAATCCCCATGCACCGTGCCCTCGATATCCATCTCCATCGCCCGAACCTGCTGCAAAAACTGCACCTCAATCCCCCTCACCACCCGCAATCGCCGACAATAAACCGAGTCCGCCACGATCGCATCCTTGAACATCATCCGCTCTTCCTCCGCTTCCACCGTTTCCATCGCATGGCTTTGCACTGGCGCTAACTTCCCCAAACACATCGGACAACTCGGCGTCCACGCATCGCCCGACGTCGCCACCCCCCACAAAAACTCACGCTTCCCCTCCGGCAATCGACCCAAGGCCTCCGTCAACGCCACCCCATCCACCATCTCTATCCGATGCCTCCCCGCCGCCTCCCTCGCCCCCGGCGAAAAGCCCGCTGGCGCCACCAAAATGCCCCGCGCATCCCGCGCCGCCCTCACCTCCGTCGCAAAGGCCTCCACCTGCTCAGCCTGCGCTCCCCACTCATTCCACGCCACCAGTTTCACCAGCACCCGCTTCATCCATTCCGTCCCCGGATGCTCGATCATCCCAAACACCACCGACGCATCCGGTTGCACCTGCGTCCCCGCCAGCTCACACCCCGCCTCCACCACCAACCCCCGCATCAAATCCGCCAACCGCGCCCAATCCAAAGCCACCACCCGCTCCGCAGTTAGAGTCGCCTCCACCACCCGAGACTCCCCGAGCCCCAGTTCCTTCAACCGATCTAGCGCGTTCAACATGGAGGCGCTGATCTTACAACCCACTCCCCTTCTTGGCAATCCCCGAACCGCCTCCCTCTCAGTCCCTCTTGAACATCCGTTTCACCCGCCCCAAAAACCCCTTCTTCTCCGCCTCCAGTTCGCCCTTCATCTGCGCCTCCGGATCCTCCGCCACCACCGGCACCTCCACCGGCGTCACCACGTCCCAACCGCCTCCCAGCGCCTTCACCAATCCCACGCTCGCCAGCCACTGCTGACCCGCAATCTGCACCGCTCCCCGCCTCACCGCCAACGCCGTCCGGTCCGCCTCAATCACATCCAAATACGGACTCGTTCCCGCCTCATACCGCGTCCTCGCCAAACTCAACGCCTTCGCCGCACTCTCCGTCGCCCACCCCTGCGCCTCCGACTGCGTCTTCAAGTTCGCAATCGCCGAAAGACTGTTCTCCACCTCCCCAAACGCCACCAAAATCGCCTGCCGATAACCCGCCAGCGCCTCGTCATGCGCCGCCTGCGCCCGCTCGAAATTCGCCACATTCTTCCCGCCGGAAAAAATCGGAATCGACACCCTCGGACCCGCATTCCACATCAAACTCGTCGCATCCGCCAGCAAATCGAACTCTCCGCTCAATGGCCCTCCATTCGCCATCAGCTTCACACTCGGAAACGCCGCCGCCTTCGCCACCCCAATCTGCGCCGACGCCGCCGCCAAGGCCCGCTCCGCTTCCGCAATGTCTGGCCGTCGCTCCAACAAATCACTCGGCACTCCCACCGGAATCCCCGGCGGCGTCCCCGTCCCCCTAGGCACCGACGGCAACCGGAACACGGTCGGATTCTGCCCGGACAAAACCGCAATCGCATTCTCCAACTGATCCCGCTGCGCCTGCAACGACGAGATCTCCGCCTCCGCCGTCGCCAATTCCGTCTCCGCCTGCGCCAACTCCAATTCACTCCCCGCCCCCGCCTTCACCCGCCCCTGCGTGATCCCCAAACTCTCCTTCCGCAACGCCACCGCTTGCCGCACCACATCCATCTCCGCATCCAGCGTCCGCGCCCGAATGTAATTCATCGCCACATCCGCCTGCACCGTCAGCAGCACATTCTGCATCGCCGCCGCCACACCCACCAATTGCGCCCCCGCCGTCTCCGACTGCCGCCTCAACTTCCCCCACAAATCCAACTCCCAACTGAACT
>JARXAL010000114.1 GCA_029865835.1 Verrucomicrobiaceae bacterium
TTCATCCCTTTCCATTCCCGTTTCTAGGCTAAGGTGGGCGGGGCTGACGTCGAGCCAGCGGGCGAGTTCGGACTGGGGGATGCCGAGTTTGGTGCGGAGGTTCGAGCAGCGAGAGGCGAAGCTGACGAGATGGTGGAAGTCAAGGGTGGGGGCTAGCATGGGTGAAAGGGGTGGGTTTGGTGAAATGGTCTGGTTCGCTGGCGACGCTGGGTGTGCCTGACATCCAGCAAATGAGGGAAATCATGCGGGGTAGGACGAGAGAGGTGTGCATCGAGAAGAGGGGAGAGGCTTCGGGATTCAATTTGAGGGTGGAAGAGGTTGTGGCTAGACGCCAAAACTAGGGAGACAGAAATAGGGAAGCATCGCCCGTGCCAACCCGGGCGATGGGGGAGAGGTTTGTGATTTTGTGGGAAAGAGCCGTGTGTTTCGAAAATTTTGCTGTTCAACGGCTAAGGGTTTGTCACTGTAGGCGGGTCGCTTTGAGGCGACAGAACCTCCTATCTTTTTTACCCTATGAGCCTCATGAATTACCTGAAGGGACAGTTCCTCGAAATCATCGAGTGGACGGATGACTCTCGTGACACGCTGTCTTTCCGCTATCCTGATGAGGATAAGGAGATCAAGAAGGGTGCGCAGTTGATCGTGCGGGAGAGCCAGGTGGCGCAATTTGTTTATCTGGGTGAGTTTGGAGATACGTTTGGTCCCGGGAAGCATTCCCTGGTGACGGATAACATTCCGATTTTGTCGACCTTGAAGGGGTGGAAGTATGGGTTTGAGAGTCCGTTCAAGGCGGACATCTACTATGTGAACACGAGGTTGTTCACGGGGAACAAGTGGGGGACGAGCAACCCGATCATGATGCGGGATGCGGATTTTGGGATTGTGCGGGTGCGGGCGTTTGGGATCTTTGATTTCAAGATCGTGGAGCCGAAGTTGTTTTTGCGTGAAGTGGCGGGATCGGATCATCATTTCCGGCTGGACGAGTTTGCGGACACGATGCGGTCGAGGATTGTGAGTGTGTTCAGTGATGCGCTGGCGACGGCGAAGATTCCGGTGCTGGATCTGGCGACGCGTTACAGCGATCTGGGGGATGCGTTGCTGCCGATCATCAATCCGGTGATGACCGGGAAGTATGGGATTGAGATCTCGAGTTTTGTGCTGGAGAACGCGTCGGTTCCGCCTGAAGTGGAGAAGGCGATTGATGCGCGGTCGAGCATGGGAGCGGTGGGCAATTTGAACGACTACGTGAAGTTCCAGATGGCGCAGGGGATGGCGACTGGGGGTGGTGGCGCAGGTGGAACGGCGGCTGAGTTGGCGGTGGGATTTGGCATTGCACAGCAGATGATGGCGCAAGGGGGATTGAGCGTGAATCCAGCGGTGCCACCGCCGCTGCCTGGTGTTGCAGTTGCGGGCGCTGTGGCGGCGACGGCAGCGGTGTCGGTGGATGTGATGACACCGGCGCAGGTGGCTCAGGCTTTGGGTGTGACCGAGGCGGATGTGATTGCTTCGATCGATGCGGGGGATTTGAAGGGGAAGAAGATTGGGGCGCAGTATCGGGTGACGAAAGCGGCGCTCGATGAGTTTTTGGCGCACTGAGTTTCATTCGGGTTTTGGAATTGAATTGATGTCGACGGATTCGGTTACTTTGTTGCGCCAGTATCTGGAGGCGAGGCGTGATGCCGGGCGAACGCATGTGGCGATTTCGGCGGAATCGGTGAGGTCGTTGCCGGGGCTGGAGGCGAGGCTGGAGCGGCGGTTGGCGGCGGGGGGTGAGGTGGTCGCAGGTGATGCGGCGGCTGAGGTTGAGGCTGGGACGGGGACGGTGGCTGGGGGGGGGGCGAAGGCGGAGCGGTTGGCGCGGGTGAGGGCGTTGGCGGAGGCGGCGCCGGAGGCGAGGGCGTTGGGGACGCTGCGGGAGACGATGGTGTTTGCGGTGGGGAATCCGGAGGCGCGATTGATGTTAATCGGGGAGGCACCGGGGTATCAGGAGGAGCGGCAGCGGGAGCCGTTTGTGGGGCCGGCGGGGGAGAAATTGACGCAGATTTTGAAGGCGATGGGGTTGCCACGGGAGTCCGTTTATATCAGCAACATCTGCAAGTTTCGGCCTGCGATCGATGGAGGGGGTGATCAGGGGACGAAGAATCGGAAGCCGACTGAGCTGGAGATGCGTGTGTGTTTGCCGTTTGTGAAGGCGGAGATTGAGATTGTGCAGCCGGTTTGCATTGTGGCTTTGGGGGCGACGGCGGCGGAGGGGATGGGCTTGTCCGGGGCGGTTGGGAAGTTACGGGGGCAGGTGCACCAGGTGCATGGAACGCCGATGATTGTGACATATCATCCGTCCTACATTTTGCGGGAGGAGAAGGAAGGGGGAGGCATGCAGGTGAAGCGTCAGGTGTGGGAGGACATGCTGGCGGCGATGGAGATTTTGGGGCTACCGATCAGCGAGAAGCAGCGCGGGTATTTTAGAGTTGGCTAATGTGTTAAGATGACACTTTTTGTGTGTCGATTGCGCAGTGGGGATGTGATTTTTTGACGCGGATTGATTGGGGTGGTGTGCGGAATTTGTGGTGTGAGAGCCCGTGGTTGCTCAAACGCAGGGTATTCTGGGGAGTTGGTGTGAAATAAGCGCTATGGGATGGCTAGACAACGTTAACCTAGCAACCATGAATCCAGAACGTTTTACAGTTAAGCTTCAGGAAGCGCTCAATGCTTCGCAATCCACGGCCACTCGCCTTGGGCATCAAGAATTGAAGGCAGCGCATTTGCTGTTGGCCTTGCTTGAGCAGGAAGGGGGATTGGCGCCGCAGTTGTTTGAGCGTGCGGCGGGCAAGCCGGGTGCTGGATCGGCGATTGCTGGGGCGGTAACGCAGTGGTTGGAGAAGCAAGCGAAGGTGACCGGGGCGACGGGTCAGTTGTATTTGTCCGGCGAGTTTCGGGAGTTGATGACGAAGGCCGAGGACGAGCAGAAGAAGCTCAAGGATGAGTATTTGTCGGTCGAGCATGTGTTGCTGGCGCTGGCAGAGGGTGGGACTGAGATGGCGAAGCTTTTGAAGGAAGCGGGTGTGACGCCGGCTGCCTTGAGGCAAGCGATGACGGCGGTGCGCGGGTCGCAACGCGTGGTGGATCAGGATCCGGAGGGGAAGTATCAGACTTTGGAAAAGTATGGAACGGATCTGACGGCCAGGGCGCGTGCGGGGAAGATTGATCCGGTGATCGGGCGTGATGAGGAGATTCGCCGGGTGATGCAGGTTTTGAGTCGGCGGACGAAGAATAATCCGGTGTTGATTGGTGAGCCGGGGGTGGGCAAGACGGCGATTGCTGAGGGCTTGGCGAGGCGGATTGTGGCGGGGGATGTGCCGGATTCTTTGAAGAATAAGCGGCTGATTTCAATGGACCTCGGGGGGATGATGGCGGGGGCGAAGTTTCGGGGGGAATTTGAGGAGCGGTTGAAGGCGTTTTTGAAGGAGGTGACCTCGAGTGAAGGGCAGATTGTGCTGTTTATCGATGAGTTGCACACCATTGTGGGAGCGGGCAAAAGCGAAGGGGCGATGGATGCGGGGAATCTTTTGAAACCTCAACTGGCGAGAGGGGAGTTGCGTTGCATTGGCGCGACAACGCTGGATGAGTATCGCAAATACATTGAGAAGGACCCAGCCTTGGAGCGGCGATTCCAGCCGGTGACGGTGGGTGAGCCTTCGGTCGAGGATACGATCGCGATTTTGCGTGGCTTGAAAGAGCGCTATGAGGTGCACCACGGGGTGCGCATTCAGGATAGTGCGATTGTGGCGGCTGCGACGCTTTCGAATCGGTACATCACTGATCGGTTTTTGCCGGACAAGGCGATTGATTTGGTGGATGAGGCGGCGAGCCGGATCAAGATCGAGTTGGACTCGATGCCGACGGAGATTGATGTGCTGGAGCGTGAGATGATGCAGCGTGAGATGGAGAGGCAGGCGCTGAAGAGAGAGACGGATGCGGGATCGAAGGCGAGGCTGGAAAAGATCGAGAAGGAGATTGCGGATTTGCGTGAGAAATCGGACGCACTTAAGGCGCAGTGGTTGAAGGAGAAGGAGGGGGTGCAGGCGGGACGTAAGATCAAGGAAGAGATTGACCGGTTGCGGACTGAGCAGGAGCAGGCGCAGCGGTCGGGGAACTACGGTCGGGCCGGGGAGATTCAGTATGGATTGATACCGGATTTGGAGAAGCGTTTGGAGGAGGCATCGGCCATGAATGGCGAACCTGCGAGCCGTCCCCAGTTGCTGCGGGAAGAGGTGACGGATGAGGATATTGCGCGGGTGGTGGCGAGTTGGACAGGGGTTCCTGTAAGTCGGTTGCAGGAGGGCGAGCGGGCCAAGTTGGTGCGGATGGAAGCGGGGTTGGGCGAGCGAGTGATTGGTCAAAAAGATGCCATCAAAGCGGTGTCGAATGCGGTGCGTCGTGCGCGGGCGGGGATTCAAGATGAGAATCGACCGATTGGGAGTTTTCTATTTTTGGGGCCGACAGGGGTTGGTAAGACGGAGCTGTCGAAGGCGCTGGCGGAGTTTTTGTTTGATGATGAGAACGCGATGACGCGGCTGGACATGAGTGAGTACATGGAGAAGCACAGCGTGAGCCGATTGATCGGGGCGCCTCCGGGGTATGTGGGGTATGATGAAGGCGGGCAATTGACCGAGGCGGTGAGGCGCAGGCCCTACAGCGTGATCTTGTTTGACGAGGTGGAGAAGGCGCACCCGGATGTCTTTAACACGTTGTTGCAGGTGCTTGATGATGGTCGCATCACCGATGGACAAGGGCGGACGGTAGACTTCAAGAACACGGTGATCATCATGACGAGCAACATCGGATCGTCAGCGATCAGTGAGGAAGGCAATCCGGAGCAGCGGGACGCGCTGGTGAGGGAGGCGTTGAAGCAATTCTTCAGGCCGGAGTTTTTGAATCGGATCGATGAGGTGGTGATGTTTGACCGGCTGAAGGCGGATCAACTGGACTCGATCGTGAAGATTCAGTTGGCCCGAGTGGTGGAACGATTGGCGAAACAGAACATCGAATTGGAACTGACGGATGGGGCGCTGCGGTTCATCGCGGATCAGGGGTATGATCCGGTTTACGGGGCGCGACCTCTCAAGCGGTCGATTCAAAAGAACCTGCTGGATCCGCTTTCGATGGCGGTGCTTGAAGGGGGCTATGTCGACGGGGATCACATCCTGGTGGATGTGAAGGAGGGGCGTGTGGTTTTTGAGAAGGGAGCGCGTGGGTGAATGAAGAGTGAATAGGCTGGCAATTGCCACGCGCCTTTCTAACCAAGGAGGGCGACGGCGATGCTGTCTGCTAGGGGTTTGCCGAGGCGGGTGAGGGTGATGTGGGTATCTGAGAGGTGGATGAGGTCGTCTTGGGCGAGTTGGTGGAGGAGGG
>JARXAL010000130.1 GCA_029865835.1 Verrucomicrobiaceae bacterium
CTCACAGCACCTCCTTCGTGCTCGGAATCCCAGACACCCGAGGATCAATCCGAGTCGCCATGTCCAATGACCGTGCCAAACCCTTAAACACCGCTTCCGCCATGTGATGCCCGTCGCGCCCCCGCAGAATGTCCACATGCAGGTTCGCCAGCACCGCGCCCGCGAACGCCCGCAAAAACTCCTCCACCAGCGTGAAGTTAAACCGCCCCCCAATCGACTCCACCCGCTCCGGCCCCTCATACACCAGCAGCGCACGCCCGCTCAAATCGAGCGCCACCCTCGCCAGCGTCTCATCCATCGGCAGCAAACACCACCCATAACGAGTGATCCCCGCTTTGTTCCCCAAAGCCGCCCGAAACGCCTGCCCCAACACGATCCCCGTGTCCTCCACCGTGTGATGAAAATCCACCTCGATGTCGCCCACCGTCTTCACCGTCAAATCAAACAACCCATGCTTCGCAAACAACGTCAGCATGTGATCAAAAAACGGCACCCCGGTGTCGATCGTTGACTTCCCTGTCCCATCAACAACGAGTTCAATGTCAATGGTCGTCTCCGCCGTGCGGCGATGAATAGTAGCTTGTCGGGGTTCCAGCATCCTGCCACTAAACCCGAATTCACCCCTCTCGGCAAATGGCTAATTCACCCCTCTCACTCCCCGGCGCCATCCCATCCCCCTCCGAAAAAAGTCCTCTTTTCCGGTTGAGAAACCCCGATTCAGGGTGAAACTCCGCTCCCGTTATCCAGAAATGCTCGCGTGGCGGAATTGGTAGACGCGTATGATTCAGGTTCATATGAGTAATATCGTGGAGGTTCGAGTCCTCTCGCGAGCACCATCAAACGATGCACCGCCCACAAGGCGGTGTTTCTTTTTAGCCGCGACCCTCGTTACCTCTTCCACTCACTCATGCAGGACGCCGGATTTGTCAGACAAGCCTTCGCAGGAATCGCACGCCGCTATGTCCTAGCTAATCACGTCCTCAGCTTCGGCATCGACGTCCTCTGGCGCCGCGATACCGCCCGCCTCATCGCCAATCACCACCCCAAAGACCTCCTCGACCTCGCCACCGGCAGTGGCGACCTCATGCAGACCATCCAGTCGCACTGCCCCGAAACCGCCATCATCGGTGCCGATTTCTCCGTCCCCATGATGCGCGAGGCTCAACGCCGCGACCTCCTCCCCCTCATCGCCGCCGACGGCATGAACCTCCCCTTCAACGACGCCTCTTTCGACGCCCTCACCGTCGCCTTCGGCCTCCGCAACATGGCCTCCTGGCCTGTCGCGCTCCACGAAATGGCCCGCGTCCTCCGCCCCGGCGGACGCCTCTTCATTCTCGACTTCTCCATCCCCTCCTTCCCTGGGATCCGCCAACTCTATCTCTTCTACCTTAAGCGAATCATGCCCCGTATCGCCGGCTGGATCACCGGCCAACGCGAAGCCTACGAATACCTTTGCGGCTCCATCGAACGCTTCCCCTCCGGCCAAGCCATGGAAAAACTCGTCACCGACCACGGCTTCACCACCTGCCAAACCCGCCCCCTCACCTTCGGCATCGCCGCCCTCTACATCGCCGAAAAAGCCCCTTCCAACTGACCGAAATAAAGGGGTGGCAGGGGGGAGAATTGAACTCCCGACCCAGGGCTTATGAGTCCCTTGCTCTACCACTGAGCTACCCTGCCGTTCCCTCCCATTCGAAGAATTTTCGTCTGAAGGGCCACCAAAATAGTCCGCTTCACCCTTCTGTCAAGCAGCGTGGACACCTGTCTCCACCAAAATCCCCATGACAAACTCCCCTCCCCACCTCCGTTCTTAACCTCCGCCCGCATGAGACCCCACATCCTCACCTCCATCAGACTCCTGCTCACCGCCCTCCTCGGCCTGAGCCTCTCGTCGTGCGCCAGCCCCGGCTTCCAACGCGCTTGGAAACAAGCCGCTACCGCCTCCCAGAACGACCCCGTCTGCGGCCAATGGCAGGGCACCTGGCAAAGCCAGGCCAACCAGCACCACGGCAACCTCCGCTGCATCGTCACCCCTCCCAAATCCACCGGCCAACCCCACCAGTTCCACTACCACGCCACCTGGATGCGCTTCCTCAGCGGTGCCTATCGCGCCCAACACTCCGTCACCCCGGCAGGCCAGTCCACCTGGACGCTCGCCGGCCAGCACCATATGCCCTCCTGGGCCGGCGGCCTCTACACCTACCAAGGCCAACTCTCCCCCACCAACTTCAACGCCACCTACAAGTGCGCAATTGATCACGGCACCTTCACCCTCTCCAGACCCCTCCCCGCTAAGAAGATACTTGCCAAATCCCCTCCAGCCCCCTAGAAACGCGCCATGCCTCGTCGCCCATTCGCCCTCACTCTCTTCATCGCGTCATCCTGCCTCGCCACAACCACTTCCGCCGTTGACTTCAAGTCCCAGGTCTTCCCCATCCTCAATCAAAAATGCGCCGAGTGCCACAGCGTCGCCAAAGACAAAATCAAAGGCAAATTCGCCATCGATCGCATCGATGACATGAAGAAACACGTCAAAGCCGGCGAACCCACCAAAAGCACTCTCGTCTACACCGTCACGCTCCCCGACGACGACGAGGAAGTCATGCCCCCCAAAGGCAAAAACCGCCTCACCCCGGCCGAAGTCACCCTCCTCAAATCCTGGATCCAGGAAGGCGCCAACTTCGAAGCCGGAGCCGCCCCTACCGCAGCTCCCGCCACCCCAGCCCCCGGCGGCGTCCTCTCCTGGACCAACACCGAAGGCAAAGCCATCCAAGCCTCCTTCGAAGGCATGCAGGGCGCTGATGTCGTCCTCAAAACCGCCGACGGCACCCGCCACGCTTTCCCCCTCTCCAAACTCTCCCCCGAAAGCCAAGCCCAAGCCAAAAAACTCGCTGGCCAATAACTCACTCTCTCCCAACCATGCAACGCATCCTCCTCCCGACCCTCCTCCTCAGCCTCGCCTTTTCCTCACAGGCCGAATTGAAGCTCCCCGCCATCATTGGCGACAACATGGTGCTCCAGCAAAAGCACGCCAATCCCATCTGGGGCTGGGATACCCCTGGCACCGAAATCAAAGTTTCCTTCGCCGGCCAGTCCAAGACTTCTAAAGCCGGTCCCGATGGCAAATGGGCTGTCACCCTCGACCCCGTCCCCGCGAACGCCCACCCTGCCAAAATCACCATCCAAGGTTCCTCCACCCGCGATCTCTCCAACGTGCTCGTCGGCGAAGTCTGGCTCTGCTCCGGCCAGTCCAACATGCAGTGGACCGTCAGTTCCTCCTGGGACTCCGACCTCGAAATCGCCACGGCCAAATTCCCCAACATCCGCCTCATCTCCGTCCCTCAAGTCGGCACCCAGGAACCCCAAAACGACTTCAAAGGCTCCTGGCAGCCCTGCTCCTCTGCCACCGTCGGCGACTTCAGCGCCGTGGGCTTCTTTTATGGCCGCGTCCTCCACCAAATGCTCGACGTCCCCATCGGCCTCATCGACAACGCCTGGGGCGGCAGCGCTGCCGAAGCCTGGGTCCGCCGCGACCTCCTCGAAACCAACCCTCATTTCAAAACCCTCATGGACGGCTGGGTCGTCAAAGAAAAAGACCTCTCCTCAGCCGAAGCCCAAGCCAAATACGACACAGCCCTCGCCTCCTGGAAAGCCAAGGCCGCCGAAGCCAAAGCCGCCGGCAAACCCTTCACCGCTCGCGCCCCCCAAGGCCCCCAGCAAATCCTCACCGGCCAGCACCGCCCCGGCAATCTTTACAACGGTGTCCTCCTCCCCCTCATCGGCTACGGCATCAAAGGCACCATCTGGTATCAAGGCGAGTCCAATGCCGACCGCGCCGCCGAATACGCCCACCTCTTCCCCCTCATGATCGAACACTGGCGCAAAGAATGGAAACAAGGCGACTTCCCCTTCTACTGGGTCCAACTCGCCGACTTCAAACCTGAAGTCGCCACCCCATCCGACAGCACCTGGGCCGAACTCCGCGAAAGCCAAACCAAAACCCAGCACGCCATCAAAAACGGCGGCCAGGCCGTCATCATCGACCTCGGCGAAGCCAATGACATCCACCCCAAAAACAAACGCGACGTCGCCGAGCGCCTCGCCCGCCTCGCCCTCGCCCGCGACTACGGATTGAAGATCCCCTACCGCAGCCCCGAATTCAAATCCATCGCCATCAAAGGCCCCAAAATCACCGTCACCCTCGACACCTTTGGCAGCGCTCTCCGCTCCGTCGACACCACCGAACTCAAAGGCTTCGCCATCTGCGGTGAAGACCACAAATGGGTCTGGGCAGACGCCCTCATCACTAGCCCCGACCAGATCACCGTCGGCCACCCCACCATCACCAAACCCGTCGCCGTCCGCTACGCCTGGGCAGATAATCCCGTCTGCAACCTCTTCTCCAAAGACGGCCTCCCCGTCACCCCCTTCCGCTCCGACGACTTCCCACCCGCCCCAGTCGCAGCCAAGCCCTAACCCGCCCGCACCACCTGCACCCAGGCGCTCTCACCCACATACCCCCGCACCCGCTCAGCCAGGATCTCCCCATCGACGCCATCCTTCGTGACCGCAAACATCGTCGAACCCGATCCCGACATCAAAGCCCCACGGCACTCCCCTTGCCTCAACAGCCAAGTCTTCAAACTCGGTAACAGCAAATACTTCTCAAAAACGGGCCTCTCCAGGTCATTCACCAACTCACCCCACGGCGTGATCTGCGGTGCGTACGAAACCCCAGGCAACTCCTCACTGTCCCGCCAGCGCTGATAAGCCCAAGGCGTCGCCACCGGAAACGGCGGCTTGATCAGCACCATCGTGATCGGCCCCGGCGATGCCACCGGCACCACCCGCTCCCCTCGCCCCGTCCCATCCGCCGCGGCCTCATCCAGCGCAAAAAACGCCACATCCGCTCCGATTCCTCCCGCCATCTCCACCAACGCCTCCTGACTCAAAAGCCCGCCCGTCAGCTCATTCGCCCCTCGCAGCACCACCGCAGCATTGCCACTCCCCCCTCCCAATCCCGCCCCAGCCGGCACCCGCTTCTCCAAATCAATCTCCCACGCCCCCTTCACCCCCGTCCTCTCCTGAAACAACTTCAGCGCCTTCGCCACCAAATTCGTGCCATCCGTCGGCACCGTCGGATCACTGCACCGAATCTTCAACGAATCCCCCGCGCTCCTCATCCGGATCTTCACCTCATCCCCCAGCGACAACCGCAGCATCCTCGTCGCCACTTCATGAAAACCATCTTCCCGCCTCCCAAGCACCCTCAACCAAAGATTGATCTTGGCCGGAGAAAATAACGTCACCTCTTTCATAATGGATTCCGCATGGGAGCCCCAACTCGACTCCAAAGCAAGCTCACTCCCTCTCATCTCCTTCCCAATAACGCCAGCATCCGCCCCGTCCTCCCCTTCTCCATTCGATACGAGTAAAACCGCCCCAAATCACTCGCCGTGCATGTCCCATCGTCCCGGATCCGATCCGCCGGCACTCCCGCTCGCTCCGCATCCGCCCGGATCATCGCCGCAAAATCCACCTCATAACTCGGCGGTCGAATGCACGGCCCCAGCCTCACCTGCATCCGCCCCGGATCCGCCCCGTGCTCCCTCACCATCAACTCAATCGCCGCCCCCACAATGTTCAACTCACTCCCCTTCTTCCCCGAGTGCACCAACCCCAAACTCCCCACCGCTTCATCCGCCAAAAAAACCGCACAACAGTCCGCCACATAAATCCCCATCACTTTCCCCCGCACATTTGAAATCAACCCATCCACCCCTGGATTCACCACCCCCTCAGCCATCCCTTCGCGCACCACCGCCACCCCATTCCCATGCACCTGCTCAGCCAAAACCAAACTCCCTATCTCAAACCCCATCTCCTCCAGTTGCCCCTCATGCGCCACGCTCAACCTCGCGATCACTTCTCCCCTCTCCCCATCCACATCCACCTCCGGTTGCCTCAAGATAAACCGATGCGCCACCCCATCCATCGCATCAAATTCTTCATAGCCCAGCCAGGTCCGCTCATCATTCATCCCCCATCCTCAAAGAAAAAGGCGCGCCGGTCAACCCAGCGCGCCTTTCAAAAAAATCCTTCCGCTCGCTTAGCGACCCGCCACCACTCCGTTTTGTCCGGAGTAGCTCGACATGAAACTCGCCACGTCATCGGACTCCGTCTCAGTCATCGCATCCGCAATCCGGTTTTGCAGCTCCGTCCGCAGACGACCCACCAAATCTACACCCTTGGAGGTGATCCGAACCATCACCTTGCGGCGATCATCAATCGCGTGTGTCCGCTCCATGTATCCCAGCTTCTCAAGCCGATCCACCAGCCCGGTCGCCGCCGCCGTCGAATGCCCCATCTTCCGAGCAACGTCGGTCATGGTGATTTCGCGTGACGTTGCCAAAAAGCCGAGAAGGAAAAACTGGGCAAACGAAATGTTGTCCCGGTTCAGCTCCTTCGACAGATCGAGCAGGAACTCCCGCTGGCTGAACAGAATGAAGTCTGCCAGCTTGGCGTGGTCCTGTTGGTTTTCTATGTTTCCAGTCATGGCTTTGAGGGGGTCGTTGGTAGCTTGGGAGTGATTAAATGCCTTACACTTGGATAAGTTTACCATGCACAAAAGTAAAAGCAACATAAATCCATAGATTTCATAATTTTTCGTTTCAGGCGCATATCCACTTTCGCTTAGATAATAATCAATTATGACAAATTATCAAGAACAGAATGCGCCCAGATGGCCTTTATTCCAAAAAAACTCACCTTCTGCCTGTCTTTTTTGTCACCCCTTTGCCCCCTGCTGCTTAGCTACCACCTTCGCCCAACTATCCTTCAGTCCTACCGTTCGATTAAACACAGGTTTCCCCGGATGTGAATCTTTTGGATCCACATAGAAATAACCCAGGCGCTCAAACTGATAATGCCCTCCCACAACGGCCTCCGCCAAGGCCGGTTCCGCCATCGCTCCCTCCACATTCGTCAGCGACCCCGGATTGATCAAGGTGACAAAATCGCCATCCTCCCCCGCCGCCATCTCAGGCTGCTCCTCGGTAAACAACCGATCATACAATCGCACCGCCACCGGCACCGCATGCCGCGCACTCACCCAGTGAATGATCCCCTTCACCTTCGGCCGCCCCTCAGGCTGCACCCCATGCCGCGTCGCTTCGTCATAAATGCACCGCACCTCCACCACCTGACCTGACGCATCCTTCACCACTTCCTGGCACCGGATGCAAAATCCATACCGCAACCGCACCTCCCCGCCCGGCTTCAGCCGATGATACCCCGACGGTGGCACCTCCATGAAGTCGTCCTGATCAATGTAAATCTCCCGGCTCAACGGCATCTGCCTCGTCCCCGCCGCCTCATTCTCCGGATTGTTCACCGCCTCGATGAACTCCACCTGATCTTCCGGATAATTCTCGATCACCACCTTCAACGGCTTCAAAACCACCAGTGCCCGCAGCGCGTTCGCATTCAAATCCTCACGCACCGCGTGCTCCAGCACCGCCACATCCGTCAGGGAGTTGAACTTCGTCAGCCCGATCATCCGGCAAAAGTGCCGAATCGACGCCGGCGTGTACCCTCTCCTCCGCAACCCCGAAATCGTCGGCATCCGCGGATCATCCCACCCCTGCACATGCCCCTCCTTCACCAACCGCAGCAGCTTCCGCTTGCTCATCACGGTGTAAGTCAGGCTCAACCGCGCAAATTCCCGCTGATACGGCTGCCCCGGCAACCCGTCCACATGCTCAATCAACCACTCATACAACGGCCGGTGATGCTCAAACTCCAATGTGCAAAGACTGTGCGTGATCCCCTCCAGCGCGTCACTCAACGGATGCGCATAATCATACATCGGATACAAACACCACGCATCCCCCGTCCGATGATGCGTCGCCTTCAAGACCCGATACAGCACCGGATCACGCATGTTCATGTTCGGCGACGCCATGTCGATCTTCGCCCGCAAAATCATCACCCCTTCCGCCACCTCCCCGGCCCGCATCTTCCGAAACAACGCCAGACTCTCCTCCACCGATCGATCCCGAAACGGACTGTTCACCCCCGGTGTCGTCAGCGTCCCCCGATTCGCCCGAATCGCCTCCGCCGATTGCTCATCCACATACGCCAACCCCTTCTCAATCAACTGCTCCGCAAACCCATACAGCTTCTCAAAGTAGTCGCTCGCATAATAAAGGTGATCCCCCCAGTCAAAACCCAGCCATCGCACGTCCTCCTGAATCGAATCCACATACTCCGTCTCCTCCTTCGTCGGATTGGTATCGTCGAACCGCAAATGACACCGCGCTTTCGGACCATGCTCTAGTGCCAGCCCAAAATTCAAACAAATGCTCTTCGCATGCCCAATATGAAGGTACCCGTTCGGCTCCGGCGGGAATCGCGTGATCACCCACCCCTCATTGCGCCCCGCCGCCAAATCATCGGCGATCAGATCACGAATAAAATCAGAAGCAACAGGAGCAGGCGAAACAGCAGAGTCAGACATGGAAGAGGAAAATAAACCGGGAGCAATCTCCCGGCTGACCCCATGCTTCACCGCACCTACCGCCCCCGTCAAGCCCGCCTCACTCCGCCCCAGGCAGCTTTTCAGCCAACGGACGCATCATGTCAGGCACGATCATCCACTTCTTCGCATCCTTCTCGTCCTGCTGCAGCGAAATCAAAAACAACTCCTGGATCCTCTCCTTCAACGTCTCTTGCGACGTCCGCACCACCGCGTGCACGATCTTGTCACCGTCTTCACCACTCAGCCCCACAATCGTGATTTTCAACGTTTCCTTCTTCCTCGCCAGCACCGCCGGATCCACCGTCATCCGCTCATGCACCGCCTCACGCTCCGCCGCATAAAACGCCGTCGGACTCATCTTCTCCAACTCCGCCAAATCCTTCACCCCCAGTTTCCCCAGCATCGCCGCCTCCTCCGTCATCGTTGGCGCCATCTTGATCACCGACACCGTCTCCTGCAGTTTCTTTTCCAGCGACGGCACATACAACATCGCCCCCGCCTTCTTCCAGTCCTGATTCACCACCGCCGTCAAATACTCCTTCACCATCGCAGCCGTCGGATGACTCGCCGGCAAATTCTCCGCAGATCCTGTCACAGGCGGCAAAAACAAAGCAACAGCCAATGCCGCTGTCGAAAGGAATCGTGATGAACACATAAACATAAGAGTAGCCCCTGTACTAATGCCACCTCCCAGAGGCGTCAAATACGGAAACGAATCCCAAGTCCGACACCCTCCCACAGCGTTTTCGCCAATTTTTTT
The DNA here is from genome assembly GCA_029865835.1 of Verrucomicrobiaceae bacterium. Lineage (GTDB taxonomy): Bacteria > Verrucomicrobiota > Verrucomicrobiia > Verrucomicrobiales > Verrucomicrobiaceae > JAGRPD01. The sequence goes on from JARXAL010000130.1 coordinate 9,300, forward strand.
TCATTGCACCCCAATAAAAATCTCGTCCCACCCGTGACGCACCCTGAACCTGCCCTGCATGAGCCCCCCTCCCTCTCCCTTCGAAACCCTGCTGGACCGCTTCCAGCGCCCGCTCATCCGCTACGCCCTCACCTTCACCCCCAACCTCGAAGACGCCCGCGACATCGTCCAGGACACCTTCATCAAACTCGCCTCCGCCCTCCCCTCCCTCGACCCCGACCGCATCGCCCCCTGGCTCTTCACCGTCTGCAAAAATCAATCCGTCGACCACCACCGCAAACTCCACCGCCTCATCCCCATGGACTCCGCCACCCTCGAACTCGAATCCCCCCCGGACCCCGCCCCCTCTCCCTCAGAGGACCTCGAACACGCCGAAACCGCCACCGCACTCCATCACCTCATCAATCAACTCCCCGATCGCCAGCGCGAAGCCGTCAAACTGAAGTTCATCGCCGGCCTCGACTACAAACAGATCTCCCAGGCCATGGACACCACCATCGGCAATGTCGGCTACCTCATCCACCACGGCGTCCAAGCCCTCCGCCAAAAATGGACCGCCCAAGAAACCCAAGCCTAATCCCTCACCCCCCTTCCATCCCATGAACCCCGAAAATTTGACCACCCACGCCCTCGGTGAACCCCTCCCCCCCGCCGACCAAGCCTCCCTCGAGCAGGCCCTCACCTCCGACGCCCAAACCCGCGCCGAATTCGAAGCCACCCAAGCCTTCACCCAGTTCCTACAGCAAAACCTCGCCACCGACCACCCCGAAGCCACCCTCACCGGCGAGCAAAAACAACGCCTCGCCGTCCTGGCGTCAACGCCTGCAGACCGTGGTGCAAGCCGCTGGCTTGCACGAAAAGAAGGTCCCCAAGCCGTCCACCCCACCACTCGCCGCTGGCTCACCCGCACCATCCTCCCCCTCAGCGCCGCCGCCCTCATCGCCCTCGGCTTCCAACAGTGGCAATCCGAAGTTCAGACGCCATTAGCGCTCGACGAATCACTCGAAGGCAAAAGTGTCTCTGAAATCACCGAAAAAAGGGAAGATCTGACACACATCACTCAACGCAAAAAAAACATAACCCTCAGCCCGCCTGATCCCACCAAACGAATCGTCAGTTCCTCAACCTCATCATCTCTCTCCCTCCCCGAAGCCCCCCCAGACCTTCTTGACGCGCCCAAAAAGGCTGCTCTTCTCGCTGAAAGCGACGCTGCGGCTGGTTTCGGTAGTGGAATGAAACCCGTCAGCCCTGGCCCGCCACCCACCTTTAGAGCGCGACAAGAGGCTGAATTAGGAAGGGCAGACTTTGCCGGACGCGAAACCTACTCCGGGTCAACCACTGTCAACGCTGGAACGCTTCAAATGGCCGGTGAAAGCGCCCCAGCCACCCGCGCAGAAGTCGCTCGCGATTCCATCGACCGCCAACTCAGCTACTCAAACGCTCCAGCTTCACCGTCTTCGCCCGCACCCGCAGACCCCTTCTCTTC
>JARXAL010000018.1 GCA_029865835.1 Verrucomicrobiaceae bacterium
TGCGATTTTTTTTCATGTGCGTCGGGGTCCGGATAAGCCGAGTGCGGGCTGTACGACGATGGCGGTGGAGCATCTTGAGTGGATGATTCGGTGGTTGAGGCCGGAGGATTCGCCGCATTATGTGCTGCTGCCGAGGGCGGAGTATGGGGCGTTGCGAGAGGGATGGCGGTTGCCGTGAGGGGTGGGAATGGGGCTTGATGAATGGCTGAGGATGAGGGAGAAGGGGGGATGCGTTTCGGAGCGGTGATGAACTGGCTGCGGCACCAACCCTTGAAGTTTTTGTGGGGCGTGGTGCTGCTGACGGCGTTTGTGATTCCGTGGGCGCAGCGGGGGCAAGCGAAGCCGGGGGAGTTTTATCCGTTCTCGAATTTCCCGATGTATTCGACGTTTTCGGATTCGACTTACTACGTGTATGTGACGGATTTGAAGGATGAACCGGTGCCGGTGACGCTTTTGACGGGGAAGGTGCTGTCGAATTTGAAGAAGCAGTATGACACGGAGTTGAAGGCGGAGAAGCGGGCGGTGGTGGCGGGTGGGGTGAAGCAGGAGGATTTGCCGATGGAGTCGCGGAGGCGGGCGGGGGAGGTGGTGCTGCGGTGGTTGGTGCCGTTTGCGGACGGGCAGCGGATGAAGGAGCTGGGAGGATTGAGATTGAAGCAGGTGACGATTCGATATGGGGCTGAGGGGATGGTCAAAGAGACGCTGGATGTGGGGGAGGTGCGGGTGCCATGAGTGGGGCGAAAGGCGAAGGAGGGTGGGTGGCGTGGTTGAGAGCGCTGATGGTGTTTGAGCCGATTCGGCATGCGAAGTGGGAGCTGTTTTTGTTGCGGCTGGGATTGGCGTATGTGGCGTGGGAGACTTTTGTTGGGAGCAGTGATTTCACGGAGCAACCGCATCCGAACGGGATTGCGCACTGGGTGGATCTGACGTTTTTGTCAGTGGATGCGACGGAGGGTTGGTTGCGATGGGTGGCGAGGATTTCGCTGGTGGCGTTTGTGGTGGGGGTGCCGGGGGTGTTGAGTCTCTTGGTGCCGACGTTTTTGGGGATTGGGTTGTTTACGTTGAAGAATTCGCAGGGGGCGATCGGGCACAGTTTTCAGGTGGTGCATTTGTGTTTGCTGGCGGCGTGGCTGGCTGGGGTGTGGGCGATGGTTTGTCCGATGCGGAAGAAGGCGCTGCCGAATGGGTTGGGGCGGGGGGCGTTGGAGGTGGATTGGGCGCGGCAGGCGTTGGCGGCGGGGTATGTGGTGTCGGCGATTACGAAGGTGATTGAGTCGAATGGGATGTGGTTTCGGGACAGTCAGTTTTTTGCGCTGCATCTGATCAAAAACAATGACATGAAGTTCTATGGGAAGTTGGAGGCGGGGGTGCAGCAGTTGCAGTGGTTGCCGGAGTGGATGATGCAGCATCCGATGGCATGTCAGTTGTTTTTTGGGTTGGCGTTGCCTTTGGAGTTGTTTGCGTTTTTGGGGTGTCGGAATCGTGTGATGGGTTTGGTGTTTGGGGTGAGCTTGATCGCGTTTCACTTGAGTGTGAAGCAACTGACGCAATTGGATTTTGTGTATAACACGCAGTTGTTGATGGTGCTGATGGTGAATCCGGTTTGGTGGGTGTGGCGAGGGTTTACAAGATCTGGTCAAACTGGCTGAAGGAGCCGAACTGTCATCAAAACGCGTTGGTCTTTAGCATCGACATTTCGACTAGGGTCTGGTAATGATGTGGCTGTAATGAGGTCGGGTCTGGTGCCAAAAAGAGGAGGAAAGCGACCTAAAACATTGATTTTCAGCCTATGACACCTCAGCACTCTTTTTTCAGATCATTGGCGTGTGTGGGACTGTGGGTTTTAAGCTGGCCGGCGATGGCGCAGTTGGAGTTGGTAACGGACATCAATTCGAAGCCGGGTCCCGGATCTAGCCATCCGGGTCTGTTGACTGATGTGGGAGGGAAGCTCTTGTTTTTCGCGGATGATGGAGAGAATGGCAGGGCTTTGTGGTGTTATGATGGAGCGGTTGCGAGGTTGGTGAAGGAGTTTGATCCGCTAAGCACCGGGGATTTTAGTGTGATGACGAACCTGAATGGGTTGGCATTTTTTGGAGATGGTCGGCAGACCTGGCGAAGTGATGGGAGCAGTGAGGGGACGGTGCCCTTTGATGTAGGCGTGGGGGCGATGGGTTTGTCTGTTGCGAATTTGGGGGATTACAAGGGGCCGGGCTATCAGGTCGTTGGAAATCTTTTGTACTACGGAGGTAAGACGCTGGGCTTGGGCCGGGAGCTTTGGGTGACGGATGGGACAGCGAGAGGGAGCCGTCTTGTGAAGGATCTGAATGCCGGAGCTGGGGGTTCTCTTTTGGAAGATATGGATGTGGTGGGCAGTGTTTTGTATTTCGCGGATGGGAATGCCTTGTGGCGCTCGGATGGCAAGAGCGGCGGGACTAGGCCGGTGGCGAGGTTTCGGCGCGGTGTTGATCCTGTTGACCAAGGCCTGATTCCCGCCTGGTTAACGGGTGCAGGGAACGGTGTTTTTTTTCTAGCGTCCGGTATTGAAGGGACAAAGCTTTATGCAAGCAATGGAACAGGGGTTGGCTCGGTGCTGCTTCATGATCCGGCTGCATTGTATTCTGGAATTGGGCGTGCTACGGCGCTGCTACCTGATCGTTCGCTGCGGTATCCTGTAAAAAAGATGGATGGGACGTTTGATATCTGGCGCAGTAACGGGACGGCAGGAGGAACGTTCAAGGTGAAGGCGATTGGTGTGTCAGAGGTATGGAATTTTGGTGAAGAAGGGGTGGTGATCGGCAACTACTGGCATTTCGTTGCGAAAGGCGAATCGGGCGATTTGGAGTTGTGGCGGAGCGACGGGACTGGCAGCGGAACGACGCGGTTTGCGGCTATTCCTGGGGCTGAGGGTGGTTTGTGGAATGGGGCGGCACCAGTGGTCAATGGGACATTGTATTTTCGTATTAGCGTTTCGGGCAGCGTTCGGTTGTGGAAGACAGATGGGACGCAGGCGGGGACGATGGAGGTGGACGACCGAGTGAGAGACATTGGCGGGATCGTTCTTTCGGGAGAAGATCTTTTTGTCAGTGGTAAACGGTCAGATGTGGGAGGTGAACTTTTCAAGTTGGACAACGTTCGTCCGGCGCCTTTTGCCATCACGCAGGGACCGGTGGGTCAGACGGTGGCGCTGGGTGGACGTCTCTCCCTTTCTGCGAGTGTGACTTCGGCTGTGGGATTGAAGTTCAAGTGGCGGAAGGATGGGATTGCCATTCCTGGGGCGACGGGCCTTCGCTTCACGACCGACAAAGTGAATGAGTTTGATGAGGGGAGGTATGACTTGCTGATTCGTCAGGGGAACTATGAAGTGCTGACGAATGCAGCGGACGTGGAAGTGGGAGATCCGATGCGGTTGCTGATCGTTCAGCAGCCGCAATCGAAGCTGGCGGCGGTGGGGGGCTCGGCTGAGTTTGAGGTGGAGAGCGTGGGGCTTGGGCCTGTGACGGCGCAATGGTACAAAGAGAGTAAGGCGATACCCGGGGCGACTGGGTTGACGCTTACTTTGCCGAACGTTGCGATGGCGGATGTGGGGGGATACAAGGTCGTGCTCAAGAATGGATTGGGGAGTGTGACGTCGGCGACGGCTGAGTTGGGTGTGGTGGACACGAGTGATCGGTTTGTGGCAGCCAAGTTGAATTCACCGCTCACCATCAAGGCACCGGTTGCGGGAAGAGGGATGCAGTTTGTGTGGGACGAGGGTGTTATCGGTCCGTCCTTGACGATTCCGAAGGTTGAAGATCAAACGAGCAGACCCTACTACCAATGCCGGTGTATTGTCAGAATGGGGAACCAAGAGCTCCCGACCGGCCTTCAAATCGTGGAGGTAGCGAGTATTCCGCTGGTGGTCGGGGCGGCGCTGTTGCCGGACTGGAGCATCAGTGAGTGGGTGAATTGGCCGGTGAGCGCGCTGTTGAGTCAGTCGAATCTGGCGGGGGCGGCTTGGAATGCGCCGACGAGTTTTTCGGTAAGCGGGCTACCAAGGGGATTGCGGTATGATCCGGTGACGATGCGGATTGTGGGAAGGCCCATCGCGGGTGGGGGCGGGAGTGTGACGATCAAGATCAAGGCGACGAATGCGGCGGGGACGAGTGCGGAAGTGTCGGTGGTGATTGATCTCATCGCGCTGCCGGTGCTGGCGGCTGGAGAGTATCGGGGGTTGGTGGATCGGAATGGGGCGATCAATGGACTGCTGGGGAATGGATTGCAGGTGACGATCACGGATTTGGGCGGGATCTCGGGTCGGCTGGCGCAGGGGACGGTGGCGCTGGGGTTTCAGGGGGTGCTGAACACGACAGCGGGCCTGAGTCAGGCGACGGCGAACATTAGCATTCCAAGGAGGGGTGCGGTGCCGTTGCAGTTGAACCTGAATTTGAATGGGGCGACGGGGGTGCTGACGGGGAGTGTGACGGATGGGGCGGCGACGGCGAATGCGACTTTGGTGCGCTGCCCATGGAGTAAAACGAATTTGACGACTGACTATGCGGCGGCATACACGGGGGTGTTTCAGCTTCAGGCGGGGCAGGTAGGTGACGTGGATTATCCGCAGGGGGAGGCGACTTTGACGGCGACGGTGAGCACGGCGGGGATGGTGAGCGGGGCGGTGCGATTTGCGGATGGGGTGCGGACGAGTTTTTCGGTGTTGCTGGGCTCGCAGGGGGAGTGTGCGCTTTACATTCCGGGGTATTCGAACACGGGGAGTTTGCGGGGTTGGGGGACGATTGCGAGTGGGACGAAGTTGCTGGATGGGACGGCGACTTTTTACAAGACTGCGCAAGTGGCGACGAGCACGACGCGGAGTTACAAAGGGGGGGTGCCGGAGCATACGCTGACGCTGGTGGGTGGGGAGTGGGTCAAGCCGACGGCGGGAGCGCTGTTGCTTGGGGTGACGGACAGTGGGGCGGCGGTGGCTGCGGACAATGCGAAGGTGACGTTCACCTCTGGGGGGATTGAGAGCAGCGGGCTTTCGGTCTCAGGGGCGTATGTGGAGCAGGTGCGAATCAAGGCGCCGACGAGCAGCTTGATGGTGCCCAGTGGGGCGGGCAATCCGGGCAAGTTGAAGCTGGCGCTGAATGCCACCACCGGGGAGATTAGTGGTGAGTTTTCGACGTCGGATGAGAACCCGTTGATTTCGGGGAAGATGATTCCGAGGAAGGCGCCGTTTTTTGGGGTGGTTGTGCAGCGGTTGAATCAGGGGCGAGGGCATTTCAATTTGGCGAAGTTGCCTGCGGCGGCACCGGAGGAGACGAATCCGGCTAAGTCGAAGATTTTGAGTGGCTTGGTGAAGCTTGAGGTTTTGCCGTGAGAATGCGAGAGGGTGAAGCTGAGTGATGAGGGATCGGCGATTTGTGGCGGTGCATCGGGGTGGGTTGCTGGAGTTGGAGGCGCATCGGCTGTTGACGGGGTGGGCGGTGGAGTGTGCGGGGC
>JARXAL010000277.1 GCA_029865835.1 Verrucomicrobiaceae bacterium
GGTGGGGGGTGGGGGGTGGGGGGGGCTGGGGCGGTGGTGTGGGGGGAGGTCCGTTGAACGCTGAACGTTGTATGTTGAACGTTGAGAGCTTGGGTATCGGAGATGGGGGGGGAGGATTGAGCGGTGGGGAGTGGGGGCCAGGGGGGCTGAACTTGAATGCGGGTGCCGCCGCAAGTTTCGAGGACTTGCTTCATGTCTTCATCGAGAGCGACGAGAGGGTCGGAACTGCGGTAGCCGAAGCGCATGGCGGCGGCTACGAGGCGGGAGGGGAGACCATCGGGGAGGGCTCCGAGTTTGACGGCGACCTGGGGATAGACGTCCATGGCCCAATGGGCGAGGCGGGCGCGCTTGACTCGGGCAAGGATGGCCGAGGTGAAAGGGAGACCTGGAGGATCGGTGAGGCAGACGATCCAGTCAAAAGGTCCGAGGCGGAGGCCTTTCCAGAGAAGATTGAAATGGGCTTTAGCGTCGCGGACGAGACGAGCCAAGCCGGTTTTGGCCCCGCCTTGGTAACCTGCGCTGGCGCCTAGCAGAGTGACCGAACAGTCGAGGGTCTCCAAGTGTTCCTTGAGGTCGCCTAGGAGGCGCGCGGTGGGCGCTTCATCCGGGGGGATGAATTGGTTGATGAGGAGGATGCGCACTTTTTTGTTATTTTTCGGGTTTTGCCGAGGTCCGCCGACCTCGCCCTGCGGGCAGCCTTTGGCTGGCTGTCTCGCTCCGCTCGGCTGCGGTTGGCTGTTCTTCGCTGAAGTTGCGACGGGTTGCTTTACAAAAGGTTTTTGTTTTGGCAATGGGTTCGTTTTGTTCCAGGAGGCTTGCCGTTAGTAGTGGTATCGGGCTTGGGCGAAGAGAAGTTTTTCATCCGTCACTTGGTAGACGAGACGGTGTTCTTGAGTGATGCGTCTTGACCAGATGGCCGCCCCGAGGTGACGAAGTGGTTCAGGTTTACCCAATCCAGCGAAGGGATCACGGCGAATGGCCTCTACCAGTTCAAGAACTTTGAGTGCCACCTTTCGATCTGTGGAAACCCAATGTGCCAAATCCTCCAAAAAATCCCGGTCAAAAACTAGGAGTCTTTCCGGCATCAACGCGCAATGGTTTGTTCGTGAAGTTGCGCTTGCGTGAGCGTCAGTCCGTCTCCTTGGTTGAGACGTTGCAACGCCCCTAAAAGTCGCTTGGCATTGGCTGGTGAACGAAGGAGGTGAGCGGTTTCCAAAAGGCCATTCCACTCATCCAAGGCAACCAGGACAACGGATTCCGAGCCGCGGCGAGAAATGACGACTGGATCGCGTGAGGCAATGGTTTCGTCCCACACGGTGGCCAGGTTGGCTCGAGCCTCGGTGTATGAAATTGTGGTCATGCGTGAGTCTAAACCTGAACAGGTTTCCTGTCCATGAGTCAATCTAAGTGATCGTGGAGTTGTCGATGAAGATGTAAGGGTGGGAGCCACGAATGGCACGAAGGACACGAATGGGAACAGGGAGTGATCAGTTATCGTCAGGGAGGGATGGGAGGATGGGGGGCGATTGGCCGCCTAAAGGCGGGACTACAGAACAGGGGGAAGGGGGGGATTTTGAACGTTGAACTTTGAACGTTGAACTTTGGAAGGGCGAGGACGAGGACGATTAGAGGGGGCGGCGGTGTTGGCGGATTTGGAGGACGTCTTGGGCCATGCGCCAGGAGTCTCGGAGGAGGTGGACTTTGCCGCCGGGTTCTTCATGCCAGTCAATGGGGACTTCGATGACCGGGGTTCCGTGATCGATGAGGTGGACGAGGAGATCGACGTCGAAGGCGAAGCCGAGAATGGAGAGTTGGTTTTGGATGGCGCGGAAGGCTGGGGCGGGGATGAGTTTGAGGCCGCACTGGGAGTCGTAAATGGGGATGTTCAGGCTTTCGGAGACGAGGGTGGCGTAGATGCGACCGAGGAGGTGGCGTTTGAACTGGCGGTTAACGACCCGGCCGAGCATTTTGACGCGTGAGGCGAAGAGGGCGGGGGGGGATGAACTTTGAACTTTGAACGTTGAACTTTGAATGTCGAAAGCTGAAATTTGGGTGGTGAGTGGGTGGGTAGCGGAAGTGGAGAGTGGAGAGTGGAGAGTGGGGAGCGGGGACGAGGAAGAGGAAGAGGAAGAGGAAGAGGAAGAGGAAGAGGAAGAGGAAGAGGAAGAGGAAGAGTTGGGGGCGGGCTGGTGGGCTAGGTGGAGGAGGCGGGTGACTTCTTGGGGTGAGATGGAGCCGTCGGCGTCGACGAAGGCCAGCCACTGGGTATCGGGGTTGGCTTGAGACCAGCCGGCGTAGACGGCGCCGCCTTTACCGATGTTGTTTGGGAGTTCGAGAAGGGGTTGAAGGAGGGGGTGATTTGGGCGGAGAGATTCGATGATTGCGCGAGTGGCGTGGGTTTCAGCTGGTTCTGAGCCATCATCGACGACAAGGATTTGGACCTCGCCGACTTCCTGCATTTGCTGACAGAGACCTGGAAGGAAACGGGGCAGTCGCTCGCTTTCACGGAAGCAGGGGATGACGAGTTGGGTTGACAAAGGGGTCAGGGGTCGAGGCGCTTTTCGAGCAATCGCAATGCGAGCAAGATTTCGGCGACGGTGCGTTGGAGGGTGTAGAACCACCCTTGCCAGCCATCGAGAATGGTACGTTTGACGAAGAGTGTGTAGACGATTGTTGCGGGGACGGCGGCCCAACCTGTGCGACGGAGGCGATCCTGGAGTCGAAGGTCTTGGTTGCTTGTGGATAAAAGTTTATCGGTTTCGAGGATTGCATACTTGTCTTGGGAGACAATCCAACGACTTAAAGGTTTTCGGTCGTCGTGGGAGATTGGAGTCTTCAACTGAGAGGTTGTTCCCGGCGCGTTGAGGAGTTGGGTGTGACCGTCTTGGATGTAGCGGCAGGTTTCGCGTCGGAACAGGAGGGCTCTGGGTGGGTAAAGCGATGAGCGGAGGGGACGTCCGAAGACGCAATACCGAAAACAGGCCTCGAAGGCATTGAGGCCACTTGGGGGTGCTAAGGCATTCAATTCGGCAACGAGATCCGCATTGATGACGTAGTCAGCGTCGAGGGTAAGGACCCAAGGGGTTGGTGCCAAGTCGATGGCGTGGTTCCACTGGTCGGTGTGCGTGTCGAAGGGCCTTTGATGCCATTGAACGTTGGGGTAGCGGGCGGCGATGTCTGCGGTGTTATCGGTGCTTCCGCTATCCAGGACGATGACCTGGTCAGCCCAGGTTAGTTCGGCGAGGCAGCGCCCTAGATTGGGTCCCTCATTCCAGGTGAGGATCACGGGAGTGATTTGGGATAGGAAGCCGCGTTTGGATGAGGAGGTGGGTCCGGATGCGATTGACGAGGGAACTGTTTCCTGAGTGGATTGATGAGACGTTGTGGTGGCAGAAGGGGTGTGATTTGGAAGGGATTTGGCTTCCGATTGTTTGGAGACAAGATCTGAGTAGAGGCGGGAGAGATTCATTCCAAGCTTTTCGGTCGAGTAGTGTTCGCGGCAGACATTGATGGCGCGGGCACCGAGTGCGCGCGCTCTTTCAGGGTCTGCTAGAAGAGACGCCATGGCGGCGGTCCATTTTTCAGCGTCGCGTGGAATGACATCGACAGAGCCGAGGGTGGCTGGTTCCTGGGCTAAAGCGACCTCAGGGCTGCTGATGCAGGGAAGGCCCGAGGCCATGGCTTCGAGGAGAGCGATGCCGAAGTTTTCGGAGTTTGAAGGGAGGCAGAACAATTGTGAAGCCGCGAGGGCTTCGAGTCGTTCGGTGGGGCCGAGGAAACCTGTCCAGCAGAGGGCCTCGGAGATGCCGAGTTCATCTGACAAGACTTTGAGCGTTTCGACGTAGCGGGGATCGCCATCGCCAGCGACGATCAAGCGGACGTCGGAGCGCTGTTTGCGAAGGGCGGCGAAAGCGTGGAAGAGGAGTTCGATGCCTTTTTTGAGGTGGATGCGGGAGAGGAAAAGAATGGCTTGATCGGAGTCACTCAGTCCGAGGCGGTGGCGGAAGGCGGTGCCGTCAGGCATGTTCTCGAAAGCGCGCATGTCGAGACCTAGAGGCAGGACGACGGATGGGGCTTGGATGCCGAGGCGCCCGACTTCGAGATCTTCCTCCTGACTGGTGAAGTGCATGGAGGCGGCGCGGTCGAGAAGGGGTTTTTCGAGGAAGTTGAACCAGATTTTTTTGAGGAAGGCCTTGCGGTTTTCCATGCCCCACCGGTTGAGGATGCCGAGGGTGCGAACGATGAGTGGGACGTCACTCATGATGGCGGCGCGATTGGCGATCACGGTGGTTAAGGTGAGGACGCCATGGACATGGATGACGTCGTAGTCACGGGCATGCTGGTTGATCCATTTGAAGAAGGACCAAGAGAAGCGGAGGTAGCCGAGGTTGTGACCGAACAAGAGGACGCGGTAGCCGCCTGCGGTGGTTTGGGTGAATGGAGGCGGGGTATCTGGGGTGGGAATGGGATCGACGCAGGCGACATCAACGGACAAGCCTTGTTGGACGAGGGCTTTGGCGATTTGGGGCATGACGGTGCTGGGTCCGCCTTGGGAGGGATCGAGGGATGGGATGACGTGGAGGACGCGCATGAAGTTAGGACAGTGAGTCAGTGAGTCAGTGAGTCAGTGATTTGCCGAGGCCCGCCGGCCTCGCCCTGCGGGCAGCCTATGGCTGGCTGTCTTGCTCCGCTCGGCTGTAATCAGTAATCTGTAATCAGTATTCAGTATTCAGTAATCAGTAATCAGTAATCAGTATTCAGTATTCAGTATTCAGTATTCAGTGGTGAGTTGGGGAAAGGGGAGCTTGGTAGAAAGAGGGGGGCAGAAAGAGGGAAGGGTAGGAGGTCATGATCGGCTCAAGTGTTGACTGCAACTGAGTGGGTGACGGCGGTTCTAGGGGGGAGAGAGAGAATCGCAAACTCGCGGGAATGGGGTCAGGCGGTTTTGGCGAGCCAGTGGTCGAGCATGAATACGGCCCAGCGCTGATACCAAGTTGGATTGGAGAAGGGGATGGAACTCGTGGCGGAACTGAATGATTCATTCAAGGTGCCGCCCAACCATTTTTCGAAGGGGAAAACGAAGCCACGCTTGGGTTGATTGCGAACCCAGTTGGGGATTTCGGGGACGGCATCGACGAGGAGTTGTTTGCCGACTTGGAGGCGTTGGGAGGCCGGGAGGTGACCGATGGCATCGACGAGATGGCTATCGACAAATGGGAGTCTGAGTTCCAGTCCGCAGGCCATGCTCATGACATCGCTGTCACGAAGCAATTGGTTGCGCATGTATTTTTTGAATTCGAGAGAGGAGACCTCATCTTTTGGGATGAGATCGGAGGCAGGGGAGGGGAGGGATTCGGATGGGTTATCCTGGATCTTTTGGGAATTAAAATGCTGGGTCAAAATGGAGGCTTCGCGGTGGGTGAAAATTCCGCGTTTGGCTTGCCAGACGGAGGTGATGGTGACGGGCCGGCGGAGGACGTCACCGACTCTGCGCCATTGGGGTTTGGGTGAGCCATATTCAATGGCTTTGCCGATACCCGGGATGCAACGTCCGAGTTGAAGGAGGCGGGTGAGTTTGGGGACTTCGGTGAAACTGGGGTAGCCTCCGAACAACTCGTCGCCACCGACGCCGGAGAGGGCGACTTTGGTGCCGGCGTCGCGGGCGAAGCGAGAGACGACAAAGGAGTTGAAGCCGTCGATGCTTGGCTGGTCAATTTTGTCGAGGTAATCGATGAAGAGAGCTTCGCCTGTTTTGTCGGAGAGATGAAAGTTGTGGTGACGGGTGCCGAAGTGCTGGGCGGTTTGCTGGGCGACGTTGCCCTCATTGAGGCCGACATCTTCGACCGAGATCGAGAAGGTATCCGGCTTTGGCTGGCCGGAGGCGCAGGCGAGAGCCAAGAGGGTGGTGGAGTCTAATCCGCCGCTTAGGAAGAGGCCGACGGGGACGTCGCTGACGAAGTGGGCGCGGATGGAGTCGAGGAGCGATTGTCGGGTTAATGCGACGGGGTCGGCGTGGGGCGAGCCGGTGCCTAGTTTGAGGTGCCAAAAGGAATCGATACGGGTTTGACCGGATTTCCAGGTGAGGGTGTGTCCGGCTTCGAGGAGATTGACGTCGCGTAGGAGGGTGGCGGGCTCGGGCACAGAGCCGGTCATGAGGAAGTCGAGAATGGCTGCGGGATTTTTCTCCTGGGAGATGAGTCCTGAGCGGCGCAAGGCGCGAAGTTCGGAGGCGAAAGCGAGTTCGCCATGGAGGTTGCTGTAGTAGAGGGGTTTGATGCCGAGGGGGTCGCGAGCGAGGAAGGCGGTGCGTTCTTGCTGGTCCCAGATGCAAAAGGCGAACATGCCGCGGAGGCGAGTGACCATGGAGGCGCCTTGGGTGGCGTAAAGGTGGAGGAGGACCTCGGTATCGGTGTGAGTGCGGAAATTCAGACCCTGGGCTTCGCACTCGGTACGGAGCTCGCGGAAGTTGTAGATTTCGCCATTGAAGCTGATGACGTAGCGTTCGTCGTGGCTGACCATGGGTTGGTGGCCAGCGGGCGAGAGGTCAAGGATAGACAGGCGTGTGTGGGCGAGTCCAGCGCCGGATGCAGGATGGGACCAAAGGCCGAAATCATCCGGTCCGCGGTGGAGGAGGGACGATTGCATGGCCTGCAGGGCAGATGAGTGCCGATCAGACCAAGAGGAGGAAGAGAAGATGCCAGCGATACCGCACATGTGACGAATGTCTTAATAGAAAACTGCAGGCAGTTATGGCCAAGTGTTATGGACACCCCATTCACCACTAAGACAAGAGCGATTTAATGAGAATGCTTTAAGAATACAGGCTTTGGAATGCAACACTTTTGTCACATTGCTTTTTTCGAAGTGTTTGTGCGTAAAAAGAGAACCCATGTTTTGGGTGGCAAGTTTCTCCGTTGGCGAGGTGGCGGAGGATCGGGAACGGAAAGAGGCCTGGTGGACGTCGAGGGATCGGGTGGAGGCGCGTGCGGCGTGTTGTTTGGCTTGGAAAGAATGAGGGTCGAGGGCGGGGGTAGCTTGCATGGACTGCGGCGAGGCCGAATGGGAGTGCTTCCACGCGGTTGTGACGATGCCGACGATCCTGCAG
>JARXAL010000280.1 GCA_029865835.1 Verrucomicrobiaceae bacterium
ACGAGGTTGACCACTTAACGGCAAAGACTCCAAATCCTGCATCGCCGGATCCGGCCACCAAATGAAATAGAACGGCTGCTCCGCAGCGACCTTGAATCGGTCTTGCCCCAACACGCTGTCCTCCACCACTGACCGCTTAACCGCACGATCAAACATCACGAACAAGGGACTAAAGCCTTCGTTATCGAACTGCGATGGAGCAGTCACAACCCTCATCGATGGCTCATAAAAAATCTCCCATCCGTTCGAAAAGACGCTATTCGGAGAGTTAAGGTCGTTCGGATCAAAACTGTATTTTCGCACTGATGCATAAAATCCCCATGGCCGAGCCGACACCATTCGAATCACATCCACTTCATAAGTCGCCACAATCCCGAGCACCGCCGGGTTGGAACTAAAGCCGGTTAAAAAAATAGTCGCATGCGGTGCTGGAACCGTATTGCTCGCTCCCGGATTGGCTGGCACTTCAAATACCCCAGAGGCTGGAGGATACTTCCGGACAAGCAAATCATAAAAGGCACGCGGCGAGTCAATCGGCCCATCGGTTGCCGCATTGTATGGAAACCAGTTAAGACGATAAGGATTAATGACCTGATTTGCCCTGCGATACAAACAGAACACAGAAGTAGCCCCAATGACATCCCGGTGGAATTCATCCCGCAACTTCTCAGCCCGCGCAACGGCACCATAATTCGGTGCCACAGGAATCGTCCGCGTAGCAGGGGCGGAGGAACCATAAAAATTCGCCATCCAGCTCGCAGGCAAAACAACATCAACCGTCTCATTGATGTTGGTCCGCCCCGCCATCATCGTCCCATAAGTCACCATCACGCCGGAAAGCACCACCGCCCCTAGCGCCAGCACCATCACAAGTTCAAGAGTAGAAAACCCACCCCGACTGGTACAGCGTTTTCTCATTTCGGCGCGGGAACTCCTCCTCCTTGATTAAAGAACATGTCCAGCACAGCATCCGCCGCCGATTTCTTCCGCACGGCCGATTTTGGTGCCATTGCGGCTTCCTCCTTAGATTCATCGAGCGAAACCGCTTTTTTTGGCTCGACTAGTGCCGGCTCTTCCTCAACTCGCGTTGTCGCCCGCTCCCCCATCACAGGACTGCCTTCGCTCGGTCCCCGACCGCTCTGGCCTGGCATCGCATACCGAACTGAAGGCTTCATTCTAATTGGCATCAACAATGTTCTTGGAGGAAGCCCCGTCTTGGTCTTTTCCATCCAGACAAATTCGATTTGATCTTCCGTAATCGAATTCACTCGAAGCTGCACTGTCTGATCTGGCATGAAGGGAGGAACAACCATCCCAGCCTGCAAAATCATGTCCCCCAATTGCACACGATATCCCTGAGGCCGAAGCGATGCCCCGACGACTTTCATGGCAAGAATCAGTTCTTTAATCTTATTCTCCTCACTGTTACTGACGTCTTCTTCCTCAAGTTCCGTTATCGCCACGAAGGGATTCTCCTCTTCTGGCTTTACCGTCTCGGGCGCTTTCTCGTCTGGGAAGATGAGGGCGTAACTCACCTCGAGGCCTGGATCGACTGGGGCTGCCTCCTGGCCATTCGCCAGGCCGAGAACCGTCAAAACGACAATTGCGCCTATTACCGGAAATTTGAAATCTTGTGCCTTGTAAATCATATCAAATATCTCCTTCTCAAATGGGTCTAAAATCACTTTTTCTTCTTAACTTCCACCCCAAGTGGGTTCACACTAAGATCAAAGACTGCCACCTCTAAGGTCACCTCCATATGCACTTGGCGACCTGTGTTTGCCGCAGATATGCGGCAACTCGAAATTCGAACGAGCGGAATCTTCTTCTCAAGACTCCCCAGCCAATTCAATACTTTCGAGTACTCGTCCTCTACAATCAAAGTCGCCAAAATGCTTCGTGGTCGCATCCGTTCACCGACATTGGCCTTTTCCTCAAACTTTTGGCTAACGACAAACACTCGTGCTTCCCGGGTGTTCGCTTGCACCGCTGATTCCACTTCCTGCCGCGAAGATAGGCGTTGAATGACTGGTGTCCACGCCACCAAGAATCGCTCCAAATCCTGCGCGTCAGACTTCGCCTTCTCCAAGGTTATCTTAGCCACATTTGCATCATTAGCTGCCAACTCGGCACTTGCAGCTTCATCATCGGCTGCTTGAATGGCCACCGCTGCCTTCTTATGCACAATCTGTGCACCATAGGTCACTGCGCCGATGATCATCAGCAGGACAATACACGCCATTTGTTTTCCGTTCATATCAGTATTCGTATGAGTTTCTATTCGTTTCCAAAAACTAGGGTCGAACGATAATCGATCATCTCTTGAGTCCGCGCCTGCTGCGGGGAATACGGGCGATAGTTAAGTTTCCCGAAAGCATTTTCGACGGCTGCAATCTGTGATGCATCCGCACCAGTCAGCCTCATCGAAACATCAATCTGTGAGGGCAGTTGCACGTTCCGATCAAGAGCAAACTCTGCAATTTTAACTTCACCTTGAATCGCCCTGGCCGCCTCAACGCAAATCGGTTGTAAGACACGCGTTCCCTCTACCCACTTGGCAACATCTCTTGCCTTCGCAGTCTCAACATCTACTTTAAGTTTTTCCTCAGCCAACTTCGCCTTGGTCTCCTCGTGCTCCTTGCGAAGTTGCTCTGAAGTCACGCGCTCCTGTTCAGCCCGTCGAAGGCTCAAGATGTCCATCGTCACAAAATAGATTCCGCCAACAATCGCAAGATAGAAAGCAATTGGAACGAAGCGAAAGCTACTCGGGAGCCTCCGAGACGCATCGGCGCGGGGAGATTTGAAATCATGGCAGAGATAGTCACTCATAGTCGGAAATGGCTTTTAAATTCTGTTAAAGGATAAATTCAGGTTGTGGATTCAATAGGTTCCTATGACCTGCCAAAGCAGGTCTGGCTCGGTTAGATCACGCGCACCAACCTTTTCCAAATGCTCCATCAATTGGCTCCTGAACTTCTCGTCCTGCCCATCGCTGACGTAATACACAGGCGTGCCTGGAGGTGCTTTGGCAACGAGTGGGCTCACAATCTGTAACGTCGTTTCGACCATTTCTTGACCTAGGCCTGATCGACACCGCAGGTCACGCCACTGACCGTCCTGCTGACAAAGAGCTGCGATAGATCCTTCACAGGAGGCAATCAGCACAAACGAAGCCGGTGCACTTCCACGATTCTCGGCGTCCAATTTCATCACCGTGTGCTCCATCATCGCAAACAATCCACTGCACACACGTGCAGGACGTAGGCCGATCGACTTCAAGATGTCCTCGGTTACCTTGATCATTGAGTCCTCAACCGCAAGGAGCATCGACGTCGCCGCTTCAGGATGGTGACTGATTGCATATCGTTTACCACGGTCAAACTTCGGCCCCAAAACCGCTCGCGGATTAGTGCGAAGCAGAGAAATGCAATTCTCCCCCCGCATCATGTTATTCTCCAAACTGATGATGAATCGGTGGTTGACCGAAACCCCACACCAACCGCCATCGGTTAGTCCTCGCCACTCATCAGCGCGCTGGGGTGCAACATCTGCGAACTCATCCTCTTGCACCCCTCCATCCACAAGTACACCCTTCTTATCAATGGCCCGCCAGCTAGTCTGGCTGCGGCCAATGTTGATCAAAAGAGACTTTCGCCCCTCAAAACGCTTTGCCCACGGAATATCCGCATCGTCCACATCTGGGCGGAACGCAGCAAAACTCAATACACTTTTGATTTCTTCAGTTAGCATAGCAGGCAGTTAGTTGTTCTTTAGCAAGGAAATCATACACCTCATGTTCTTGGTAACCCGTTTTACGGGCAGCAGCCGGCTTCCAGCCATCGGCCAAGCGCATCTGGAGACATCGGTCAAAATTTTGCATCCCTCTCGTAAATCCGGCTTCAAGTTCTTGTTCAAGATTCTTGAACTCACCCCGCCGGATCATCCCGCAGACTGAATCATACGGAAGCAACAACTCGTGAATCGGAAACCTCTTCCCCTTCCCTTCATCAAACATGAGGCGTTGGCACAAAATACCACGAAACGAGTCGGCAAAGGACAATGTCGCATTCTCCATCCGTTCGGAGGGAACCATCTTCAAATAGCGAGTCACCGTCTGCGCAGCCGAAGAGGTGTGCAGAGTTGCAACCACCACGTGGCCGGTTTCGGCTGCCTGAAGCGCGATCTCTGCGGTTTCTCCATCCCGAATTTCCCCCACAAGAATCACATCAGGCGCCTGCCGCAGAGCAGCTCGGAGAGACTTGCCAAAATCGAGTTCATCAGAACCAATCTCCCGCTGAGACACCAATGATGGCAAATCTGACGGGTAAATGTATTCGATCGGGTCCTCGAAGGTCAGGACGTGCTCCTGCCTTCTCCTCGCTCTTTCAAGAATCATCGATGCAATGGTTGTCGATTTCCCCGATCCAGTGGCGCCGCACACCAGGAAGAGACCATTTTTAGCTTCGAGAAAAGCCTTGATCGCCGCAGGCGGAACCATTAATCCAGTCAGCTCTGGAATTTTTTCTGGCAACAACCGCATGACCCAACGCGGCCTCCCTCGGGTAACCATCCGGTTGACACGATAACGACGGCTACCCAGACTCATGGCGTAGTCAATGCATCCGGCAGTGAACTCCAAAGGACGCTCCGGCTGATAGACAAAGGAGTCATAACATAACTTCCCGTTACGACGATAGGTCAGCGGTTCCCAGGGAGTAACGTAAAAGTCACTCACTCCACCGTCTTTTGACAGGTGCAGAATCCGGTAACCCAGTTGGCTTCTTTCGTTAATGTCTTCCATATGAATGTGTTTTTGGTGAAATCTGCATCGTCTTTCTGCTAACGATCGCTCACGAACCGTGCCCTCAGACTTCCGCTTGCGCTTCCCCCTTCGAAAACCAAGAAGTCGTTCCCACTGACCACCCCAGTGGTCGGATCACTGCTCTGCCATGAAACTTCTAGTCGATAATTAATCCCATCAATGACCACGACCACATTGGTCTGCGGGTTGCTGAATTTCACGATATCAGCACTTTTGAGTCGGTCAGGGGTGTTTGTGCCCGCCACAAACACAGTGGGTGTGTTGATCGTTTCCAATTCAATGTTCGCAGTGCCAACGTATGCGGGATTGCTGATGTTCAGGTCTAACTGCAGTCGCAATGAATCAGCTCCAGAGTTGTTGAAGATCTCACCATTTCGCAACGAAACATCGGCAAGACTAAACCACTGATTCGGCTGGGCTGCGGTGAAACTCTTCGTTGTCAGTTCAACAACGCTCGCCTCTCCCGTGCTGATAATCTCCCCATTCCCCAAGTCTGTTTGCGGATCACCATGTGTGAATACAATCTTGCCTGGCGTCGAGGTATCCGTGGTGAATGTGAGATTTGATCCCCCCGTAACATTGGTGATCGACGGCTGAAATCCCCCTGTAAAGCCGGAAACAAGCCGGAAATACTCATTTCGATTCACATCACTACTACTAACCGTTGTCACACCAACAGCTGGAAGATTCTGCGCCTCGACAACGTCGCCAGGTGCGATACTTACCTGGCCTCCACCCGACGCCTGCCATGCACCAGTTCCCTTTCGATACATCAACACAGAGTCTCCAACCGGAGCCCCATTTGAACTGATACTCACAGAACTTGGAAAGCTGCTGAATGAATACGTACCCCCACTCTGGGTCACAAGCGGCCTAGGTAATTTAGTCGGCCCCGCTGGCGGATTTGGACCAGAGCCACCCCCGGATCCCCCACTTCCACCCCCGCTCCCGCTTCCACCGCCCGAACCAGCCCCAGACCCAGTTCCCGAAGGAACACTTGGATCAAACGGGTTGTTTAATCCGCCACCGGACAAGTCCGTAGGATTGTAAGTCGTCGTTGTCACTTGCTGCGTTGGCGCACTCCAGATCCAAGTTGGTCCGCTTGAACTATCAAATTTCACCACTTGGCCCCCCAGGCGGTTCTCTGCTTGTCCCCCATCGTTGGATCGGCTCGCATCCATGGCAAAACTCATCGCCCCTTGCCTCCCATCATTCACGATGATGAACTGCTGTCTGGTTGCGTCCCAGACCGCTCGCGGCTTCCCTGCAGAACCACTTCCCATCACCGGGACGATCCGCGCATCCAAAAGTCGTCCAGAAACGGGTCCCGTGTGTGACTTTAGAGTGCTCTCTGGCCGATAGTTCTTTAGCTTCTCAATCACAAACGTCGCCTGAGTCAAATTCGCAAGACTACCCCCGTCCGCTTGATAAAGACTCACCATCTGATTGAGCTGGCGCACATCGGCCTCCAATTTTAACTCTCCAACTCTCGTTCCTTGCGACCCATATCGGAGCACCACAACGCTCGTGAGCACTCCCAAGATCGCAATCGTCAATACCAACTCGACCAGGCTAAAGCCAGGGAGCTCGGATTTAATTGGCAATGGCGTCTTCACGGTTGTATTATTTACTGTTTTTATAATAAACACAATATTTCCTTCGAGGCAAACATATTTATTAAATTTTTCCGTAATTTCTCCATTTCTCAGTCACTTTGGGTTCCAGATATTCTCGACCCCTCCCAAAATCTCTCATCCAACTCTTAATCCTGGGCCCTTCAACCCTGCTACCTTCGCCAGTTTATTCTTGTCTCCTCAACCAAAACCATATCAACAGCGCCAAGGTCTCATCAGACTCAAACTTCCCATGTTTCAAGATTGCCAGCCGTTTCAACCCCTTTATTGACGCAATGGACTGATAGTTTGGAAACTTTTATATTTTTCTCTTGCTTCAATTCAATGCATTAACTATAATTATCATATTCTAGGAAATCATTATGCATACTCCATTCATCCGCCGCTCTTTTTTCGCCAGTCTCTTGATGTCGTTGGTTTCCCCAATTCATTTCTCCTCGGCGAACGAAGGCCTTAGGACCCTCCCTTCGCAATATGAAGCCGAAGCCGCTCGCCTCCGTAATCTCCCCCCCTCCCAATATGATTTCTCAAAAGCCATCCTCTCAGATGTGCTCAGATTCCTAGCAACCGACGCCGGCCTCTCCTTCTTCTCTCTTCCCGATGACAGCAAAGAAGGGAGCCAGCTAATCACGTTCTCAATCAACGCGAGCCCTTTTCAAGTTCTCGAAACGCTTTGCCGCGCCCATGGACTCGCTATGATCCCAGAAAACGGCATTTGGTACATTCGCCCTGCCGACGACCGCGAGTTGCAAGGCAAGTCCTATGAAATTCGCCACAACGCGCTCGAGCGAGTCGAAAAAATCAGCGGCTCGGGTGGAGCTAGCACTTCAGGCTCAGGATTTGGCGGTGGCGGCGCGGGAGGAGGGGGAGGCGGCGGCGGCGGCACTTCAGGCGGACTAAGCCTCCAAGGGCCCACAGACTCATTTGCCGTCAAGCGCAGCGAAATCATCAACGACATTCGCGCCATCCTAGATCTTCAACCCGAGGAAATGGTACTAAATGCGGCTGCCGGTGGTGGCATGGCGGGCCTCGGCGGTGGACTCGGTGGAGCCCTCGGTGGCGCCGGAGGCGCCGGTCAAAATCCTGGCGATGCTGGCAGCGCGAATGAACTCAGTGCCACCCGCCAACCCAAGGTCATTTGGAAATCAGACTCCAATACTCTCTATGTTGTCGCTACCAGACTCCAACATCTTTGGGTCGAAGGCTACCTCCAAGCTGCCGACAAAGTCCAACCTATGATCGCGATCGAAGTCAAATTCCTCGAAACCGCCCGCGATCCTCGGCGCGAATTCGGTGTCGACTGGACAGGAACTTTCGAATCTGGGACGTTCCGGCAAGTTGATAGTTCACAACTCACCACCGACCAAAATGGCGTAACCACTGGTGCCGTAAGGTATAATCAAGTTCCTACCAACGGCGGATATCGCACCGACCTAGCCCCCCTGCTGACGGGTTTGAATCCTAACGACGTCGCCAGCACTCTCGCCTGGCCTCAAAGCAGCATCCTCAGTGCCCAAGACATCAACGTTAAACTTCGCGCCATGATGCGGGATGAAACCACCACCACCACTTCATACCCCCGGATGGTCACCTTGAACAACCGTGAAGTTCAAATCCGCAGTGTCGTCAATCAACCCGTCCTGAGTGCTGCCTCATCCGCTACTCTCGGCACAGGTGCCACAACGACTCAACAAATCGAATATCTCCCGATCGGAACCGTCTTGAACATTCTCCCAAAAAAGATGGAAGGCCAAAAAGTCTACCTCAACATGGCAATCACTGTCTCCACGATCGTGGGCAACGAAGTCATCGCTGGCAACCCCTACCCCGTCGCTTCCTCACGAGTCTATAGCGCTCCAGTTGAAGTCGACTCGGGTTACACCGTCGCTGTCGGCGGCCTCAACGAAGCGAAAGAACGCGAAGGCGAAACCGGCGTCCCTTTCCTCAGCAAAATCCCAATCTTGGGCTACGCCTTCAAATACAAAAACCGCGCTCGGAATCAAAAGAACCTTATGCTCTTCATCACCCCGACATTGATCGACGCCAAACACGGGGGACTCCCTTCCGATCCACAAGCTGTTCTCCCTCAAAAACCTCAAGAATTCATGCCTTCAACGCCTCAAGTCGATCAAGAAAGTGGCGTGTTACTTGGCGGGGCCGACAGCGTTCCAAACGCCGTCGCTTACATGCAGCGCGAATACGGTATCCTTGAGCAAATCCTCAACGAATCACGCGCTACCGATGAAGACACCAAAAAACTCACCGAGCTAGGCACCGCTATCGACCATCTCCGCGGTCAAATAGAGTCAATCAAACTCAGCGAACCCCATCGCGCCGAAGAAATGACGCGCTACGACTTCCAGCTAAAAGAAATCAAAACCAAGATGGTCTCCCTGCGTTATCAAATGTTCAAGCGCAAGTATCTCTGAGTCCTACTTCGTCCCTGTCCCCACAGCCCAAACAAAAAGGCCCCGGTGTGATCCTTCGTGATCCACCGGGGCTTTCCTTTATCGAACGCCGCTGACATCACAAAAACACCAGTCCCAGCCACATTTGCCGTAGAGCCTACCACCTCGAATCGGTAGATATACACCGAAACAAACCACCAAATCCTATGGGCAAAGAATTCAATACCACTCCTCAGAACGTCCCACACGTCGCCACCAAGTATCGCCGCATCCAAACGGCCATCCCCCATCCAGATTCCGTCGCTACCCTTGATCTACTCCGCAAATACGAACCGCTCTCCATGCGCGGTATGCCGCCCATCGTTTGGGATCACGCTGAGGACGTGTCTGTGTTTGATAACTTCGGCAATCAATGGCTCGATTGGTCAAGCGGTGTGCTTGTCACTAATTCTGGCCATTCCTCCCCCGAAATCTGCGATGCCATTCGCGCTCAGATCGACAAAAAACTCCTTCACAACTACGTCTTTCCCAGCACCGAACGCGCAGAACTCGTTGAACTCATCCATTCCATTTCCCCTGCCGGCCTCGACAAGACATTTCTGCTCTCCACCGGCTCTGAAGCCACAGAATGCGCCATCAAACTGTCCCGTGCCCACGGCATAAAAGTCGGCGGCAAAGATAAGATCGGCATTGTCGGCTTCGATCGCGGTTACCACGGCCGAACTCTCGGATCCCAGCAAGCGGGCGGCATGTCAGGACAAAAAAGCTGGATCGTGAACATGGATCCAGGTTTTGTCATCGCCCCCTTCCCTGATGGCTACTGGGAAGGTGATTCCAGCTTCCACGCCTTTCTCAAAGCCATCGAAGATTTTGGCATGAAACCCTCACAGATTGCAGGAGTCATGATGGAGAGTTATCAAGGCGTCGGTCCAGACTTTGCTCCGGTGCCCTACATCGAACAGCTCCGTGCTTGGTGTGACGAACATCAGGTCGTGCTCACCTTTGACGAGGTTCAGGCGGGCTTCGGTCGCACCGGTAAATTTTGGGCCTTCGAACACTACGGAGTCACTCCCGACTTGATCTGCTGCGGCAAAGGCATCTCCAGCGGCATGCCACTCTCAGCGGTGATCGGTCGTGCAGAAATCATGGACCAATTTCCTCCTGGCTCCATGACCAGCACCCACACGGGCAACCCCATTTGCTGTGTCGCCGCCTCCGCTAACATTCGTAAAATCCTGCGCGACGACCTTCCCGGCAATGCCGCCAAACTGGGACCAATTCTCCTCACTGGATTGAAGCAAATCCAGACCCAATATCCGCAGTTCGTCGGCCACGTCACCGCTGTCGGACTCGTCGGCGGCATGCAAATCGTCAAGCCCGGAACAAAGACGCCTGACCACGATCTTGCCCACCGCATCATCGAACTCTGCTTTCAGCGTGGCCTCCTCTTTTTCGCTCCTGTCGGAGCTTGGGGACAGACCGTCAAGGTCAGCCCGCCTCTCACCATCACCCAAGAGGCCCTCGAAGAAGGCCTTGCAGTCCTCTCCCAAGCCACCACCGACGCTGTCGCAGAACTCACCCGTTCATGATCCAGTGCTAGCGAGCCCAACACCCCACCATCAGATCACACAAAAACCAACCAAATACCCCTCAATAAACCCAGCCCTTGTTCTTGCATGGTTCAAATGCTAGGCATCGGCGTCCATGCGCGCCACCGCCCTCGCACTGCTCCTAGCCCCTCTCTTGTCCTCGGTATTGGTTGCTGAGAACAGAACCCGCCCAAACATCGTCTTTATCCTGACCGATAACCAAGGCGCCTGGACCCTTGGCTGCTATGGCAACAAAGACATCCGCACCCCCCACATCGACCGCCTCGCCTCCGACGGCATTCGCTTCACTCGCGCCCTCAGCAGCAACCCCGTCTGCTCTCCCACCCGCGCCACCTTCCTCACTGGCCTCATCCCCAGCCAGCACGGCGTCCACAGCTTCCTCGACCCCAAATTCATGATGGGCCCCCAGGCCTACAACACCCTCGCCGAATTCACCACCCTTCCTCAGGTCCTGCAAAACGAAGGTTACACCTGCGGTCTCAGCGGCAAGTGGCACCTCGGTGCCAATATCACCCCAGCCCCAGGCTTTTCCTTCTGGGTCACCAAACCTGATGGCTCGACTAAAGAATTCTATAACCAACCCATCATCGAAAACGGCCAAATCACCGTCATACCCGAATACACCACCGAATACTTTACCCGCCGTGGCATAGACTTCATTCAGGCCAACAGAGAAAAGCCTTTCTTCCTTTTCCTAGCCTACAACGGCCCCTACAACCTCGGACCCATGATGTCCCGGCCCGCTCGCAATCGCCACGCCCCAACATACAAAGACCAGCCCTTCCCCAGCTTCCCGCGTGACACCATGCACCCCTGGCAGCACGCGAACAAATCGTTCCACAATACCCAGACCGCCATCGAACGCTGTGCTTCCGAAACCAGCGGTGTGGACGATGGCGTTGGCAAAATACTCGCCGAACTCGATCGACTCCAACTGTCCGAAAACACCCTCGTCATCTACGCTTCCGACCAAGGCTGGATGGGGGGCCAAAATGGCTTATGGGGCATGGGCGACCACACCCGCCCCATCGGCGCCCACGAACTCATGATGCAGATTCCCTTCATTTTTCGTCACCCCAAACACATCCCAGCCGGCCAAACCAGCAATGCTCTCGTTAGCAACTACGACTTCATGCCCACCCTCCTCGGCTACCTCGCTCTCCCTACACCAACAACTCCGACATCCCCTGGTCGTGATTTGACTCCAATCCTCCGCAAAAATACCCTCCCCGCCAATTGGCAAGACGAAGTCGCTTACGAAATGGAGAACACCCGCGCACTCCGCACCGATCGATGGAAACTCATCGAGCGCCACCCCAACGGCCCCCACGAACTTTATGACATGACCGCCGATCCCCAGGAGCGTTTCAACCTTTACAACCAGCCCGGCTACGGGCATGAACAATCCACCATCCACACCCGACTCCATACCTTTTTTAAAGCCCACACAAATCCCAAATACGATCTCTTGAGAAACGGCATCTCCAAAGCCGGCCTTCAATACACCAAACACTAGCCTCCCCACTTCCCTTTCCAACTTTTCCTACCCATGTCCAACACTCGAAAAACCAAAATCCTCTGCACTCTCGGACCAGCCACCCAATCGCCCGAACGCATCGAATCCCTCATTCGTACCGGCGCCGATATCATCCGCCTCAACATGAGCCACGCCTCACATGATTGGACCCGCTCTGTCTATCAAAATGTACGCCAAGCCGCTGAACGCGCAGGCAAAGACGTCGCCATTTTGATGGATCTCACCGGCCCTTCGATCCGCACGGGCGACCTCGAAACACCCTGGCAACTCAATGTTGGTGACCACGTCGAACTCCGCACCAAAGCCGATCTCCCGCCCAACGTCCCCTACTCGGTTGACGTGAACTACGCCGACCTTTGTATGGACCTCAAACCCGGCAACATCATCAACATCGATGGCGGCCTTATCCAAATGAAAGTCCTCTCGGTCGGCGACCGCCGCATCCTCGGTGAGGTCACCACCAAGGGCGAAATGCGCTCCCGCCGCCACATCAACCTTCCCGGTATCCCCGTCAGACTACCCCCTCTCACCGCCAAAGACTACCTCGACCTCGATCTCGGCATCGAACTCGGCGTCGACTTCATCGCCCTCTCCTTCGCCCGTGAACCCGGCCATATCCAACACCTGCAACTCCTCCTCGAACAAAAAGGCAGCAAAGCCCGCGTCATCGCCAAAATCGAAAATCAACAGGCCCTCGATAACATCGACACCGTCGTCGAAGCCTCAGGCGGCATCATGATCGCCCGCGGCGACCTCGGTAGCGAATGCCCCGTCGAAGACCTCCCCATCATCCAGCGCGACATCATTGAACGATGCTCCTACCACGGTCGAAAAGTCATCGTCGCCACCCAGATGCTCGAAAGCATGATCGAGAATCCCGTCCCTACCCGGGCCGAAGTCACCGACATCTTTAACGCCGTCATCGAACAGGTCGACTGCGTCATGCTCAGCGGCGAAACCAGCATCGGCCAATACCCCGACAAATGCGTCGAAGTCCTCGATACCGTCACCCGCCGCATCGAGCAGCGCTACCCCTCCGGCCGTTTTGCCTCCGACGCCCCCCTCAAAACCAACAAACACAAAACCGCCAAAGCCGCCATCGTCCTCGCCAACTCCATTCCCGGTTCCAAACTCATCACTTTCACTCTCAGGGGCGTCATGGCCCACCTCCTCGCCCACCAGCGCCCCGAATTCTCCCCCATCTTCGCCTTCACCCCGCACCTGCACGTCAGTCGCATCCTCACTCTCGCACGCGGCGTTCAGCCCATCCAAATGCCCTTCGAAAAAGGCGATCCCGAAGCCAATATCCGCTCCGCTCTCGCCCTCCTCCGTCAGCGTGATCTCATCAAACCCGGCGACCCCATCGTCATCCTCTCCGACGCCCTCCACGACGAATCCAACGTCGACGCCATTCTACTCCGTCAAGCCTAACGAAAGTACGTTAGTCTTGCCATAGAAGCCCAAAATCGTCAGGCTTCATACATGCGCCTCCCCATCCTCACCCTCCTCCTCACCCTCGCCGTCATCTCCCACGCTGAACTCACCCAAGAGCAAAGCCGCGTTCCTCTCGGAGTCCCACCCACAAACACCGACCCTACCGCCGCCAAAATCATCCTCCTCGCTGGCACCCCCAGCAACAAACCCGGCCAGCACGAATACTTCGCCGGCTGCGCTCTCCTCCGCCACTGGCTAGCCCAGATCCCCGGCATCGCCCCCGTCATGATCGCCGACGGTTGGCCCCAGGACGAAACCATGTTCACCAATGCCAAAAGCGTTCTCCTCTTCATGGACGGCGGCAACAAACTCCCCTTCCTCACCCCAGAGCGCCTCGCCCGCATCCAATCCCTCGCCGACACTGGCACTGGCCTCATCGTTCTCCATCAAGGCATCGACTGCCCACCCGATCTCGCCCCCAAGTTCAAACAATGGTTCGGTGCCGTCTTCCAGTCCGACATCGGCTGCCGCGGCCACTGGGATGTCGACTTCACTGCCATCCCCACCCACGAAACCACCCAGGGAATCACACCCTTCGCCCTCCCCAAAGACGGCTGGCTTTACAACCTCCACTTCGCCGAATCCGGCGTTACCCCCGTCCTCACCTGTCTCATGCCCGACACCAGTCGCAAAACCGCCCACGCCAAAGCCAATGCCGGACGCCAGGAAACCGTCGCTTGGGCCTACACCCGCCCCAACGGCGGTCGCAGTTTCGGCTTCACTGGCTGCGACCTCCACAGCAACTTCGCCGAACCCAACCAGCGCCGCCTCCTCCTCAACGCCCTCCTCTGGACCGCCAAACAACCCATCCCCGAAACCGGCGCCAACAGCACCATCACCCCCGAAGAACTCAAACAAAACTGGGACCGCAAACTCTTCCAAGCGAAAACCAAATCCACCGCCAAGAAACCCCTCTAACGCCCCCCCAATCGCGCAGCCACCGACTTCGCAAAATAAGTCAAAATCATATCCGCCCCCGCCCGCTTGATCGCAATCAGCGACTCCATCACCACCTGCTCCTCATTCACCCAGCCCGCCTGCGCCGCCGACTTGATCATCAAATACTCCCCACTTACCTGATATGCCGCAAGAGGCAGCATCGTCCTCGCCCGCAGCGCCGCAATGATATCTAGATAAGCCCCAGCCGGCTTCACCATCAGCATATCCGCCCCCTCCGCCTCATCGAGTTCCGCCTCCCGGATTGCCTCCCGCACATTCGCCGGATCCATCTGATACGTCTTCTTGTCTCCCGCCTTCGGAGCCGAATCCAAAGCCCCCCGGAACGGCCCATAGTAGGCACTCGCATACTTCGCCGCATACGACAAAATCCCCACCTCCGTGAACCCCTCTCCATCCAGAGCCTCACGCAACGCCGCCACCCGCCCATCCATCATGTCGCTCGGTGCCACCATGTCAGCACCCGCCCGCGCATGGCACAGAGCCTGACGACACAACACCTCCACCGTCTCATCATTCAAAATTCGACCATCCTCAGAGACCAACCCATCATGCCCATCCGAGTTGTACGGATCCAACGCAATATCCGTCAACACCGCCAACCCAGGACACGCCGCCTTCAGCGCCCGCACCGCGCGCGGAATCAATCCCTCCGGATTCCAAGCCTCCTCAGCCCCGCTCGTCTTCAACTCATCCGGCACCTTCGGAAACAACACCACCGCAGGCACTCCCAGTTCATAAGCCTCCACCGCCTCCTTCACCAGCCCGCCCACACTCCACCGCGTGCACCCCGGCATCGAAGCAATCGGCGTTTCTTCATCCCCCTCCTGCAAGAACAACGGATAAATCAAATCCCCCGCGCTCAGCACCGTCTCCCGCACCAGCGAGCGAACAGATTCGGTGCGGCGATTTCGGCGGGGGCGGGCAGGCAGTTCCATCCCGCAGCATGAAACAAAACCTCCCTCCCCGCAAGCCCGTCACTTCCCCCGTCCCGTCACAATCCCTGCCAGTTCCACCAGCAACTTCTCCAGCGCCGCATAATACCCCTCATCCCCCATCGCCTCACGACGCCCCTTCAAAGCCTCCAACTCCGTCTCCAACGCATCCCGCCGCGCCCGCTGTTCCTCCGTCAACCGCTTCTCCTCCTCCCCCGGCACCAGTACCACCTGCCGCGCCCGCGCCCCATCCACCGGCACCTTCGTCCCTGCCTTCGGCCTCGTCCCCTCAAACACTTCCGATCGCGTCCCCACACCATCCGCATTGTCCTCCACCAGCGCGTGTTCCGTCGAAATCCGTTCCTCCGTCTCGTAAAAACCCTTCACCTCCGCCGTCGCATGCAAAAATGCCTCCAGCACGCTCACCTGCCCATCCTGATCCACATCCGCCTCCGACAACCCTCCAATCGCCTCCGCAAAGGGCTTCCCAAATCGCGTGTAAAAAACCTCATCCCCACTCTTCGTCGCCGTCACCATCACACGACGTTCTCCCTTCAACGCTCGCGCAAACGGCTCGCTCGCCGACCCCGTATGCACAAACACCAACTCACCCGCATACGGCTTCAACACCGTCACTAAATCCTCCGGCATCAAATCCGATCCTGTTAGGCTAAACCGCGCCTCTCGACCATCATAAGTCCCATGCCCCACCAGCACCACCCACAACCGCACCGGTCCCGCCTTCACCCATTCCTCTAGCTTCATCTTCGCCTTTGCCAAACACCCCTCACCCATCTCCGGCCCCACTTCCTCAAAACCAGCTCCCGCCCGCCCCGCCGCCTCTTTCCAAAGCCGCGACTGCTCCGCAAAATCCCTCCCATAAGCCTCCGTCCCATCCGCCCCGCGAATCACCAGCACCCGCACCTCCGGCTCCGCCGCACCCAGCAGCAGCCCCATACCCCAACACGCCAAAACAAGCCACCGTTTCATGCCAGACCCGCCTTTCTACGCAACGCCCACTCTCCCACCAGCAAACCTAACACCAGCAAAAATACCCATCCCCCATGCCACAGCAGCTCCACCCGCTTGTCCATCACCGGCACATTCAGTTCGCCTAACAACTCCGGCAACCTCGCCATCTCCGCTAACTCCAGCACCTCCCCTCCCGTCCCCTCTGCCAACCGCTGCATCCAATCCGTCGCCGGTCGCAAATCCGCCGTGATCGCCGGCACCGGATCATGCACCCACCCCGTCACCTTCTTCCCCATCCGCTTCGCCGCACCCACCTCCTCAGTTCTGCCCATCTTCTCCACTACCGCCTCTACCCGATAACTCCCCGCCTCCTCATTCACAAACTCCGCCTCAAACAACCCCGCCTCCCGCAGACTCGGGTCTCCATGCAGCACCACCTTTCCCCCGCCCTCCCGCGTCACCTCCATCCGCACCAGCGCATCGTCCACCGCCTGAAACGCCTCATCCCTCACCCGCATCGTCACCCGCTTCACCTTGCCCCCCTGCCCCTCCGCATTCGTCACCTGCAATTCTAACGCATCCGGCACATCCACTACCGACCACCGAAAAAGCTGCCTCCAAAGCTTCTCCAAATCCACACGCCCAGCCTCATCCCGCATCCCCCAGCGCCAAAGATCGGCCAGCAGCAGTCCCGTCACCCGACCCGCCCCAAACCGCTGCGTCACCAGCGCCGGCCACGCCTTCTGCGACTCATCCGTCACCGTCGCCAAAAGTGCCGCCCCAGGCTTGATCGAAAACGCCCGATTCATCGCAAAGAACCCCGGCATCTGCGACAATCGCTGCTCCTCATCCACATCACCGGCCCGCAACCTCAACCAAGGCTCCAACCAGCCCTCCCTCGTCAAATTCAGCCTCCCATCCTCCAGCCCAACCTCATCCGATACCTTATCCAGATACACCGGCAGCATCCGCCCCAGCGGCGTGTGCTCATACCCTCCTTCACGAAAACATTCCTGCCCACCTAACATCATCACTGAACCACCCCGCTCCGTCACAAACCGTTCTAACAAACGCTGCTGTTCCGCCGAAAAAAAGCCCGCCTCCACATCATCTAACACCACCGCCCGGTATTCCCCAAACAACTCCGCCGCCGACTTCGGAAACCCATCCCGCAATTCCTCCGCATCCCTCGCCTCCAACCGAATCATCACCGGCTTGTCATACCGCTGCACCTCCTCCTCACCCTGCGCACCAAACCCTCGAAACAGCGGGTTGCTCGTCTCCCCCGCTCGCCCGCGCCACTCAAACTTCGGCTCCCGTTTCGCGATCCGAATCAATGCCGGCATCTGAATCTCCTCATCCGCCGCCAATGCCCGCCGCAAAAACTTATACTCCCAGTTAGGCCGCCCTGAAACATACAACACCCGATAAGGCCCCTCCCCGCGATCCACCATCACCCGCCGCTCATTGTTCAAAAACGTCGCCTCACCACCACCTTTCGTCCATGTGTCGCCCATCATTTCTTCCGGCTTCCTCGCCCCATCACTCAGCCGCACCCGCAGAAACGAAATCCCCGGCTTCACCCCCGTCAGCTTCAACCTCGCCGACCCCACCTCCACCTCACTCGATACCTTCCCACCTCCACTCGCCAGCACCTTCCCCGCCTCATCCAGCACCGCCACCGTCCACCCCTTGCCCTTCCATCCCAGCGCCTTCACCGCCACCGTCAGCATCACCGGCGCATCCTCAAACGGCGTCTGCGCCACCCTCACCTCTTCCAACGCCAGATCTGCCGTCATCGCCTCTGCACGAGCCATCACCGGAAACACCGCCGCCCCTTTTTCTTTCACCAACTCATCCACCAAAGCCGCATCCCTCGCCCCTCCATCCGTCACCAAAATCACCGCCCCCAGCGCCCTCCCCGCACCACCACTCCGCAACGCCCGCACCGCACGCAGCAACTCCCCACCCGTCCCTCCAAAAGCCGCCTCCTCCACCGCAGCCACACCCCGCAGCCGATCCCCCGCCTCCACCAGCCTCACCTTGAAGTCCTCCTCCAGCTTCGCCATCCAAGGCTGAGAAAACGCCAACGCCTTCTTCACCTCCTCCGACACCGCCATCCCCTTTTCCACTGAAGGCACCCCCATCCGCATCGACCCATCCACCGCGATCACCACCTCATTGGCCCTCTTCCTAGCCGCCTCCTCCACCCTCAGCGGATCACAAATCATCACCGCCAACAAAATCCAAAGCACCACCTTGCACAGAGCCGCCCACTTCATCCTCCCCCACATCCCCGCGCCATAAGCGCGCCACACCAGCCCCATCCCAAGCAGCAATACCCCCAGCGCCCAAGGCCACCGCTCTGCGTGTGCCCAGGCCCAAGTGGTTTCCGGCATTGAATTAATCTCCGTCTAAAACCCACTCATTGCGCCACATAATCCAACACACACGCCTTATCCAAAAGCGGCTTTAACTGGCTCACAAACTTCTCATGCTCCGGATGCGGCAAATAAACCTCCAGCCCAGCCTTGTCCTTGAAGGTCACCAAAAAACAGTGCGTGAACCCATCGTTTAAACCCTCAGGACTCACATTCGTCCCCCACTCAAAGCCCGTCACCGTGTCCACCTTCTTGCTCAGCTCAATGAACGCTTCCTCAATCCCCTTCACCGCCTCCTTCGACGCGTCATCCTTGAACTTGAAAAACACCACATGCCGGTAAGCACCGTCCGCCCCTGAACTGGAAATCGAAGTCATCATCCATCCCACCAAAACCAGCATCGCCCAGCTAACAATCGAAAAACGCTTCTTCATAGACTTCCTGATATCATCCCCCACCCCTCTCTGTCCACGCAAATCCACGCCTTGACGATCCGTCTTCCCCCATTGCTCTTCCGTCGCCCTCTGCCATCTTCCCCGATGCCACCCCGGAAAGCCTCTCCCAAGCGTGTTCCTACCGATACGCCAAAGGTCGAGCCCCCACCCCCAGATCCTCTCATCCTCGACTTCCTCTCCTATCTCGAAGTCGAACGCCGCTCCTCCCCTCGCACCGTCGAAAACTACCGCCACGCCCTCCTCACCTTCGCCAGCCAGCACACCGGCGGCACCCCCCCCTGCCCTTGGCAGACCCTCTCAGCCGACGACTTCCGCCGCCACCTCTTCCACTTCATGAAGCAGGAAAAAGGCCGCGCCACCATCCGCCTTCACTTCGCCGCCCTCCGCAGCTTCTACAAATGGCTTAACCATCGCCGCGCCTGGAATCACAACCCCCTGCTCGACGTCCAAATCCCCAAACAAGAAAAGAAACTCCCTGTCGTCCTCACCGTCACTCAGATCGAGTCCATGCTCTGCCTGCCCTTGACCCTGCCCAAGGACAAACAAGCTCCCCCCTGGGCTCCCGAACGCGATGCCGCCGTCCTCGAAATGTTCTACTCCACCGGCATGCGCCTCAGCGAACTCGCCAGCCTCGACGTCCACGACCTCGACACCTACTCCGAAACCATCCGCGTCATCGGCAAAGGCCGCAAAGAACGCCTCTGCCCTGTCGGCAGCCACGCCCTCGAAGCCGTCCAACGTTACCGCCTCAAAGCCACCGTCCACGAAGGCCCCCTCTTCCTCAGCAAACTCCGCCGCCGCATCACCTCTCAGGCACTCGCTGACATCGTCGACAAATACTGGAAACACTCCGGCCTCCCCATCCACGTCACCCCGCACAAATTCCGCCATAGCTTCGCCACCCACCTCCTCAACAACGGCGCCGACCTCCGCAGCGTCCAGTCCCTCCTCGGCCACGCCAGCCTCAGCACCACCCAGATCTACACCCACGTCTCCACCCAACGCATGAAGGAAGTCTACGACGCCTCCCACCCCCGCGCTTAGCCCGCATCTCTCACACTTTTCGTCGCGAGGAACTGCGCGAGCCATGCTGCGGCCAAAAAGAAGCAGCCGACAACTGTGAGACACGCAGGCTCGCAATCAAGGAATGATGGCTTCGAGCCATCACATCCTAACCCTCTTCGCAAGATCAGCCAACCCTCACTTCCCCTCCTCCGGCGGCCTCCGAAACTCCGTCCCTCCACCCTCCCGCTTCTCCCGTCCCTTCCCTATCTCACGCCCCACACCTTCCCGATACACCCGGCGCAAAATCTCCATCGCCTCCATCCGATCCCCCACCGAAGCCTCATTCAGCTTCTCCACCGCCACCCGAATCTCAGGCATCTCCAACAAACGACCATGCAACTTCCGCGCCTCCTCCCGCCGCTCCGGCGGTGAAAACACCAGCAACTCCATCTCCAATCGCTTCACCACCGCCCCCGGAAACTCCGGCGACTCCGCTGGCGGCATCTTCGGCATCTCCCCACGCCCCCCCCACGGCTCCGGCCCCCTCATGCTCGCCAACAAAGTCGCAATCTCAGGATCGATCTCCTTCAGCGCAGCGTGAATCGCGTCCCGCATCTCCTCGTTCGCCTTCATCATCCGATCCCGCGCCTCCGACACCTCCGGCCGCCCCCAAGCCTTCCCAAGCGCCTCGCGCACCCGCACCTTCTGCTCCTCCGTCAATCTCTCAAACCCTTCCCCAAACATCGGCGGCCTCCCTCCCGGACTGTAGCGATCCCCCCCACCCCTCTTGTCTCCGCGTTCGTCCCCCGGACGCCTGTCGCCACGCCCCATCGGCGGCCCACCCTCATTCGGCGGCCTCATCATCGGCGGCGGCTTCATCCCGCCTTCACCAGGTGGCGGTTCTCTCGGCGGCTGCTCTCCAGATTGCCCCAGCACAACACCACCCACCGCCAGCGGCATCAAAAAACAAATTCGCCAAAAAGCCTTCATAAAATTCAATGAGATGCAGGAAAGGTGGGTTCAAATCCCCTCCCGCGCAACCACCGGAAAAAACCAGCAGCACAGTCTTCAACACCTCACCTCAACAAAAGTTTCACCCCCCAAACAAACCCCCCATCTTCTTCCCCAGCAAAACCGCCGCCCCCACAAACGTCACCGTCAAAAACACCATCGCCCACACCCCCAGCGCCGCCGCCAGATTCGGCCCGCTCCCCAGCGCCCCGATCAACGAATAAATCGCCTTCGTAATCGGGAAATGCGCCGCCTGCTGCGCCAAAATCATCGAGTCACTCACCTCCAGCATCGCAAACGCAAACGCCAGCAGCCCACCCGCCACCAAGTTCGGCGCCACCAGTGGCAGCGTGATCCGCCACAGCGCCCGCTCCGGTGTCGCCCCCATGTTCTGCGCCGCCTCCTCCAGCGACGGACTCACCTGCTGAAAGCCCGCCGAAGCCGACCTCACCACATACGGCAGCCGCCTCACCGAATACGCAATCACCAGCAGCAAAATCGGATTCTCACCCAGCATCAAAAAGCTCAAAGGCTGCCCCTCCCTCGACATCGCCAAATACCCGAACGCCATCACCAGCCCCGGCACCGCCAGTGGCAGCATCGCCATCGTGTCCAGCATCTGCCTCCCAGGGATCTTCGTCCGCACCACCACATACGCCACCCCCACTCCGAGCACCAAATCCAACAGCACTGCCAGCGACGAATACTTCAGACTGTTGCTGATCGAACTCAGCGTCAAATCATGCCCCAACGCATCCCGGAAATGATCCAAAGTGATCCCCGTCGGCAGCACCGTCTGATACCAATCCGACGCCACCGACAAAAGCACCACCCCCAAATGCGGCACCACCGCCAAAAACGTCACCCCAGCAAACAACGCCGTCATCGCCCAACCCCACATCGGCTTCACCTCGATCATCTCCCGCGCTGTCGTCGCCTTCCCGCCACCCACCGCATCACTCCGCCCAAAAAGCACCTTCCCCAGCATGTAAAATCCCCCGCTGAACACCAGCATCACAAACACCAGCGCATACGGAAATGGATTCCCGCTCAAGTCATTGAGCGACCTGAAAATCTGCACCGACGTCACCCGGTCATAGTCAAACACCAGAGGCACCCCCAGCTCCGTAAACGCCCAGATAAACACAATCGTCCCCCCCGCAAACACCCCCGGCATGATCAACGGCAGCGTCACCCGCCAAAACCTCCGCGCCGGCGTGCACCCCAGATTCGCCGCCGCCTCCTCCATTGCCGGATCCAGATTCGCCAACGCCGCAGCCGCATTCAAATAAATGATCGGGTACAAATGCAGCACCTCCATGATCACAATCCCAAACATCTGCCCCTCCCCCAACCAATCGATCGGATGCCCCGGATCCATCAAACCCACCGCGGCCAAAAAACTATTCAGCGCCCCCGCCTGCCCCAGCATCGCCTTCACCCCGATCGCACCCACAAACGGCGGCAACACCATCGGCGTCAGCACCAGCGAGTTTAAGAGCACCCGACCCGGAAACAAATACCGCACATGCAGCACCGCCAACGGCAAAGAAACCACCAGACACCCCAGCGTCGTCCACAGCGCAATCCAAAACGCATTCGTCAACCCCTCGCGATACAGCGGATTGCGAAACACCTCCCACACAAACTCCCCAGTAAACCCGCCATCCGCCGTCCGAAACGCCGACACCACCGTCGTCCAAATCGGCGCCAAAAAGAAGCAGCCAAAAAACGCCACCATCGTCGCAAAGACTATGTAACTCAGTTTCCGGCTCATGAAAAAATCCGCATCTTGAAGTTCATTGTCCGCGTCGCGCCAAGCTCCCCGCCAGCCCGTACTGTTTCCGAAACGCATCCCCCAACTGCCTCGCCAACCGCGTCTCCTGCGCTTTGTCCCGCGACGCCAAAGTCTCCGTCACCCCGCCCGCCGCATTGTCGAAGTGAATCAACCCAATCTCGTGAAACGTCTTCGTCGCCTCCTTCGGAAAACCCGCCCGCTCCAGGTCCTCCCACGCCGCTCGTAACTCCACATGCGTGTCCACACACATCACCCGAATCAAAAACCGCACCGCATTGAACACCGGCCCCGTCCAGTTCGCCTCATAATGAAACAACTTCGCCTTCTCGAACGCACGCTCCTCCGGATCACTCATCATCCCCAGCCTCGACTCCACATACCAGTCCCGCCGCACCGGCAACCGCCTCAGCGCCACCGTCTTCGGCCCCCCGGCCACCCCCGCCTTCAATCCCCACAACCCCTGACCCGCATCCGATAACACAAACTCCATGAACGCCGTCGCCAACTCCCCATCCGGCGCCCCCCGCAACATCCCCACCGGATCCACCGACACCGCCGTCCCTCCCACCGGCGAAACAAAGCCCACCCGCGACTTCCCATCTTTCCCCCGCGTCTGCTCCTCCGCCGACCGCCCATAATAATCAATGCACATCCCCGCCGCCGCATCTCCCCTCGACACCTCCAGCGGAATCTTCGGCGACGAATCCGTGAAATACCGCGCATTCGCCGCGATCCGCTGAATCAGCCGCATCCCCTCCATCCACCCAATTCGAACCGCCTCCTTCTCAATCTCCTGGGGCGACTTCGCAAACCGACCCGCCCCCTGCTTCGCCGTCAAATCATCAAACGCCACCCGCATCTGCTGCTGAATCACCATCTCAAACGCCTTCGTCACCGACCCGCTCTTCGAAGGATCCGAGAGCGCCACCTGCCCCATCAATCGCGGATCCGCCAGGTCCGACCACGCCTCCGGATCTTTCTCGATTCCCAACCGCCTCAGCACATCCCGATTGAACACAATCCCGAAACTCGACAAACACGTCCCCACCCAGCGCTCATCCTTGTCCCGAAAAGTCTCCCCACTCAGCGTCTCCGGAATCCCCGCCTCCGAAAACCACTCCGGATGCGCCTTCCGCACCGCAGGCAATCCCCCTTGCCCCTTCCCATTCGCCGCCACCAGCACCCCCGCCCGCGCCTGCTGCTGAAAATCATACGGCCCCCCGCCAAAAAACAAATCCACCCCGATCCCCACCTCCGACTCCAAAAACGCCTTCCGCGCCTTCGCCTCCACCGTCCCCTCCGAAAACACCGTCTTCCCATCCAGACACGCCCCCGCCACCTTCCCCGTCCACTCCAACCCCAGCGTCTTCTCCCAATACACCTGAAACGCCCCAATGTACTCCGACTTCAGCAGCAGCGCGATGTCCGATGTCCCCCCCGGCACCCGCCAGTCCACAAACACCACCTCCCCCGTCTTCTCCTTCCAATACCGGCTGAACGCCGCCCCAAACTCACGCCGGATCAACTCATGATGCGGCGTCATCACCACCAGCCGCCGATCATACCGCGCCGGCCCCGTCGACCCCGCAGGCCTCAGCAAAAACGGACCCG
The DNA here is from genome assembly GCA_029865835.1 of Verrucomicrobiaceae bacterium. Lineage (GTDB taxonomy): Bacteria > Verrucomicrobiota > Verrucomicrobiia > Verrucomicrobiales > Verrucomicrobiaceae > JAGRPD01. Next base: position 24,631 of record JARXAL010000280.1, read on the forward strand.
CCAAAGTCATCAACATCGCCCCCACCACCAGCGCCTCCTTCTTGTGCCGCTCCAGCCACTCCCGCCACCTCGGCACAGCCGCCCCGGGCGTCAGCGTGGGTTCTTGAGTCTCCTCGGCAGTCATAATTCCAGGCTACTTCCGCAAAATCACCACATCCTTCATCGCCACCATCAACTCCGTCCCCGCCTCGCCCACATGCCGCACCCGCTCCGGATTCATCTCCAGCACCCGCACCACCTGCTCCCCCGCCAACCCGATCTCATACTGCACCATCGCCCCCAAATAAGTCGTCCCCGTGATCTTCCCCGGCAACCGGTTCGGCGTGTCAAACAACCGCTGAAAACTCAACGCCTCCGGCCGAATCGAAACCAGCACCGGCTGCCGCGCCGAAGGCACCCAGTCCTTGCCACTCGGCCTCCCCCGCAACACCCCCATCGGCGTCTCAACATTAAACAGCCCCGGCCGACTGCTCTCCTGCACCACCGTCCCCTCAATGAAATTCGTCTCCCCAATGAACTCCGCCACCATCGGCGTCGCCGGATTCCGATACACCTCCTCCGGTGTCCCCACCTGCACAATGTGCCCCTTGTCCATGATCGCCAACCGGTCCGCCATCGACAGCGCCTCATCCCGGTCATGCGTCACATAAATCCCCGTCAACCCATACGCCTTGCAAATCCGCCGAATCTCCGCCCGCATCTCGATCCGCAACTTCGCATCCAGATTCGAAAGCGGCTCATCCAGCAGCAGACAATTCGGATGAATCACCAGCGCTCGCGCCAGCGCCACCCGCTGCTGCTGCCCGCCCGAGAGCTGCTGAATCTTCCGCCCCCCCAGCCCGCCCAGCTTCACCTGCTCCAGCGCCTCCTCCACCCGCTGATGAATCTCCGCCACCGGCCGCTTCCGCTCCTCCAGCCCGAACGCCACATTCTGCGCCACCGTCATGTGTGGCCACAACGCATAGCTTTGAAACATCATCCCCGTCCCCCGCTGATGCACCGGCAGCTTCGTCACATCCTTGTCATCAAACAAAATCTGCCCCTCATCCGGCTCATAAAACCCCGCGATGTGCCGCAACAAAGTCGTCTTCCCGCACCCGCTCGGCCCCAGCAAAAAAAACAACTCCCCCTCCTCAATGTCCACACTCACCCCATGCAGAACCGTGCTGCGCCCAAAACGCTTGGTCAATTGACGGATTGAAATAGAAACCATTAGGATAGGAAAAAACCGGAATGAAACACTCTCGAACCCCCGGTTCTAAATCAATCCCCCCACCTCCGCAACCCTCCCCTTGCATTCCCGCCAAATTTCGACCGCAGACCTTCTTAAAACTACAAGCCACCGCAGTCGCCACAACCATTCCACACCGCAGCCCCGCCCCCCAAAGTAGTCGTGAGCTTCAGCTCGCAGCCCCACCCGCCAAAGCCGCCGTAAGCTCCACCCCGCAGCCCCGCCCCCCAAAGTAGTCGTGAGCTTCAGCT
>JARXAL010000231.1 GCA_029865835.1 Verrucomicrobiaceae bacterium
ATCAAGCACGCCGAGAATAGCCTGATAAGCCTCCTTACTGCCGATGTAGCTCGCAGCGATCACAGCCTCCAATCGAACCAGCGCGTTTTCTTCATTCGCCCGAACTTGCAATTCAGAAATCGGCAGGGTCACATGCCGAAGTTGCTGCGTAGCAGCAGCACGAGCATTCGCGTCATCGCAATGCAGCACTTCCTTGAGCAAGGTGGCATTTTCCAAGCTGAGGGTGCGATAGGTCCATAGCGCTTCAACTTGATGATGTCGATGCCGCTCGTCCTTGGAATCAAGTTTCGCCACCCAAGCATCCAGCGCGGCTTTGACCTCGGCAGCATCGCGTCCACTCAGTTCGCGCTTCGCTTGATAACGCCAGCGGTAATGCGGACTCTTCAAAAGATTGAGCAACGCTTCAATTGAGGCCCCCGCAATCACAGGTGGCTCAGCGAGCTTCGCCCCTTTCGGCACAATGCGCCAGATGCGACCGCTGGTCCGCAGACGGCGAGGATCACGCAGCGAATACTGCGCGTGGCCTTTAATCGGATTGTACCAATCACAAATGAACATGTCTCCCCGTGGACCGATTTTCACATCGGTCGGGATGAAACTCAGATTGGTCGAGAAAATCAAATCCCCAATCTTTTGCTCCTCAAAGTGGTCCCCCTTCTCAATCCACTGATGCATCTCGATGTTGTTGGTCGGCTTGTAGCGCGCTTTGAGAAAGCCGCCTTGGAGCTCCTTCGGCCAGAAATCAAAATCAATGAATTCCTGTCCACAGGTGCCAGAATACGCAGGCATTTTCCCGGCACCAGGATGCTGCTCTGGATAAGGCGGATTGGTCGCGTGAAACGCATTCGCAAAGATCGGATGGCTCGCCATGTGGCGACCCCAGTCATCGAAAGTCACTCCCCAGGGATTGGTGCTTGGATAGCTACCGAACGTCGTCAGACGCTGCGTGTCGGTGCGCAAACGAAACCATCCTGAGTTATCCATGCGCTGCGGACCGTAGGCCGTCTCAATCTGCGAATGAAGAAAAATGGAGTCCCTGAAGATGAGATCGCCATCGGGCGTCCAAACAAAATCATGCAGCGCATGGTGGGAGTCCTCCGTGCCAAAGCCAGTGAAAACTTGACGACGAAAGTCGGCCTTCCCGTCTCCATCGCTGTCTTGGAGAAAGGTCAAATGGGGCTCGTCAGAGACATAGACACCCCCATCACCAAATTCAAACGCCAGCGGAATGTGCAACTTGTCCGCCCAAACCTTGCAAGTGTCCGCCCGACCATCATGGTCCACATCCTCGAGAATCAACAAACGATCTGCCGGCTCCTGCCCCGGATAAAGATGCGGATAAGCCTGTGAAGTACTGACCCACATTCGACCCCTCGTATCAAACCGGATCTGAATGGGATTCGCGATCTCCGGAAACTGCTCCTCGCTAGCAAACAAATTCACCTCAAAGCGTGGATCAATCTTGAACGCTGCAAGCTCATTCGCGGGTGTCATCCACTCATTTGCGCCCTTGCTCTCCTTCGTCGCGGGCATCTCAGGAACATTTGAATCATCCACCGGTTGGGTCATGTCCCAGATGTGACGATCACGATTCGCCACCATGATGTCAAAACTGCGCATCGCCGGCAGGAAATCGAGGTAACCATAATCCTTATTTCGATCACCCGTATAGTAGAATCCATTCAAAGGGCGGTAACGTTGAGAGAACTGCTTGTTCTTGTCAGCAATGGCCCCACGTAACTCGGCCGACACCTCCGGCGCGCTGACTTCAAAAGTAGCGCGATAGAGGGCTTCTCCCAGCGCCGCATAGCCCGCATCTTCCAAATGAACCCCGTTAAAGGTAAGTCCCTTGATCGCTGGTAACATCGGCTCAAACACATCTGCAAAACCCACCTTCTCCGCAACAGCTACTTCGCCCGTGGCCTTCCTATAAGCAGAGAGCCGGGCATTATTCAGCGTCCCAGCGGGTACGCCCTTGACGTCCTCATTGGCCGTGGGCGAAACCAGAATGATCCGTGGTCCAGTCTGACCATTGTAGGCATGCGTTTTGAGTTCCTGCACCAGCGCCGTGAGCCGTTGCTTGAACTCCGGCAGTTTCTCCACGCCACGGAACGATTCATTGAAGCCAAACGCAGCGAAAATCACATCCGCTTTCTGCGCCATGAGATGCTGGTTCAAAGTTCCAAAATTCTCTGGTCTCGGCATTAAGTCCACCTCGTCTGCCGCCCAGGCGAGGGTGCGAATCACCAGTCCAAGATCAGGATGCCCTTTCTGCAGCATCGCTTCGAAATACGGAAACTGCGCCCCACGCTCAAACAAGGTATTGCCAATGAAGACGACATGATCATCCTTTCTTAACGCCAGCGGCAAACGAGTTTCCAATGCTGGCGTCGTTCCGGGAAAAGGCAGTGTCTTCTCGGAAGCATAGTATCTCGCCAACTCGGGGTCTTCTGGAGGCAGCGGCTTGCCTGTATCGAGATACTTCGCATCCTTCAACCCGGCCTGATCCTCAGCTTTTGGTTTTCGATTTGTCTTCGAAGGTTCGACAGCAACGGCCAATGCGAGAGCTAGGAATGAAAGGAGCGGAAGAGTTCGAATCATGGTCAGAGAGTAAAACGGGGGCACACCGGTATCCTATCCCAATCGTCTCGTGAAAACCGGACACTTAAATTGGACCCAAATTCCACAATTCAATGCGCCTCAACTAATCAAAAGCAAACGACCCGGATCTCCCGGCATCGTTTCTGGCGCTCGATGAATACACGGCTTCACTGGACTCCCTTGGTAGGCAACCGCGATTCGCCATAGATTACCCACTCCAAATCCAAAAGGCTTCGCCCCTTCAAGCATCGCGTAATGCAGGTCAAAACAGTTTTCACTTAGGAATTCACAAAAACCCTCATCGTCATCACCTCCATAGAGCTTCAAGAGCTCCGCACGCGTCTCCGGGACATCCACACGCCGCACAGCTTCATCATTTCGTAAACCTTCACTGGCAGGACCATGGTAGGTGCAAAGATACGTATCCGCCTCAGCTGTCGCACTATCCACATGGAAGGAAAAAACATCCGTCGGTAATGGCCCAGGGTCGGCATCGCGCAAATAGCCATTCACACAATCCAATACAGGCTCTAGCCCATGCTCTCGAAGCCTTCGAAGATCCCCCAGCATGACCTCAACAGCCAATCGCCCCTCTTCACTCAAGCAAAGTCCCTCCAAATCTTCATCCTCCAAGGTTGTAATTCCTTCACCCGCGCCCAACACCTCCAAGACCTCCCCAAAATTGCCCGACAATTCTCGGCACCAACACAACGCATTCACTTCCCCGCCAAACGCAGTCCCTACCAACTCTTCGAAACTCTTCACCAGCTTGATGCCATGATACCCAACAGGTGGAAGAAAGTCGGACATTTCAGTACTCCTATCAACCTTTCAATCAAGCCCACTTTAAAACCGCCGCAAACGCCCCATCTACCCCGTCAAGATGCGGTGTCCTAGACTCTTTTGACAGGCAAGTAAGCCCGGGAAACGCCGCCACGGCCCATTCCATTTGCCCTTCATTTTCTTCTCGATCAATGCTGCAAGTGCTGTACACCAGGCGGCCTCCTGGCTTCAAAAGCGGCAAACACCTTCTAAGAAGCGCTCGTTGCAGTTCCACCATCCGATCAAACTCCGCCTCCGACAACCGCCACCGCACATCCACCCTTCGCCTCATCACACCCGTATTCGAGCACGGCGCATCCAACAAGATTCGGTCAAATGAACTTGGTTCAAATGGCAGACCATCCTCCTCCAGCCAATCCACTCCACGCACCTCCACACAACGCACCCCCAATCGCAAGAGATTGTCCTCCAGCCTCCGCAACCTTCCCCCTGGCAAATCACAAGCCACCACGCATCCTTGATTCTCCATCATCTGAGCCAGAAAAGCTGTCTTGCCTCCAGGGGCCGCACAGGCATCCAAAACCATCATGCCCGGCCCCACTTCCAACAATCCCGGTGCCACAACAGTGCTCGGATCCTGAGCGTAACACCAACCGGCCTCCAACGCCGATCGCGGCAAGATCTCACACCGATAAAAATCGCCACCCACCGACTCCACCCCCTCTGTCCTCGCCATGCCCGCAATCGCCTCAGGATGCAGCCGGTTCGATCGCACAAAGACGGGTGCTGGCTCCTGGTTCCATTCGGCAAGTTTCTCCATCCCCGCCTCCCCGTACTGCGACTCCCAGCGCTGCAACAAAAAGGCCGGATGCGATGTCCGCGTCTCAACCCCCAGTGACCCCATCCCTTGCAGCAAAGCTCCTCGTTCACGACAACTCCTTCTCAGCACCGCATTCACCAAGCCAGATGCTCGCCCTGCCAGACCCACATTCTCATTCACAGCCGCATGCTCCGCCACATTCAAAATCAACAACTCAGTCAACCCACCCCTCAATAACCACACCGTCGCCTCATCCAACACCTTTCCTCCCGTCATCTCCTCAATCCAATGATCAAGCAAACTCAAGTTCCGCAGTGTGGTTAGCACCAGGTCCTGCATGAAAGCCCGATCCGCTCCCTTCAAAGCACGACACACAGGCAAGCTCTCCATCAACTCCGTCGCATGGCGATTACCCACCGCCCACTGATTCAGCACCGACTGCGCAGCCGCACGCGCGCTCGCAGGCAACCTTCCAGAGGGGTACCTAATCGCATCCCTGCTTCGAACTGGTCCAGCCGGGCGATTCACAAGGACTCAGGCACTGTCGATTCCATGCCCGCACCACGACCAATGCCGCGATACTGAAATCCATACGATGCCGCCGCAGCCGGATCGATCAAATTTCGCCCGTCAAAAATAAACGGCGTCATCATCACATCTCGCAACTCAGCCAAGTCCACGTTGGCAAACTCAGGCCACTCTGTCGCAATGATCAATGCTTCAGCCCCTCGCGCCGCTTCCAATGGACTTTCAGCGAACCGAATCTTACCACCCACAGACAATTCTTTCGCTTTCTCCATGGCCTTCGGATCGTAGGCCACCACATCCGCGCCCTCAGCCACCAATCTCTCTACCAGGTCAATCGCTACCGAAGAGCGCACATCGTCTGTGTTCGGTTTAAAACTCAAACCCCAGACCGCCAACTTCTTCTCTTTCAACACCCACAAAGGCTCCCGAATCAAATCCACAAAACGATCAATCTGACGCTTATTGATCGCCTGCACCTCTTTCAAAAGAGTGAACGGCACGCCCAACTGATCACTAATGGCAATGAATGCAGCAATGTCTTTCGGAAAGCAAGATCCCCCATATCCCAGTCCTGCATTCAAGAACGATCGCCCGATCCGCTTGTCCATCCCAATCCCGTCAACCACCTTGAGAATATCCGCCCCGGCGGCCTCGCAAATCTCAGACAGCGCATTCGCATACGAGATCTTAAGCGCCAAAAAGCTGTTCGCCGCATGCTTGATCAGTTCGGCACTATTGATGTCCGTCACCAAGACCGGCGCCACAAACGGCTCATAGACCTTCTGCATGATCGACAACGCCCGATCACTGTTCCCTCCAATCACAATTCGGTCCGGCTTCATCAAGTCCGCAACCGCGCTGCCCTCGCGGAGGAACTCTGGATTACTCACCACATCAAACTCCACACCTGGCTTCGCATATCGACGAATCGTCGCCGCCACCCGCTCTCCAGTCTTCACAGGAACCGTGCTCTTATCCACGATCACCCGGTAAGAATCCAAATACTGCGCGATCTCACGCGCCACCTTCTCCATGAAACTCAAGTCCACACTGCCGTCAGGTTGTGGCGGCGTTGGCACCGCAATAAACAGCACCTCACCGTGATCCACACCCTCTTCTGTCGAAGCCGTGAACCCGAGTCGCTTCGCCATCACATTCCGCTTCACCAGCGCTTCAAGTCCCGGCTCGAAAATCGGAATCTGCCCAGCCTTCAAGCTACCCACCTTCTCTACGTCGTTATCAACGCAAAGCACAAAGTGTCCTGCCTCGGCAAAGCAAGCGCCTGTGGTCAGACCAACATATCCAGAACCAATGATCGTGATGTTCATGCTCAAAGAAAACTATCCCGCCCGACCTTTGTTCTTGGCGGGCGCGCAAAGCTAGCCCCAAATCGCCTCAGGCACAAACCCCAGCCGCACCTTAGGCAAAAATTCTTTCTTCAAAGAGGCCCGATCTACCCTACAACTTGGTGTAGCCCACACTTTCGCAAGGCATATCCCAGAGTGCCTTCAATTCGGCATCCAACTTGGTGATACTGAAGGAAACCCCCGCCATCTCCTGACAGGTCACAATGTTGTCCACAATAGTCTGATGAACCTTCAATCCACGCGCATCCAGGATCGGTTTCGCCGCCCGCAGCAAAATGAGAAGCTCCATCATATGGGTCGAACCGAGGCTGTTCACAAAAAATACGATCTCATCCCCGGCGTTCAACTCCAGATCATCCGCAAACAAAAGGTCCAGGATCTTCGGTGCCAACTCATCAGCCGTGCACATTGGAATCAGACCGACCCCCTTCTCCCCGTGAATGCCCATCCCCAACCCAATCACATCGTCTGCCAGTTCAAAGGTCGCCGCCCCGGTTGCAGGGATGGACCCCGGCTTGGTCGATACCCCAACCGACCGTGTCATATCATTCGCCTTTTGCGCAATCCGCACCAACTCATCCAGGGTATCCACCGTCGCCGCCGCTGCTCCCGCCAACTTCACAATCGGCACCAAGCCAGCCACCCCGCGTCGTTTGCCCTTCTCCGTCGGAGGCGCAGAGCAAACATCGTCGTTGATGATCACGGTCCGAACCTCAATCCCTTCGTCCGCCGCCAATTCACCGCCAATGTCAAAATTCATCACATCACCGGCATAGTTGCCATACAAATACAGTACACCCTTGCCTCGGCTCACCGCCTGTGTCGCCTCAAGCACAATATCAGGTGGTGGCGCCGCAAAAATTTCTCCAACAGCCGCCCCGTCCGCCATGCCCTTACCAATCAACCCATGATAAATCGGCTCATGCCCGGCACCTCCACCCACCAACAATGCTGGAGCATCCGGCCGCAAATCATTCATCACAATCGACCGCTTCCCTACCCGGCGTGCCTTGCCGTCGTAAGCGATCACTAGGCCGTCGAACAAATCGTCGGCGCAAGTCAGTGGGTTATTGATGATTTTCTTGGAGGCATTGGTGCTCATAAAAACAAATTAGAGAATTCAAGGGTTAGCAACGATGCGGGATCAAAGCTTCTAGCAAATCACCACGCAGGTCAGGGTCGGAAGTTCTATCGGAACTCCACGCTCAGGTCAATCCGCTTTCGAGGTTTTGCCGCCTCCCTTGCTTATTGTAATTCCATGAGTTCGAGGGAAACTACCCCCTTCTGACATCATGAGACGCCGAATCCTCCTCCTTCACGCCCATCCGATGCCCCATCGTTCGCGCGTCAATCGCCATCTTGTCACTGCCGCTAAATCCATCGCAGGCGTCACCATCCGCCATCTGTACGAACTCTATCCCGACTACATGATCGATGTGGATGCCGAACAAAAGCTCCTCCTCGACCACGAAATCATCGTCCTTCAGCACCCTTTCTTCTGGTATAGCGCCCCCGCCCTAGTCAAAGAATGGCTGGACCTTGTCCTCCAGTATGGCTGGGCCTACGGCGAAGGCGGCACCGCCCTTCAAGGCAAATCTCTCCTCCAAGCCGTCACCACCGGAGGCAGCGCCGAGGTCTATTGCACCGCTGGACGCAATCGCCACCCCGTTCGCGAATTCCTTCTTCCCTTCGAACAAACCGCCCGACTTTGCGGCATGACCTATCTGGACCCCTTTGTCGTCCACGGAACTGGCCAACTTCAAACCGAAGCCGATCTCGCTCCGCATTCACAAGCCTACTCCACCCTTCTTTCCAACCTCGCCTCAGGCATCGACCTCCCACCTTCGCCATGAGTGATCCCGGCTTCTTCCAATCCGCCCTCGTCTACCTGACGGCTGCGGTCATCTCCGTCCCGATCGCCAAACGCCTCGGCCTCGGCTCTGTTCTCGGATACCTCGTTGCCGGTGTCGGCATCGGCCCCCACGTTCTCGGACTGGTCGGAGGCTCATCCTCTTCTTCCGAAGTGATGCACATCGCCGAATCTGGCGTTGTCGTCATGCTCTTCCTCATCGGTCTCGAGTTAAAAATTTCCGCTCTGTGGCGCATGCGCGGCACCCTACTCGGACTCGGAGGCTCCCAAATGCTTGCCTGCGGCATCATTCTCGGTGTCGGTGTCTGGCTTTGGGGCATCGAATTGAAATCCGCCCTCCTCATCGGCTTCATCCTCGCCCTCAGTTCCACCGCCATTGTGCTTCAAACCCTTCGTGAAAAATCCCTTCACGCCACCGCCGGAGGCCGCCACGCCTTTGCAACTCTGCTCTTCCAGGACATCGCCGTCATTCCCCTCCTTGCCATTCTCCCTCTCCTTGCATCAACACCCGCCATCGCCACAAACGATATCCACTCAGCCAGCCACCTCAGTGGAGCGATGCAGGGTATCGCCATTTGCGCCGCAATAGCCAGCGTCGTCCTCGCGGGCCGCTGGCTGCTTCCCTTCCTCTTTTCCTACATCGCCAATGCCGGCCTGCGCGAAATCTTCACCGCCACAGCCCTTCTCCTCGTCCTGGCCATCGGCGGCCTCATGTCGCTCGTCGGTCTCTCTCCCGCACTCGGTGCATTCGTCGCTGGCGTTGTCCTCGCCAGCAGCCCCTACCGCCATGAATTGGAGGGCGACCTCGAACCCTTCAAAGGCCTCCTTCTCGGACTCTTTTTCATCAGCGTCGGCGCCTCCATGGACCTTCAACTCATCCTCAAAGATCCCCTTGGCATCACCCTGCTGTTAGCCGGCTTCGTGCTCATCAAAGGCTCCGTTCTCGCCGCCCTTGGCAAACTCTTCCACTTCGCCCCCGGTGCCACCCCACTTTACACCCTTTCCATGTTCCAAGGCGGTGAGTTTGCCTTCGTCCTCTTCAGTCAGGCCACCAGCCTCGGCATCCTCACCCTCGATCAATCCGCCCGCTTCAATGCCATCGTTGCTCTCTCCATGGCCCTCACCCCCCTCGCTCTTCTCGCCGGTCGCAACTGGCTCAAACCCCCAGCCGATCCTGATGCCACCCCACACCGTGAAGCAGATGCCATCGAGCATTCTTCTCCTGTCATCCTCGCTGGCTTCGGCCGCTACGGCAACTATGTCGGCCGCCTCCTTCGCTCTCAAGGCTTCCGCCCAGTCGTCCTCGAAACCGACGCCGAACACGTCGAACTCACTCGCCGACTTGGCTTCGAAGTCCATTACGGCGATGCCACCCGCCTCGATATCCTTCACGCCGCTGGTGCCCAGCACGCCAAACTCCTTGTCATTGCCATCAGCGATGAAGAAACCATCGACCTCCTCGTCGCCACCGCCCGCCGCCATTTCCCCCATCTCGAAATCGTCACTCGTGCCACCGGCATGGACCATCGCCTCCGCCTCATCCAACAAGGCGTCCACCACGTCTTTCACGAACTCGCCGGCAGCGCCCTCGACGCCGGCACCCAGACCCTTCGCCTGCTTGGCATTCCCGCCTATCCCGCTGAACGCGCCGCCCGCAAATTTCGCCGCTGGGACATCGAAAGCGCCCGCGACCTCGCCCCCATTCGCTTGCAGGACGAATCCGCTTACTTCGCAATCATCCGCGAACGCGTTGCCAATTTGGAATCCCTCTTCCGCTCCGACCCCACCCATGAAGGCAGCGCTGACGCCAAAGCATGGCAACCTCCTTCCGCTCCCAAAACGCCCCCTGTGCAAACCTGACCTCCCACCTGATTTTGCTTTCCAAACGATCCCCGACTGGCTTCAATAAGTGCACCATGAAGATCACCAACCGCCGCCAGTTCATCACTCAAAGCGCTGCCGCCCTGGGCAGTTTCATCGGCACTCAAGCCGTCGCAGCTCCATCCACCACCTCAGAGACCCTCGTACAGCAGCTCCACAAAAGCCTTAACGAAGCCCAAACCACCGCCCTCTGCCTCCCCTACGACGACCCTCTCCGTCTCAAAGTCGACAACAACTGGCATATCCGCCCCAAAGCCATCCGTGATGTCCTTGACCAGGATCAGCAAGACCTCGTCCGTCAAATCTTCGACGGTCTCCACAGCGACGAATACAAAAAAGAAGTCTGGCGTCAGTTCGACCAGGACAACAAACGCGACGGCGGTTTCGGCAGTGCTTCCATCGCTCTATTCGGTCAACCCGGCTCCGGCAAGTTCGAGTTCGTCCTCACCGGCCGCCACTGCACCCGCCGCTGCGATGGCGATAGCGCCGTCGGCACCGCCTTCGGAGGTCCCATCTTTTACGGTCATGCCGCTCAAGGCTTCGACGAAGAACCCAACCACCCGGGCAACGCCTACTGGTTCCAGGCACTCCGCGCCAACGAAGTCTTCCAGGCCCTCGACGGCAAACAACGCGCCACCGCCCTTCTCGAAACCTCTCGCGGAGAACACGGCACCAAAACCGTCGAACTCTCTCGCAAAACCACCGGCCTCCCCGGCATCCGGGTGGGCTCCATGTCGTCCGATCAAAAAAACCTCGTCCGCCTTGTCCTGGCCGACCTCATCAAACCCTTCCGCGAAACGGACGCCAAAGAAGCCCTGTCTCTCATCGACGCCTCCGGCATGGACGACCTCCACATGGCCTTCTCCAAAAACGAAGACGTCGGCAACGACAGCGTCTGGGACACCTGGCAGGTCGAAGGCCCCAATATGGTCTGGTACTTCCGGGGCGACCCTCACGTCCACTGCTGGGCACACATCAAAGCCCCCATCTGACCCCAATCGGTCAGCACATTGAACGTCCCTGGGTCGTCAGTGTTCAAATCCAGCATGTAACCCCCCCTTCATCTGGCACGACTGATGCTAGGTGGAGAGTGAGTTAGAACAACTCCCAGCTGTAATGACAAACTTCCCTCGTCCAGGCTGTTGGTTCCGTTTCACCGAGACGGATTGGAACTTCATCTTTCAAACCCTCGCCCTCACCGACCGGGGCAAACAGAGCCTCTCGGACCTTTGCCAAGACCCTGAGACCATCGCCCTTATCCTGGATCATCCCAAACTCTTTGAAAGCCTCGTCATCCGCAATTGCTCCGCCCTTCTCTCCGCCGAACTCTTCTTCTTCATCGTCGTCCGCCACACCCTCAAACGCGTCGGCGTCACCGAAGTCTCCGTCGCCGACTACATCGCCGTCGTCTGCGCTGACTACGGTTGCCGTCCCAGCGGCGGCCGCCAGGAAGCCGAACGCCAAGTCGAAAGCTTCTACAGTCACGACTACCTGAACTCCATTGACCGCGCCAGCCGCCACGAACGCTTCTTCCTCCACGTTCAGTGCGCCAATCAGTTCCTCGTCCTCACCAGCCTCTACCCGGACTTCCTCAAACGCCGCGCCGAACGCCGGGGCGCCCCCGGTCTCGACTTCTACGAAGGCATGGTCATCTCCCACCTCCACGCCGCCAGCCGACACGTCCTCGCCGAGGAATTCGCCATGGTCTCCGTCCTCTCCCATCTCGCCGACGCCTTCCCCCCCGTCCGCCGCGCCATGAATCACACCGTCCGCGAATACCTCCACCTGGGGCAGTAGCCAGCCAAACTTGGTTCTCGTCAAATCCGAGCAAACTCGCTAAAAGTGAACTGAAATAGCCGTTTCACGTTCCAATTCCCATGTCTGATACCTCCGCCCATTCAGATTCCGACCCCTCAGAACTCGACGAGATTAAACCCGTCGTCCCCGTCGCTCTCAGCGCCCCAACACCCGCAATCACGATAGCCGCCGTTGTTTCTGACGAAGAGGAAACCGTCGCTGAGGCCGTAACGTTCGACGACCTCACCCATGTCCCCGTGTTGCCAGACGAAGCCATCGAGCTTCCCACCGTAGCCAATCCCCACCACGGCAAGGAAAAAGCCGCCGCCATTGTCATGGCCGTCATCGTCCACGCCGCCCTGGCCCTGCTTCTCGGCGTCTTGATCGTCGTCGTCCCCGGCCCGCCTGCCTCCGAGATCACCGCCATCTCCGCCCCCACCACTCAGGAGCAGGCCCCCAGCACCAAAAAAATCGCTGAACCACCGCCTCAATCCCAGGTCACTCAAATGACCGCCAGCATGAAGTTCACCACCGCCACCAATGCGTCGGCAGTGCCCATGCCAGCCGTCGAATTCGACCCTTCCGCCACCACCCTCGACCTCGGCTCCACCATGGGTTCGTTCGATACCAACTTCGGAAGCTCCGGTGCCGGTTCCATCATGATGTTCGGCAAAAAAATCGACAACGTACGCAAAATCGCCGTCGTCATGGATGTCTCGCGCTCCATGACCCGCTACCTCCCCGAAGTCGTCAAAGAACTCAAAAAAGTCGGCCGCGACTCCTCCCTCGTTCTCTACTTTGGTTGCTGGATGAACCCCGTCAAAGACAAACCCGACGAAGTCATTCCCGTTTCAGATCCCCGATTCAACAAATTCTGGCAATACTGGCAAGGCAAGCAGGACATGGGCATGATCGGCAGGGAATACCCCAACCTCAAATACGACCCCAAGTCCCCAATGCCCCTCGAAGAAGTCTACAAACAAGTCAACAACCGCAAAGCCACCTTCTTTATCGATCGCGGCGTCGCCCTCGGCAACACCTCCACCTCCGTCTACTGGGCCCTCATGGCCAAAGAAATCAAAGACGCCGACGTCGTCTACTGGTTCGCCGACTTCCAAGACCGCATCGACGATGAAACCGCCGCCGAAATGGTCAAAAAATTCAAACAGCGCAATCGCAAACTCTACATCCACGCCCCGCACGACAAAGGCCCCTCCCTCAACAAGGTCACCGAAAACATGGTCAAACCTCTCAAGGGCGAAGTCACCATCTTAGACATCAAGTAAGCCCCCATCGACCCGGGGTTGTTCCGGGCATCCAAACGCGCTAAGGGATGCATCTGATCTCATGGCGGCACTCTCCCTCACCTTTCTCGGCACCGGCACCTCCATCGGCATTCCCGCCGTCGGTTGCGACTGCGAAACCTGTCGCTCCACCGACCCCCGGGACAACCGCCTCCGCTCCTCCGTCTGGATGCGCACCCCCGATCTGGATTGGATCGTCGACACCGGCCCCGACCTCCGCCAGCAATGCCTCCGCGCCGGCATCCGCCACCTCGAAGCCGCCCTCTTCACCCACGCCCACATGGATCATGTCACCGGCTTTGACGAACTCCGCCGCTTCACCCCCGAACTCAACCAATTCATCCCCATCCACGGTACCGCCTCCACCCTCGCCGTTCTCGAACGCATGTTCGAATACGCCTTCAATGGCGAAAATCGCTACCGCGGCTACCTCAAACCCTTCCCAAAACCCATCCACGGCCCCTTCAATCTCGGTCATACCCGCGTCACCCCCCTTCCCGTCTCCCACGGTAAAGTCGAAACCATCGGCTACCTCTTCGAACAAAACGACCGCAAACTCTGCGCCTACATCCCCGACTGCAAAACCCTCGCTCCCGAAACCCTTTCAGCTCTCGCCGGAATCGACACCCTCATCATCGACGCACTCCGCTTCTCGCCTCACCCCACCCACATGAATTTCGACGAAGCCCTCGCCATCCGCGACCTCATCCTCCCTCGCCGCACCTTCCTGACCCACTTCCAGTGTGAAGTCATGCACGCCAGAGCCGAACCCGCCCTTCCACCCGATGTCCGACTCGCCTATGATGGCCTCAACTTGACCTGGGATGACTGATTCCTCCTGCGCCATTCACACCTGCATCCGCACCCTCCTGCGGCGCCACCTCGCATGCCTCCTTCTCGTTATCCCATGGCAAATCTCAGCCCAAGACGAATGGAATCCAGCCAGCGAAACCCTCGTCATTTTCAACCCTGACTTCCCGGGCTCCGAAGCGCTCGCTAAGCACTTCGCCACCGCCCGTCAAATCCCCACCGAACATCTCCTCGCCCTTCCCTGTCCCAACACCGACGACATCTCCCGTTCCGACTTCAATACCCAGATCCGGGAACCCCTCCGCAAAC
Organism: Verrucomicrobiaceae bacterium; assembly: GCA_029865835.1. GTDB lineage: Bacteria > Verrucomicrobiota > Verrucomicrobiia > Verrucomicrobiales > Verrucomicrobiaceae > JAGRPD01. The sequence continues at coordinate 14,071 of JARXAL010000231.1, forward strand.
AGTTCGAAAAAAACAAGTGGTGGCAAACCGGCAACAAACAAGCCATCAACGACACCCTCGCCACCCGCGTCAAATCCAGCCAAATCCGCATCATTGCCCTCATTCGCGGCATCCCCTTCCGCATCCTTCGCGAAACACCCAATCCCGCTGCGGGCAAAGAAGACGAAGCCAGTGTCGACAGCGAACTCGCCCTCCTCGGCATGGAACCCTACTCCCTCCCTGCCTTCACCCCCAATCCCTTCTTCAAGAGTGAACTCCCCTTTCATCTGAACGATTCCTCACCCGGACTCCTCCTCATCTCCCGCCTCGACGGACCCGATGACGCCACGGTCAAACACATGATCGACGATGCCATCAAAGTCGAAAACGAAGGCCTCATCGGTCGTGCTGTCATCGACCTAGCCCTCAAAGACGGCGCCTACGAACAGGGCGAGGAATGGCTCCGCCAGTGCGCCACACTCTATCGCAAAAACGGCATCCCCCTCTACGTCGACCGCTCGTCAGACGTCATCCCCGCTCACTGGCCCCTGCCTGACACCGCCCTCTACTTCGGCTGGTATCGCGACCGCGTCAGCGGCGTCTTCGAAGACCCTTCTTTCCGCTTCGCCCCTGGCGCCATCGTCTGTCATCTCCACTCCTTCAGCGCCACCCATCTCCGCAGCGGCACCGAGCACTGGACCGGCCCGCTCCTCCTCCGAGGTGCCGCCGCAACACTCGGCAACGTCTGGGAACCCTACCTCGCCGTCACCTGCTACTTCGATCTCTTTAACCAGCGCCTCCTCTCCGGCGCCACCCTCGCAGAAGCCGCCTGGTTCGCCTCTCCCGGCCTCTCCTGGATGCAAGTCGTCCTCGGTGACCCCCTCTATCGCCCATTCAAAAAACCACCCGGCTCACGCCTCGGCACCGAAGGCCGCTCACGCGACTACGCCCTCTACCATGGCCTCGTCACCGCTTATCCCAACGATTCCGATGCCCCCCAACTCAAAAGCAAACTCCTCCAACTCGCTGACAAACGCCAAAGCCCCCACCTCATCGAACTCCTCGGTCTCCTCTCCGGCCAAACCGGCGATTCCCTCGAATCCGCCGATCTCCTCGACCACGCCGCCAGCCTCTACCCCGCCCACTCACCCGACCAACAACGCGCCCGCCTCTACCAAGCCGAGGCCCTCCGCACGCACCGAGACTTCAAAGCCACCATCGAAGCTTTGAAAACCATCCCCGAACACCCCGCCACCGCACCCCTGCTCGAAAAACTCAAGTAGCCCACGTTCAATCACGGCACCCCGTGCCCCTTCGCCGCCTCCCAAAGCGCATACCAATCCTCGCGCTCCAGTTTCATCTCGGCCGCCTTCGCCACCGCCCGGATCCGCTCCACCTTGTTCGTCCCAATCACCGGTAACGCCTGCGCCGGATGCGCCAGAAGCCACGCATACGCAAGCTGATCCAGCGTCGCATTCCCATACTTCAGCCCCAGTTTCGCCGCCTTCGCATGCAGCCTAACTGCACCCGCATCCGTGCTTCCACTCATCATCCGCCCGCCCGCCAAAGGCGACCACGCCATCGGCTTAATCCTTAACCGCTGACACTGGTCAAACACCCCGTCATCAATCGGATCCATGTGCATCAAACTGAACTCCACCTGATTCGTCACCAATGGCTGCTCCATCCGCCAGTTCAACGCCTCAAACTGATGCACATTGTAATTCGAAACCCCCGCACTCCGAATCTTCCCCGCCCTCAGCAACTGATTCAAACCCTCCGCCGTTTCATCCACACTCGTCAACCAGTCCGGCCGGTGAACCAGCAGCAAATCCAGCGTCTCCACCCCCAGAAACCGCAGGGATTTCTCCGCACTCTTCACAAGCCTCGCCGCCGTCGCATTGTAATGCGCCACCGTCCGCTCCGGATGAAACTCACACGGCACATAAATCCCGCTCTTCGTCACAATCTGAACCTTGTCCCGCACCCCGGAATCCAGCGCCAACGCCCGCCCCACCAGCTCCTCCACCTTGTACAACCCATAAATCTCCGCCGTATCCAGCGTCGTAATGCCCAGATCCAAGCAAACTTTGATCCGCTCCAGCACCTGCTCCGGTGAGCACGAAGACGGATCATCCAAAAACCGCCACGTCCCATAAACCAATCGCGAAAACTCCGGACCACCTTCTGAAATCAAAACACGCTGCATCCGACCATCTAACGAAACCCTCCTCCCCCAGTCAACCCCCATTTCCCTGTCAGATCGCCCTCGACTCAATCGTTACACCACCATGAACTTTGCCACCAAACGTCACCTCGACCGCCGCACCTTCCTCCGCGGCACCGGCACCGCTCTCGCCCTGCCCTTCCTCGATGCCATGCTGCCCGCCTTCGCGACCCGCGCCCAAGCCGCCGTCGCTCAGCCTCCCCCAAGATTCCTCGCCATGTGCGCCACCCTCGGCTTCCACACGCCCTTCCTCTTCCCAAAAGAAACCGGCACCGACTACACCCTCACCCCCTACCTCGAACCCCTCCAAAACCTCCGCTCCGACTTCTCCGTCATCTCCGGCCTCCAACACGAGGAACAAAATGGCGCCAACGGTCACACCTCCGAAATGACTTGGCTCACCTCCGCCAAACACCCGGGCCTCGCCGGCTTCAAAAACACCATCTCCATCGACCAACTCATCGCCGACCACATCGGCTCCCAAACCCGCTTCCCCAGCCTCGTCCTAGGCACCGGCAGCGAATCCATGTCCTGGTCCTCCAGCGGCGTCCCCCTCCCCGCTGAACCCTCCCCCTCACGCGCCTTTCAGCAGCTCTTCGTCGATGGCACCCCATCTGAAATCGAAGCCCAAATAAAGAGCCTCACCCGCGGTCGCAGCATCCTCGATACCGTCCTCGGCCAAGCCAAAAAACTCCACTCCAACCTCGGCCAACGCGACCAGGAAAAACTCGACGAATACCTCTCCGCTGTTCGCGATCTCGAAGGCCGACTCGTTCAAAATGAAGCCTGGGTCCAACGCCCCAAACCCAAAGTCGACGCCAAGCCGCCCACCGACATCCAGGCCCGAACCGATGCCATCGGCAAAATGAACCTCATGCAGGATCTCATCGTCCTCGCCCTCCAAACCGACAGCACCCGCACCATCACCCTCCGACTCAACGGCATGAACGCTGTCCCCGAAATCGCAGGCGTCAAAAACGACTGGCACAACCTCTCCCACCACGGCCAGGACGAAGCCAAAATCGAAGAACTCAAAGTCATCGAACTCGCCGAATTCACCGCCTTCGCTGGCTTTCTCGCCAAACTCCAAGCCCAGTCCCTCCTCGATTCCACCTCCGTCCTCTTTGGTTCCAATCTAGGTAACGCCAGCGCCCACCAAACCGCCAACCTCCCTCTCATCCTCGCCGGCGGCGGTTACAAACATGGCCGACACATCGCCATCAATAAAGACCAGCACGTCTTCTCCAACCTCTTCGTCTCTCTCGCCCAACGCATGGGCGTCGAGACCGACCAATTCGGCTTCAGCACAAGCACCCTCGATATCAATCAGGCATGACCGCCAAAGCCCTCCTCTTCACCACCTTTCTGCTCTGCTCGATGGCGTCGCTCGCCTCAGCCATCCCGCCGGCCATCCAGCCTTTTCTCGATCAACATTGCATCGACTGCCATGACAGCGATGTCAAAAAAGGCGGGCTCGATCTCTCCGCACTCACCACCTCCCCAACCACACCCGCCACCCTCAAAAAATGGGTCCGCATCTTCGACCGTGTTGCCGCCCACGAAATGCCACCACCCAAAAAACCACAACCTTCCCCCTCGGAACTCCAAGCCTTCGCCACCGCCCTCAGCACCGACCTAACCACCCAATACAATACCCAAAAAGGCACCGTCCTTCGCCGCCTCAACCGACGCGAATATCAGAACACCATCAACGATCTCCTCGGCATCAACGTCAACCTCATCGACGCCCTGCCCGAAGACGGACGCGCCCAAGGCTTCGACAACATCGGCTCAGCCCTTTCCATCTCCGGCATTCAAATGCTGCGCTACATGGAAACCGCAGAACTCGCCCTCAATGCCGCCCTCTCCTCCGATCAGCGCCCAGTCCCCACCACCCAGCGCGCCACTCTCGAAAGCGAACGCAACAAAGAACCCATCGGCAAACACTGGCTCAAACAATCCGACGGCTCCATCGTCGTCTTCAATGACGGCGGTTTCCCCAGCACCGTCATCCCCAACCTCCGCGCCCCCACTGCCGGCACTTACAAACTCCGCATCACCGGTTACGGCTACCAAATCGCAGAACCCGTCACCTTCGCCATCATCACCGGCAGCTTCAATTTCCGCAACGCCGACAACCTCACCCACAGCTTCCACCAACTCCCCATCGGCACACCCGGCACTGTCGAAGTCACCCTCCATCTCAATCAAGGCAACGGCATCTGGATCAGCCCCCAAGGCCTCAACGGCCCCGACGGCCATTCCCCCATCAAAGACGGCCCCGACAAATACCCAGGCGAAGGCATGGCCATCAAAGAAGTCACCCTCGAAGGCCCCATCATCACCACATGGCCTCCTCAAGGCCAAGCCCTCCTCATTGGCAACGCCAAACTCCGCGAAATCCCACCCGCCAAACCTTCGGATCGCCGCAAGGCCTCCTTCAAACCTACCATCACCGCTGCCACCCCCAACCCTGCCTCGTTCTCGCTAACCCAACTCACAGCCTTCATC
>JARXAL010000239.1 GCA_029865835.1 Verrucomicrobiaceae bacterium
GTGGAGGGGAGTGAGCTGAGGGAGGGGGGGAGGTTTTGGAGGTCGTCGTTGGGGAGGAGGCGGAGGGTGGAGGTGAAGTAGGGTGCGCGGGCGATTTCGGGACCGCCGCGGCCGTCGTGGTCGTGGCAGGCGAAGCAGTTCAGCTTGGAGAGTTGGTGTGTGAGTTGCTCGGGTGGGGTGAGGGTGGGTTTGGGATTGGATTGGACGGCGGTGAGGGCAAGGCGGAGGGCGCGGGTTTGAAGGGGGCTGAGGTCGTAGTCGGGGATGCCGGAGCGGGTTTGGGTGGAGAGGCAGCCAGTGGGGGAGGAGGGGGAGAGTTTGATGAGGGCTGGGAGCGGAGGAGGTGGGGGATGTTTGTCGCCAGTGTCGTGGCAGGATTGGCAGCGGTTTTTGGCAAAGAGGGTTTGGCCGAGGGCGATGGGTTGAGGAGAGAGATTGAGGATTTTGCGCTCCTGGAAGGCGGCGGGGATGCGGCCGGTGTGGAGGTAGGCGGCGATGTCGGCGGCTTCAGCGGGGCTGAGGTGCTGGGCGGGCATGCGGCTGGCGGGTTGGGTGGCGAGGGGATCGAGGAGGAAGGCGGTGAGAGCGGGGTGGGAGTAGTCGTCGGCGAGGGCGATGGGGGAGGAGGCGAGGGAGGGGGCGGCGAGGTCGGCTTCGGGAGGGAGGCTGGGGGGGCGGTAGTCGGTGGCGGGTTCGTGGCAGGCGACGCAGCCGAGGGTGTGGTAGAGGGCTTTGCCTTTGGCGGGATCGCCTGGGGCGGGGGTGGGGAGGGGGGAAGTGAGGGAGGCGAGGTAGGTGGCGAGGGCTTCGATGGTGTCGGGATCGGATTCTTGATTGCCAGCGAAGAGGCCGGGCATTTGGGTGCCGGGTTTGCGATGTTGGGGGCTGCGGATGAGGCGCCAGAGAGCGTCGATATCGAGACGGGAACCGACGCCGGAGAGGTTAGGGCCGGCTTTGGGGCCGATGAGGGGGGACCAGGCGGTGGGGGGGGCGTGGCAGGAGGAGCAGTTGAGCTCGGCGAGGAGGATGAGGCCGCCCTGGGTGAGGAAGGCGTCGTCGTCTTCGGGGAGGTAGAACTGGTCGAAGGTGAAAACGTGAGGGTGGTCGAGAGGAGGGGCTTTGAGCGGGTGGGCGAGGGAGGGGAAGGGGATGGAGAGGAGGATGAGGAGGCCGATGGCGATTGTCTGGAAAAAATCGTGAGCGAGAGTGTTGGATGCTTGCGTGGGGGACCGCATTTGCTGCAGCATGGGAGGACGATGAATCAAATCAACCTGCAAAATAGAACAGCGGTGGTGACTGGTGGGGCGAGGGGTATTGGGCGAGCGATCGTGGAGCGATTGCTGGAGTCGGGAGCGAGCGTGGTGATTTGGGATTTGGACAGGGTGGTGGCGGAAGAGGCGAGGGTGGCGTTGGCGGGGTTGGGTCGGGTGATGGCGGTGGAGGTGGAGGTGGATGTGACTGAGTTGGGGTCGGTGAGTCGGGCGGTGGAGGCGACGGTGGCTGAGATGGGGAAGATTGATATCTTGGTGAATAATGCGGGGATCGCGGGGGCGAATGCGACGGTGTGGCAGACGGATCCGGCGGAGTGGAAGCGGGTGGTGGACATCAATTTGAACGGGCCGTTTCACTGTTGTCACGAGGTGGTGCCGGAGATGTTGCGGCATGGGTATGGGAGGATTGTGAACATCGCGTCAATTGCGGGCAAGGAGGGGAATCCGAATGCGGCGCATTACAGTGCGTCGAAGGCGGGAGTGGTGGCCTTAACGAAGTCGCTGGGGAAGGAACTGGCACAGAAGGGGGTGATCGTGAATTGTGTGACGCCGGCGGTGATCGAGACGGACATTTTGAAGCAGTTGGAGGCTTATCATGTGGAGTACATGCTTTCGAAGATCCCGATGGGGCGGTTTGGGAAGACAACGGAAGCGGCGGCGCTGGTGGCTTGGTTGTGTTCGGAGGATTGCTCGTTCACGACTGGGGCGGTGTTTGACTTGTCGGGGGGACGGGCGACTTATTGAATGAGACGTCGGGGTGTTTTGAATTTGGCCCTTTCGATTTATGAATATTGAGCCTTCGTTCGATGAGAATCCGTATGCGCCGCCGCAAGCGTCGTTGATTGGGGGTGACGAGACGCATCAAGAGTATGAGCCAGCCAGCCAAGGAAAGCGGTTTGCCAATTATTTGATCGATCAGGTGGCGACGATTGGGTTCATTGTGTTATTGGCCTTTGGGATTGGGGTCCTAGATGCCATGGAGATCACGGGAGGCTTGGCGGATCGTTTGTTTGGAGATGGCAGCGGGTTGGCGGGGAACCTGATTGGGATTTTGGTGGGGTTGATTTACTACGTGGTTTTTGAGGGATTGTGGGGGCGGACCTTGGGCAAGTTGATCACCGGGACAAAGGCGGTGAATTCGAAGACGGGAGGGCGGATAGGAATTGGGGTGTTGATGGGAAGGACGCTGGCGCGATTCGTTCCATTTGAGGCTTTTTCGTTTTTGGGGTCTGAAGCCAGTGGATGGCATGACAAGTGGTCGGGGACGAAGGTGGTGGATCTCAAAAAGCCTGCGGAGAAGCTGGTTCCGCCGCCGATTGGGGTGCGGTTTTATCCCGGGAGGTGAGGGAGGAGGTAGGATTTGCGGTTCAGATTGAAGCCCCTCTTGCGTCGGGGGGCATTCTGGGTAGGGAAGGTGGTCCCGACCTGATTCATGATGCCAACCACCCGTTCTTTCGAAATCACCGGCCTTTTTGACAAGGAAAGTGACTGCCACAAGCTGCTGTATGCGCCGGTGAGCCATCCGTGGACTTATCGGGAGACGGTGGTTTACAATGTGACCTTTGAAGGAGATGCGGGAGCCCTGGAGGCGTTTGTTGGGCGGGTCTTGGTGGATCCGATCTCTCAGGCGATGCAGGACGGCAGTGGGAGCGCGTTTCCGGCCGCGGCGTTTGTGTTGGAGTATGGGATGAAAGGCGGAGCGCTGGATTTAGAGAAGGAGACGATTTTGAATTACTATCGGGCATTGACTGAGCCTGGGTTTAGCATCCAGAAGCTGGTTTTGCGGCGACGGGTGTATGTGTTTGGAGAGGGTGCGGATTCGGCGCCCTTTGTGAAGGATGTTTGCAATCCGGCCATTCACACGTGGGAGGTGAAACAGCAGGCGGCGGCGTGATCGTGACACGTGACACCGAAACTCAATTGAATTAAGACGTCCGTTTCAGGGCACCGAAAATTTTCAGACCATGTCAGACACTTCCCAAGCCGTTTTTCGCCACATTCCCATTCGCGATCTGAGTGCAGATCAACTTTTGGCCCTGAGTCAGCAGATGAAGCTGTCGCTTTCGAAAGTGGATATGCTGGCGGTGCAGGCGATGTATCAGGAGGAGAACCGGGAGCCGACTGATGTGGAGTTGGAGGTGATCGCTCAGACTTGGAGCGAGCACTGCAAACACCGAATTTTCAATGCGAAGATCAAGCACACGCTGAACGGTGAGGAAGAGGTGGTGGACAGTCTTTTCAAGACGTACGTGAAGGCGGTGACGGAGAAGATCTGGAAGGACAAGCCGGATTTCATTTTGGGGGCGTTTGTCGACAACGCGGGGTTTGTGCGATTGGACGAGACGAGGGCGGTGTGCTTGAAGGTGGAGACGCACAATCATCCGAGTGCGATCGAGCCTTATGCGGGGGCGAACACGGGATTGGGCGGTGTGATTCGGGATATTCTGGGAGCGGGCAAGGGGGCGAAGCCGATTGGATCACTGGATGTGTTTTGTTTTGGGCCGCCGGATGTGAAGGAGAGCGATTTGAAGGCGAAGGATGTGATTCATCCACTGGGGATCATGCGCGGAGTGGTGCGCGGGGTGCGGGATTATGGGAATCGGATGGGGATTCCGACGGTGAACGGGGCGATTCAATTTGATGACACCTATATTTACAATCCGCTGGTGTTTTGCGGCACGGCGGGGGTGATTCCGATCTCGGACATCGCGAAGGAAGTGAAGCCGGGGCATTGGTTGATTGCGGCGGGTGGTCGGACGGGGCGGGACGGGTTGAAGGGGGCGACGTTTTCATCGGCTTCATTGACGACGGACAGTCATGAGGAGGATCAGACGGCGGTGCAGATTGGGAATCCGATTGAAGAGAAGAAGGTGGCGGATTTTATTCTGGCGGCACGCGACAAGGGGTTGATTCAGTTTGTGACGGATTGTGGAGCGGGTGGCTTTAGCAGTGCGGCTGGTGAGATGTTGAGCGAGGTGGGGGGCGAGGTTTGGCTGGAGAATGCGCCGTTGAAGGAACCGGGGTTGGAGAGCTGGCAGGTGTTTATTTCGGAGTCTCAGGAGCGGATGGTGATGGCGGTGGAGGAGGAGGCGATTCCTGAATTGGAGCGGTTGGCGGCGATGTTCGAGACGGAGCTTTGCCGGTTGGCGAGGGCGGATGGCAGCAAGCGGCTGAAGGTGTGGCACTACGGCAGTTTGGTGTGTGATTTGCATGTGGAGAAGCTGCATGAGGCGCCCCGGCGAGAGATGCTGGCGCGGTGGCGGAGTCCGGCGGTAAAAGAGCCGAAGGTGGCGTTGAAGCCGTCATCATGGACGGAGACGTTGAAGACGATTTTGGGAGATTTTGCGATTGTGTCACGCGAGCCGATCATTCGGGAGTATGACCATGAGGTGCAGGGCAATACGGTTTTGAAGCCACTGGCTGGTGCATCGGGTGATGCGCCACAGGATGGAGCGGTGATTCGAGTTGCGGGGAGTCCGCATTTGATGGCGATGGGTTGCGCGTTGCTGCCTGAATTGGGCAAGACGGATCCGCATGCGATGGGTCGGGCAGTGGTGGATGAGTGTGTGCGGCAATTGGTGGCGGTAGGGGCTGACCCAGATCGGTTGGCGATTTTGGATAACTTCTGTGTGGGGAATCCGGACAATGAGCAGGAGCTTGGGGCGCTGGTGGAGTGCACGAAGGGGATGGCGATCAGTGCGCTGGCGTATGGTGCGCCGTTTGTGTCAGGGAAGGATTCGTTTTACAACTACTTTGTGACGGATGAAGGGCCGGTATCGATTCCGGTGACGCTGTTGGTGAGTGGTATTGGCATTGTGGAAGATGCGGCGCATGTGGTGGGGGCGTCACTGCGGCATGTGGGGAGCAAGATCTGTGTGTTTGGTCCGACGAAGCGAGGTTTGCGCGGGAGTGTGTTGGGCAAGTATGTGAGTGGGTGCGGATTGGAAGCGCCGCCGGAGTTTGATGAAGCGGAGGCGCTGGAGAGGTATCGGAAGTATCATGGGTTGGTGAAGCAGGGGGCGATTTTGAGCACGCATGATGTGAGCGAGGGCGGTTTGGGGGTGGCGCTGGCGGAGATGGCGTTTTCGGGCAAGGCGGGGATTCGGGCGGACTTGGATCGGGTGCCAGCGGAGGCGGGTTGCACAGCAGCGGAGGTTCTTTTTGGTGAGACACCGGCGCGGTTGGTGATCGAGGTGGCGTCTGAGCACATGGAGGCGGCGAGACAGGCTGGGCTGGTGGTGATTGGAGAGAGCACGCGCGAGAAATGGCTGCATTTGACCTATGCAGGGAACACGCTGATTGACGCGTCGGTGGCCGAGTTGAAGGCTATTTGGAAGTCGGGTCTGACGCCTTATTATTGAACCAACTGAATTGATTTTTTCACATGCCTCACGCACTGCTCATAAAATTTCCCGGGACCAATTGCGATGCCGAGACGGCTCGCGCACTGGAGGCTGCCGGTTTTACCGCCGAGGTGTTGCCGGTGGCTCTGTTGGATGAATCGGCGCTGGACCGGACGCAGTTGGTGGTGTTCTCCGGTGGCTTCAGTTATGGCGACTACGTGATGTCCGGGCGGATTGCGCAGTTGATCACGAAGAACAAGTTGGGGGATCGCCTGAGGAAGTTTGTGGATGGTGGTGGTTATGCTTTGGGAATCTGCAATGGGTTTCAGATTCTGGCGCAGATGGATTTACTGCCGAAGGCGAGTTTGATTCACAATGCGAGCGGGCGCTTCATGTGCCGGTGGGTGCCGTTGAAGAAGAATGGGAGCAAGGTGAGTCCGTTTTTGAGTGCGTTGCCGGAGCAGTTTGAGTTGCCGGTGGCTCATGCTGAAGGACGTGTTGTGACGATGGCGGGGGATGCGGCGGGCTATGTGAAGAGTGGTCTGGCGCCGCTGTTGTATGGGGCTGATGTGAATGGTTCGACGGAGGGGATTGCAGGTTTGCAAGATGAGACGGGTCGGGTGTTTGGTTTGATGCCGCATCCGGAGCGCTTTTTGTTCAAGGCGGATCATTATGATCCTGACTGGAGCGGGGCGGAGCAGGGGTGGGGGTATTACTTTTTCAAGGGCGCGTTTGAGGCGATGACGGCTTAGTCGGGCACGCAGAGACGCAGAGGAGGGAGAGGCGCAGAGAGTTTGAGATGAGGCCAATTAACGACATTAGCGGGTTGATTGTCGATGCGGCCTTTCGAGTGCACATGGCTGTTGGACCTGGATTGTTTGAGTCGGTTTATGAGGCGTTGATGGAACATGAGTTGAAAAAACTGGGGCTGCGAGTGGAACGTCAAGTTATGGTGCCGCTGGAGTATGAAGGGCTTCGATTTGATGAGGCTTTCCGTGCAGACATGATTGTGGATGAACGAATCATTGTTGAACTGAAGTCTGTGGTGGAAGTCCATCCGATTTACAAAAAGCAACTCCTCACCTATCTGAAGTTGACGGGGTTGTCTCTTGGGCTGTTGATTAACTTCGGAGCTGATCGGATCAAGGATGGTGTTTTCCGTGTGGCCAACCAACTTAAAGAAGACTAAATCCTCTGTTCAGCGTCGACTCTTTGCGTTACGGCGTGAATTCTCTTTTCAAATTTTATGGCTAAGCACACTTATAAGCAATCAGGCGTGGATATTCACGAGGCGGCGGCCTTTGTTGATGACATTGGGGCGATGGTGAAGCGGACGCAGAAGAAGCGGAAGTTGGCCAATGCTTTCGGTTTGTTTGCGGCGGGGTATGACCTCAGCAAGTTCAAGGAGCCGATGATTTTCACGGGCTGCGATGGGGTGGGGACGAAGCTGGAGCTGCTGTTGAAGTATGACCTGCTGGAGAATGCGGGGAAGGACTTGGTGGCGATGAATGTGAATGATGTGCTGACCACGGGCGCAGATCCGATTCTGTTTTTGGATTACGTGGGGGTGAACAAGATCAACAAGCGGCAGTTGGCGCGGATCATTGCGGGGATGTGTGAGTATCTGGAGTCTTGCAACTGCATCCTGGCTGGGGGGGAGACGGCGGAGATGCCGGGGGCGGTGTTGGATGGGATGGTGGAGTTATCGGGGTTTGCGATTGGGGCGGCGGAGAAGCGGGATGTGTTGAACCCGAGTGAGATCAAGGCGGGTGATGTTTTGGTGGGCTGGCCGAGTGCGGGGTTTCACGCGAACGGCTTCAGTTTGGTGCGTCGGGTGATTGAGAAGGAGAACATCAAGCTGACGAAGAAGGAGGCGGCGCAGTTGCTGGCACCGACGCTGCTTTATCATGATGTGACGTGGGGATTGAAGAAGGCGAAGGTGAAGCCTGCTGCGATGGCGCACATCACGGGTGGTGGACTCTGGGAGAACCTGGGGCGGATTTTTGTGAAGCGGGGATTAGGCTGTCACTTGAAGGTGCCGGTGTGG
>JARXAL010000031.1 GCA_029865835.1 Verrucomicrobiaceae bacterium
TAGGGATAACAGGCTGATTTTTCCCAAGAGTTCATATCGACGGAAAAGTTTGGCACCTCGATGTCGGCTCATCGCATCCTGGGGCTGGAGAAGGTCCCAAGGGTCCGGCTGTTCGCCGGTTAAAGCGGTACGCGAGCTGGGTTCAGAACGTCGCGAGACAGTTCGGTCCTCTATCCTCTGTGGGCGCAGGAAAATTGAGGGGTTTAATTCCTAGTACGAGAGGACCGGAATTAACGCACCTATGGTGTTCCAGTTGTTTCGTCAGAAGCATCGCTGGGTAGCTAAGTGCGGAAGAGATAAGCGCTGAAAGCATCTAAGCGCCAAGCTCATCCCAAGATAAATTTTCCCTGAAAGATCGTGGAAGACTACCACGTTGATAGGTTGGGGGTGTAATTGCAGTAATGCATTCAGCTCACCAATACTAATCATCTGTTTGTCTTACATTGTTCCATTTCCAACTCGGTTCTTTCCGAGGGTTTATAAAGAATTTGTTCTATCCTGTATGCAGTTGCCTGGGAGTTTGATTCCCGGTCATTAGATTCCGGAATCGCGCGCAGCGCGGTTCCCAATCTGGTGATCATGGCACAGTGGTCCCACCCGTTCCCATTCCGAACACGGAAGTGAAACACTGTTGCGCCGATGATAGTTGGTCTATAGGGCCTGCGAAAGTAGGACGTCGCCAGAGTATTACACCCCCCACTTCTAACGAGGTGGGGGGTGTCTTTTTTGTGTCGCTTGGCTTAGTCTCCACTCGGAATTCTCGTGCGAGAGTGGCATCGTGAGGTGCTGGCCAAAAGACCACCCCTTGAATCCAAACTCCGAACTCAGTGGCGCCTGATGGAATTGAGTTTTGGTCGCCCAATGTTTCCCACTCAATCGAGGAAATGCTAGCGGATGCAGCTTTTTAGGACCGCAAATTCCCGAGCAACCAAGCCTTTCCGTAAATCATGCACCTCGAATGTTGGAACTCGGGGTCAAACCCAAACTCTGCGATTGGAAGCAGCTCATCCGCCACATCGTTGGAGGCACCGGTTTCACAAAAATTACTGGGAACAAAAGCTGTGAGGAAATCCAGCAAAACGTGATCCATTGCATGCAGCCTAGCAATCCGCGAGATTCTGGGCTGGCAAGCATGGCTGCGTCTGAGGAACAGCAAATCTCGAAATTCGGGATCAGGTCGCGAAAACTTAGGGGTTTGCGTTCGAAACTGGCGAAGGACCATCAGACCGTCTACCTATAATCCGGATACCCTGCAAAATGACGATCATGATTGGTGAATCCGCCATCCGACCGCCAGGACCGATCCAGAAACTGCGAGGTATTTCAATCCCAAACTCGCGATTGGACGTCGCCCATCCACCACCCCAACATTGTTTCCAAAGCTCCGCAACTCTTGCCCGGTATCGATTTGATACAGGGACCGCGAACTGTGAAAATTCTGAAACGCAAGCGGGGCAGCGCCTGAAACAGTTCGAATCGTGGAATCTGGGTTAATCGTTCCGATAGGAGGAAGTCGGATTCGGTGTTCAGACCCCTAATCACATAAGTGGTTCCCTGGATTGTGCGCGGTCGGTTCTCACAAATCTTGTTACCTTCCCCGGCGGCGGAGCGATCTCATTGGCGGCGTTATCCGCTTGCTCGCTATTGATTTCATGGCTGGCGGCGCGATTTCTGTCCACTGAAGCCGCTATGCTTTCTTGATCAAGATGACAATCTTTTCAAGAATCGGTCTGAGCGAACAAGCTTCGGCTCCCGTTATGCACATCGTATAGCGGATTTCGGAATGACTTGAAGTTGTTTGTCGTCAATCAAGGAAAGATGAAAACGGGACTGTGGGAAAGAGAGGGCTGCGCTAAGCAGATACTGGCCCGTGGGTATTTGCTCTTTGGCCACCAAAAACGTCCTTCAACCATCATAACGCCGGCGCCTAGAGATCTATTTTGGTCTTATTTCCCCAAAAGCCTGTGGTGGCACCGGCCAGAAACGAGTTCATCAGGACTACTTTGACCGCTTGAAGCGACCCGCTTGAGATTCGTGCGAAGATCTCCTGGGCGTCTTCAAGGTTTTCAACCTGGCTTATCCATTGTTCGACCCGAATCTGCCCTGATTCGATGAGCTTTATGATATAGGGAAAGTCGGTTGGGAGTGCGTTTCTGGAGGCTAAAAGGGTTAGTTCCCGGCGATGGAAGAGAGGATCATCCAGTATCACGGGTGCGGTCGTGATGCCGACGAACACGATTTTGCCACCGAAGGCCGCCAATGAAACTGAAGAAGACATGGATTGGGCGTTCCCGGTCGCGTCGAAAACTGTCGAGAACGAAGATCCAACAGGAGGAAGACTGGCTACTTGGACGTCTGGATAATGTTTGGCAATGAATTTGCGCCTGTCTTCGCTGAGTTCGACCACCGTCACGTCTTTCGAGTGGAGCCGGGCGAATTCGAGGGTGGCGAGGCCGATCGGACCTGCGCCGAGGATGAGAACATTTTCAACATCGGATATTTGGGCCCGATGAACGGCGTGGCAGCCGATGGCAAGCGTTTCAACCAGAGCGAGTTCGGGAAAGGTGAGCTGCCGTGAGGGATGGAGCTTGTGTGCTGGAACCACGAGCCGTTCGGTCATGCCTCCGTTGACATGAACGCCGAGCACTTTGAGCTGTTCGCAGCAGTTGGGCTTTCCGTTGATGCACGGGCCACATGAACCACAATTCGAATACGGTTCGATGCTGCAGCGGTCACCCACTCGGACATTTGATACGTCTCTGCCAATTTGGAGCACTTCAACCCCAAGTTCGTGTCCGAGAAGTCGCGGGTATTGAATGAAGGGCATTTTGCCCAAGTAGCCACTCAGATCGGTGCCGCAAATACCGATGGCATGAACGGCGACTAGCGCTTCGTTATCGCCCGGTGGTTGTGGCTCAGGGTCTTCTTGAAACTCGAAGAGTCCAGGTTGGCGAAGACAGAGAGAGCGCATGGAATTATCAAAGATGCGTGATGGCTCTAAAAAGGAAGCTTGTCCCGGGTATCCTTCAGGGCGGATCCATTGGATGGTGCGCTTCTGATCAATGTGCTTCGTCGTGCGGGGACCACTGATCCGGTGGATCCGTATTCACAATATCGGCTGATGCCTTGAGTTCCTCGAGGAAGACGTTGAACTTTTGGTCGCGGTATTCATCCAGCATCCTTTGAAGGACGGCGGGTCGAGCGTCTTCGAACAGCATCGGCTTGGGAGGATTGCGGCCCAGGACCGTGCAAAGGTGCAGACCCAATTGGGTGGTGAAGACGGGACTGATTTCGCCTTCGTTCATTGAGAAAGCGATCACTTCGAACTCCTCCATGAACTCGCCACGCTTAAACCATCCTAGGTCGATTTGCTGTTGATCGTCCGCCCGATCACGTTCGGCGAGCGTCATGAAGTCGGCGCCATTGAGGATCTCCTGACGAATGTCCCGCAGTTGTTTGAAGATGGCCTCACGACTCTGTGCCCCCTGCAAATTTTTGGTGATGTGAGCGGCGCGCACTTGCTCATCCGTCATGAAGAGTTCGAGGTGAGCTTCGAACCAGGCGCGGAGTTCGGACTCTGTGTATTCAGGTTCAGGCTGGTAGACTTCTCCGAGCGTTTTGTCCAAGCGAACGCCGTTGGCGATGTTCGGGCGGATCGCAGCTTCGTCTTTGGCGACGAGGCCGATGTTCATGTAGAACTGAGATTCGCCTCCGGCTTCGGCGATGAGTTTTTGTAGCCGGTCGGTGACTTCCTCTTCGGACACTTCTGGAAAGCGATTCCTGGCGGCTTGAGTGAGGAGCGTGCGGGAAATGATATTGTCCTTGGCGTAGCCGCGGAATTCCGGATCACGCTCGCAGCAAGCGACTTGGAGGGTGCGTTCGTAGTGGGCTTTGACCTGGCGAAATTCGGCTTCGACGATGTCTTCGTCGATTTTTTCGCCGTTGATGATGAGTGGCATGGGAGGAGGTAGGGAGGGTTAAAGAGTCAATGAGGCTTCGTAGTCGGGATTGACCGAAGTGAGGTCACCGAGGGCGTTGGCGAGGGGATCGATGTCTGAGGTGCTCAGGCCCAGATGGAGGTGGCGGCGCCAGCCTTCAGCGAGGTCAAAGTGTCCCGCCCGTTTGGCCACTGCAGTGGAGGCCTGATCCATCGAGACGAGATAGGAGTCCATGCCTTGGGAAACGTCCAGCCAATGTTTTTGGCTAACGTGGGCGGCGAGGGCGAGGCGTTTTTGGGCGTGAACTGAGGTGGTGTTCACGTAGAGGCCGGCGTGGATGGCCTTTCGGAGCGGATCACAGAGGCCGTGTGGCATGGCGTGATAGACGGTAACATCGTGGCCGAAAGAGGAGGCGGGAGGGTCGGTCTGGAAATTGGGGATGCCGTGGGCGAAGGCGGCGGTGACGGCGAGGCGGGAGGTGGTCATGTGATCCTCCATGTAGTCGGCCGGGGAGTGGGTAAGGACGATGGAGGGTTTGGCCTGGCGAACGACCGAAGCAACTTTTTTGAGCAGTGGGATGGAGTATGTCAGTTCGAGGTCGTCGCAGATGGGGGGATAGAATTTGGCGCCGAGAATGCGGGCGGCTTTGCGGGCCTCAGCGAGGCGGGTGCGGGCGGTGGTGGTGCTGTCCATTTCGACCGAGCCGCCATTGCCGGTGCAGAGGTTCATGTAGTGGAGGTCCCAACCTTTGGCTGCTAAGAGCAGCATGGTGCCTGCCGCGACGAATTCGATGTCGTCGGGGTGGGCGAAGAGGGCGAGGACGGAGGGCACTTTTGGAACGCTTTTTCGGGGATCGAAATTAGAGGTCGGAGGGGCGGACGGGTTGGCCGCCGAGTTCTGCGCTTCGGTCGGCGGCGAAGATGACTTCGAAGGATTTGAGGGACTCCGGGAAGCTGGTCCACTTCATGTCGCGGTTTTCGTCGAGGGCGTCGAAGAACTCCTGGAACTGGGTTTGGTAGGGGTGGTCGCTGACGTCGCCGCTATCGAGCATCTTCATGGAGAGGTCACTCCAGGCGGCTTTGTTGGTTTGGAGTTTGTTGGAGTGGAATTTGTTGTCGAGGAGGCTGCCTTGGCTGCCGACGAGGTGGGTGTGGAAGTAGTAGGGTTGGAGGCAGTCGACGATGGCGGCGCATTTGCCGACGCTGCCGTTTTTGAATTTGATGATGGTGACGCTGGAGGTGTCGTACTCGTAGGGGGCGAAGATTTCGCTCTTGGATTTGGAGGAGAAGCTGGAGACGGATTCGACGTCGTTGCCCATGCAGAGGAGGAGGGCGTCCATGGCGTGGCAGCCGGCGGTGAGGAGGGCGCTGCCGCCGTCTTTTTTGCCGGTGTTCCAGCGGAACTGGCCATACCAGGGGCCGATGCCGTGGTAGTAGTCGACTTCGCCGTAGTGAATGGAGCCGAGGAGGCCCTCGTCGATCATGGCTTTGGTGGTGATGAACTGGCCGGAGAAGCGGCATTCGAAGCAGACGCAGCCATGGACGCCGTTGGCTTTGGCGGCGGCGGTGATGTCGCGGACTTCCTGGAGGGAGTTGGCCATGGGTTTCTCCAGGATGATGTGTTTTTTGGCGTTGGCGGCGGCGATGGCCTGGTCGCGGTGCTGGCTGGGATAGGAGGTGATGTCGACGATGTGAATGCTCGGATCGGCGAGCATGGCGTCGAGGTTTTGGTAGGCGGTGATGGTGCCGCCGTGTTTGGCGCTGAGTTCGGCGCTATCGAGGGGGCGGGAGGAGTAGATGGCGGTGACTTGAGCCTGTTTGGAGGCGTTGATGGCGTCGATGTGCGCTGTGGCTGCCCATCCGTATCCGATAATGCCGACGTTGTATTTTTTCATGGAGGTGAAAGGTGAGGAAGTAGAACGCGGCTAGGATTGAAACCTTTGCAGCGATCCGGCAAGGTCTTTTCCTGATTGGGAGGCGGCGAAGTTATTGCGCGGCGAGGGCCTGGGTGATGTCGCCGGCCATGGGGATGCCTTCTTGGGCGCCGGGTTTGAGGGTGGCTAAGGCACCGGCGACGTTGGCCCATGCGATGGCTTCGAGGAGGGGCTTGCCGGCGTGACGCTGGGCGGCAAAGACGCCGGCGAAGGTGTCACCTGCGCCGACTGTGTCTATGGGGGTGACGGGGTGAATGGGGACGGTTTGGCAGGTGCCCTGGGTGAGGGTTTGAGTTGGCTGGTTGCCGCGGGTGACGATGAGGGTGTGGATTTTTTTCTCGGCGAGGGCGGAGGTCCAGGAGGCGGTTTGAGAATCGAGGGTGTCGGGGGAGAGGTAAAAGAGGGATTCGGCTTCGGTTTGATTGACGATGAGGAAGTCGATTTTGCAGGTGCCCCAGGGGAAGTCGGGGTTAATGGGGGAGGGGTTGAGGACGACGGGGATGCGGGATTCGTTGGCGATTTCGATGGCGGCGACGGCGGCTTCGAGCGGGATTTCGAGTTGGACGAGTAGGGCGCTGGCGACGGCGATGCGGGCGCGCTGGTTGCGAACGGCGGCGGCGGTGAGCTGGCTGTTGGCGCCTGGATAGACGATGATTTGGTTTTCGGCGTTTTCGCTGGCGACGGTGATGAAGGCGGTGCCGGTGCTGATGGCCCGAGCGGTTTTCATGGTGCTGACGGTGATGCCTTCGCGGCGGAGCTGATCCATGTAGGTGCGGCCTTCGGGGTCGTCGCCGACGCAGCCGATCATGGTGACACGGGCGCCCTGGCGGGCGGCGGCGAGGGCCTGGTTGGCGCCTTTGCCGCCGAAGCGGCGGGTGAGTTGGGTGGCGACCACGGTTTCACCGGGGCGGGGCAGTCGCTGGACGTCGGCAAGGATGTCGACATTCAGCGAGCCGACGACGGCGATGACGGCGTTGGTGGCTCGACTCATGGTTGGGGGGTAAGGGTCGTCGTGGGGGGGGATTCGTCAAGGGCGGGTCGAAGTGGGAGGGGTTGGCGGGGAGATGCAAGTGGGGGTAGCGGAAACG
>JARXAL010000049.1 GCA_029865835.1 Verrucomicrobiaceae bacterium
CATGAAGGACTTCGCCTCGCTCAACCTCGGCAAAATCACCCTCCCATCCGGCCAATCCCCCCTCACCCTCCGTGCCCTCAACATCCCCGGCCACTCCGTCATGGACCTCCGCCGCGTCAGCCTCACTCTCCTCCCATGAAACCCTCCCTCCTCCTCATCCCCCTCCTCACCCTAGCGCTCCAAGCCCAAACCCCAACTCCCGCACCGACTCCCACCCCAAAACCCGCGCCCAAACCCCAGCGCCCACCCACCCTCGCCAACATCCCCTACGGCACCCACGAACGCCAAGTCCTCGACTTCTACCGCGCCGACTCCCCCACTCCCACCCCCGTCCTCTTCTACATCCATGGCGGTGGTTGGGTCTCCGGTGACAAATCTGGCGTCCGCGAACTCGAAGCCTGCCTCGCCGCTGGCATCTCCGTCGTTGCCATCAACTACCGCTACTCCTGGCAGGCCCACCTCGAAGGCATCACCCCGCCCGTCAAATGGCCCCTCGAAGACGCCGCCCGCGCCCTCCAGTTCGTCCGCAGCAAAGCCGCCGAATGGAAGATCGACAAAAACCGCATCGCCGCCAGCGGCGGTTCCGCTGGCGCCTGCTCCAGCCTCTTCCTCGCCTTCCATGACGACATGGCCGACCCCGCCTCCTCCGACCCCGTCGCCCGCGAATCCACCCGCCTCACCTGCGCCGCCGTCAGCGGAGCCCAAACCTCCCTCGACCCCAAACAACTCATCGAGTGGACCCCCAACAGCAAATACGGCGGCCACGCCTTCGGCTTCATGGACCCCAACGACCGCAAAACCCGCGACACCCGCTTCGCCGAATTCCTCGAAAAGCGCGACTCCGTCCTCCCCTTCATCAAACAATACTCCCCCTACGAGCACGTCAGCAAAGACGATCCCCCCGTCTACCTTATCTACACCGACACCCCCGCCATCGGCAAACCCCAGCGCGACCCCACCCACACCTCCAACTACGGCGTCAAACTCCAGGAACACTGCCAAGCCCTCGGCACCTCCTGCGAACTCGTCTACCCCAACGCCCCCAACGTCACCCACCCCACCATGGCCGACTTCATCATTGCCATGCTAAAGAAGTAACCTTCCAAAAAAACGGGAGATCCAGGCATACCACCCAGACCTCCCGTCGAAAAATTCCCGCCCCGCTTACGCCGCCGCAGGACCCTTATAGGTCGCACTGCCAAATCCCAGGATCGGATAAAAAATCGGGCCCAAAAACGCCAGCCCCAATCCAAATCCCGCGCCCTTCCCGAACGACTTCGCGATGTCCATCGACACCAAAATCGAAATGATCAGGTTCACCAACGGAATGATGAGCAAAATCAGCCACCAACCCGGACGCCCCGCGATCTTGAGCAATTGGTAAATATTCACAATCGGAATCAACACCAACCACCCCGCCTTCCCGGCCTTGGTGAAGACCTTCCACATCGCCGCGATGAGAAACACCAAAATGGCCAAACCAATGAGCCCACCGATCATGGATCCGCCCTGCGCTGCTGCTGTGTTCATTGCATCTTCATTCATAATTTTCAGTTCATTTGAGGTTAATGCCTAGTTCCTTAGCAGATCCAATTCTGCCCAGTTTCCAGTCGCCGCCAGTTAAACCGGATCGACCCCTCAAACGCAAGCATCAACCTTGCCACATCCGCCTAAAGACGAATATGACCCTCAAACCCAGGAAAAACCCGTTTGACCCCTCCCCCATGGTGCGCCATGATCCCGCCCCTCTAACCAAAAATACAGACATCCCCATGGCAGCCAAAGTGATTACAGATAGTGAAGCCAGCACAGCAGCGCTGGAAGGTAAAATTTGCGCCGTGATCGGCTTCGGCTCCCAAGGCCACGCTCACGCCCTCAACCTCAAAGAAAGCGGCATGCAGGTCATCGTCGGCCTCTATCCCGGCTCCAAAAGCCGCGCCTCCGCTGCCGAACGCGGCCTCGAAGTGCTCGACACCGCCGAAGCCGTCAAGAAAGCCGATGTCATCATGGTCGCTGTCCCTGACACCGTCATCCCGAAAGTGTATGAGGCCGATATCGCCCCTCACCTCACCCCCGGCAAGACCCTCCTTTTCTCCCACGGCTTCGCTGTTCACTTCAAGACCATCACGGCTCCCACAAACGTGAACGTCATCATGGTCGCCCCGAAAGGCCCCGGCCACCTGGTCCGCCGCCAATACCTCGAAGGCAAAGGCGTCCCCACGCTGATCGCCGTTCATAACGACGCTTCCGGCAACGCCAAAGAAATCGCGCTCGCCTGGGCCAAAGGCATCGGTGGCACCCGCGGCGGTGTGTTCGAGACCGACTTCAAAGAAGAAACCGAAACCGACCTCTTCGGCGAACAGTGCGTCCTCTGCGGCGGCGCTTCCGCCCTCGTCAAGGCAGGCTTCGAAGTCCTCGTCGAAGCCGGGTATCAACCCGAAATGGCTTACTTCGAGTGCTTGCACGAACTGAAGCTTATCGTCGACCTCATGTTCGAATCCGGCATCGCCGGCATGCGCTTCTCCATCTCCGAAACCGCTGAATACGGCGACGTCACCGTCGGCCCGAAAATCATCACCGAAGACGTCAAGAACGCCATGCGCAAGCAACTCAAGGCCATCCAAGACGGCGACTTCGCCCGCGAGTGGACCGCCGAGTACAACGCCGGCCAGCCCAACTTCAACCGCATCCGCAAAGAACAAGCCGCTCACCCCATCGAGGAAACCGGCAAACACCTGCGCGGCCTGATGTCCTGGATCAAACAGCGCGACCTCAGCGGCAGCCAAGCCTCCTACGAGTAAACATCCTCGTCGGCAGCGACTCCCTCAAACGCCCGCCCAGCCCCGCGCTGCGCGGGCGTTTCTTTTTTCTCAACTCTTGCATCCGACACCATCCCCCTGAAAGCTCCCTGACTCTCCCCACGTCTAACTATCTCCCCTTTTTATTTCTCCCGAGTGGCCACCCTTTCCGACATCCTTCAAAGCGAAGACATCACCAGCCTGCAGCACCTGCAACTCTTCGCCCGAACCGTCGTCGAAGGCTTCACCACCGGCCTCCACGCCTCTCCCCACAAGGGCTTCTCCGTCGAATTCCGCCAGCACCGCCCCTATGTCCAGGGCGATGAAATCCGCCGCCTCGACTGGAAAATCTTCGGCCGCTCCGACCGCTTCTATATCCGCGAATACGACGAGGAAACCAACCTCCGCGCCACCATCGTCCTCGATACCTCCGGCTCCATGGGCTATCGCGGCACCGGCGGTGTCCTGAAACTCGACTACGCCCGCAAACTCGCCGCCTCCCTCGCCTACCTCCTCATGTCCCAGCAGGACGCCGTCGGCTTGATCACCTTCGACACCAAACTCCGCCAGATCATCCCCAACCGCACCAAGATCTCCCATCTCCATCTCATGCTGGAGACCATGATCCAAACCAAGCCCGGTGGCGAAACCGCCCTCGCCCCTGTCATCGAATCCCTCGGCAACCACCTCAAACGCCGCGGCCTCGTCATCCTCATCTCCGACTTCTTCGACGACGCCTCCGCCCTCCTCAAAGCCGTCGGCGTCCTCCGCCACCAGGGCCAGGAAGTCGTCGTCCTCCAACTCTGGGACCGCGACGAACTCGAATTCCCCTTCTCCCGCTTCGCCCGCTTCGAAAACCTCGAAAACGCCGAAGACCACGTCGCCCTCGACCCCGCCGCCGTCCGCAACCGCTACCTCGAAGTCCTCGCCGAATTCCGCCAGCAAATCACCGAAGGCCTCCGCAAACACCAAGTCGACCTCCTCCAACTCCCCACCGACCAATCCCACGCCACCGCCCTCCGCCAATACCTAACCCTCCGCATGCGCTAAATCCCCTAAATTCCGCAATCCCAAATCCGCATTCCGCAATTCGAGTTGTCCTTCCTCACCCCCATCCTCCTGGCCGGCGCTGCCGCCTTCCTGATCCCCCTGATCATCCACCTCCTGAACCGCAGGCGGATCATCCACGTCCAATGGGGCGCCATGCACCTCCTCCACGAGGTCCTCAAACAAAAAAAACGCCGCACCCAGATCGAGCAGTGGCTCCTCCTCCTCACCCGCATCGCCATCCCCATCGTCCTCGCCCTCTGCCTCGCCCGCCCCGTCCTCAACGCCCTCAGCCAACTCCCCGGCTTCGGCAAATCCTCCCTCATCGTCCTCCTCGATGACTCCTTCTCCATGCGCGCCCCCACCGCCGACGGCACCCCCGCCTCCGACCACGCCCGCGCCGACCTCTCCCGCATCCTCGCCTCCCTCCCGCGCGGCTCCGACGCCCAAATCATCCGCATCGGCGGCACCCCCCGCCCCCTCAACACCGCCCCCTCCACCACCCTCGACCTCCTCACGGCCGACCTCACCGACATCCCCGCCGTCCAAGGCCCTGTCTCCCTCCAAAACAGCCTCCAATCCGCTCTCGCCGCCACCCAAAAAGCCGGCAACCCCTCCAAAGAAATCCTCATCCTCTCCGACTTCCAAAAGTCCGACTGGTCCTCCCTCCTCTCCGGCGCCTCCCTCCCCGCACTCGACGCCCTCACCTCCAAAGACGCCGACGCCACCCGCCCCGCCCTCACCCTCTTCCAACTCCCCACCCAACTCAGCGAAAATCTCACCATCACCGCCGCCGAACTCTCCGCCCAACTCGTCGCCACCAGCCAACCCGTCGCCCTCAAAGTCCGCATCCAAAACCACGGCAAACGCCCCTGGCAGGACATCCCCGTCCACCTCGAAGCCGACGGCGCACGCCTCCGCACCGCCCGCATCTCCATCCCTCCGGATGGCGAGGCCTCGCTCTACTTCACCCACGCCTTCGACTCCCTCGGCGACCACGCCCTCACCGTCCGTCTCGAAGGCGATACCTTCACCGACGACAATGCCTTCCACACCATCGTCCAAGTCCGCGACCAACTCCCCGTCGTCCTCCTCGATGGCGCCCCCGGCTCCTCCCCCCTCGCAGGTGCCCTCGATTTCTTCAACCTCGCCCTCACCCCCCACCTCGGCGCTTCCGT
>JARXAL010000174.1 GCA_029865835.1 Verrucomicrobiaceae bacterium
GCCACTACTGGCTGCGCAATTCCTCCCTCGCCCCGGCCGAACTCAAATCCGAAATCGACTCCACCCTCGCCGCCACCCTTCAATTCGCAGCCGAAGTTCACGCCGGCAATATCGCCCCTCCAGCAGGCGGCAAATTCACCCGCGTCCTCGTCGTCGGCATCGGCGGCTCCGCCCTCGGCCCCCAACTCGTCGCCGAAGCCATCACCCCCGCCAATCCTCCCCTCGACATCTCTTTCCTCGACAACACCGACCCCGACGGCATCAGCCGCGTTCTCGCCAAGATCGGCTCCGAACTCGCCTCCACCCTCACCATCGTCATCTCCAAATCCGGCGGCACCAAAGAAACCCGCAACGGCATGCTCGAAGCCGAAGCCGCTTACCGCGCCGCCGGCCTCGACTTCGCCCGCCACACCGTCGCCGTCACCGGCCTTGGCAGCGATCTCGACAAACACGCCGTCGCCCAGGACTGGCTCGCTCGCTTCCCCATGTGGGACTGGGTCGGCGGCCGCACTTCCATCATGAGCGCCGTCGGCACCCTCGCCGCCGCCCTCCAAGGCGTCGACGTCCCTCAATTCCTCGCCGGCGCCGCCGCCATGGACGAAAAAACCCGCTCCCTCCCCGCCTCCCAAAACGCCGCCATGATCCTCGCCCTCATGTGGTATCACATCGGCCAGGGCAAAGGCGCCAAAGACATGGTTGTCCTCCCCTACAAGGACCGCCTCGTTCTCTTCAGCAAATACCTCCAGCAACTCGTCATGGAGTCTCTCGGCAAAGAACTCGACCTCGACGGCAAAATCGTCAACCAGGGCATCGCCGTCTACGGCAACAAAGGCTCCACCGACCAGCACGCCTATGTCCAGCAACTCCGCGACGGCGTGAACAATTTCTTCGCCACCTTCATCGAAGTCCGCAAAGCCCAGGACACACCGCCCCTCGAAGTCGAACCCGGCTTCACCAGCGGTGACTTCCTCCAAGGCTTCCTCCGTGGCACCCGCCAGGCTCTCTCAGGCAATGATCGTCAATCCCTCACCCTCAGCATCGCCGAACTCAACGCCTTCTCTCTCGGCATGCTCGTCGGCCTCTTCGAACGCGCCGTCAGCTTCTACGCCTCCCTCGTCAACGTCAACGCCTACCATCAACCCGGCGTCGAAGCTGGCAAAAAAGCCGCCACCGTCTTCCTCAACAACCTCTCCGCCGTCCGCGCCAACCTCCCCACCGACGACTCCGGCCTCACCGCCGAAGCCATCGCCTCCTCCCTCTCCATGGCGCCCGAAGACGCCTTCCACATCCTCAATCACCTCACCGCCAACGGCAGCGCCCGCCAAACCCACCTCGGCACCACCCCCGCCGAAGATCGTTTCGCACGAGTTTGATCCACTTCTCAGATCAATCCTCTTGCACCTTTTCCGCCTAACCCCTATCCTGCGGACCGATCTATCACTCGACCGAGTGATAGTCTGAAGCCATGGATGAACGTCTGCCACTTCCTTTCCAAATCGCTTGCCTCATCTTGACGGCACTCTTCGTTTGTGCCTTCAACCTGTCTCGTGAACCCCGGAGCTGGCGCCGCCTCTACCAGTCCACCTTCACCAGCGCGGACCGCATCTCGGTGAACAAAAACAAATCCATCGACGCCAAACTCAAAAAATTTGGTATCCGGATCGCCATGCTCATCCTCGTCGTTGATGTCGCCGTCTTCCTGTTCGGCATCACCGCCCCATCCAGGAAACGACAAAATGAAATGAGCCTTGATGATTGGAATCGGTTCAACGAAATGAAAAGGCTAGAATCCATCTCAGCACCGAGCTTGTAGATCGTGTCTGACAGTTTCATTCCTTGGCCGCTATCCTGATGGGGCCAAAACTACTCCTTCGTTCGAAGCGCTTCCAGATAAGCCACCAAATCGCGAATCTCCGCGTCCGTCATGCGCCCGGTCAAGTCCCCCGGCATCACCGTCACCGCGACCGCTTCTCGCTTCGCAATTTCACCATGCCCCCATTCGTAAACCCGGCTCTTCATATCCATGTAACGCCTTTTCTCACCCATCCCAGCCATCTCAAACACGAGATGTGATTCCCCCTCTCGGGTCACAATCGTCCACCCCGAACCCCGTGTCCCCACCTGCAGATTCGGCTGCAACAGACTCTCCAAGACCGATTCCCCGCTCGCCTCTTCACCCTCCCCCACAATCGATAATCCGTCCACGTTGCCCAATCCTTCGGCGTGATGGCAAACCGCGCACCCCCCTCTCACCTGGGACAAAAACACCTGCCTCCCCTGCTCCACATCCGGCTCTCCCTCCAACCGCTCCAAATACCCCTTCCAAGCCGCCAGATTCGAAACCGCGGGCCTCTGCACCGGCACAAAAACTTCTCCCAACACCCTCTTCGCCGCCATTTGATTCTCATTCCCCTCCAAAGCCTTGAGCCTCTTCTGTTGATCAAACGACAACCGCAGCCCCTGCATCCCGGCCAGCACCGCCCCCCGCAACAACTCCCCCGCCGACTCCGCCATCTCCAACAACGGCGGCACATCCTCATCACTCATCGTCAGATGCGTTAACGCCGCCGCCCGCACCGCCGTGATCTCCCCCGCATCAAAAGCCAACCCACGCAGCATCGCCCCCTTCTCGTCCCCGGGCATCTGCCCCAAAAAGTGCGTCATCCATACCCGTCGCTCATCCTCCGCCTTCTTCAGCAACCCCAACACCACCTCAGGCGTCACCTCTCCCCGAATCCCCGGAACCACCCTCAAGGCCAGCACTTGAACCTCCACATCCACCTTCTCGTCGCGAATCAATTCCAGCAGTTTCTCCTTCAATCGCTCCTCGGAAAAAAACCTTTCCTCCGGCCGATCTATTCGATCCAAAGCCGTCAATGCCGCCACAAAAACAGCTTCATTCAACTGCGGATCTTCCGAGATGCCTCGCACCAGAAACCGATGCCGCTTGATGCGATGATCCGCCACCCAATGCAAAGCCGGCAAACTCACCTCCGGATCAGCATCCAACAACGATGCCCGCAAAAGCTCATCCACCTCGGTCGGCAAAGAGTTCATGTCCACCCCCTCTCGCTCCGTTCCCAGCCTCGCCGCAAGCAGCAATCCCACCCGCACCCTCGGATCCGGCTGATACCCCACCGCCGCCATCTTCTTCGCCAAAACACCATCCCGGGATAACCTCCTGATCGCCGCCCGATAAATCACCGGCTTGTCACTCGCCAACCACTCCAGCATCATTTCCTCAGTGGCTGCCGGCCCCACCAAAATCGTCTCGCACAGGCTAACCACCGGATCCGCAATCCCCACCCACTTCGGCGATTCCGCCAAAGGACTCGCCTCTTTCTTTCGAATCAGCCAAACCGCCCCTGCCCCATCCATCTCCCCTCCTTTTCCCGCCCAGTCCAACACATAAATCGCACCGTCTTTTCGAGCCGCCAATCCCACCGGCCAAAACCCAGCGCCTCCCTGGCACAGCGTCTCACGCTTTAACCCAAATGTCCCGCTCATCACTCGCCTCGCTACCTCACACCTCTCCACTCGATGCTCACCCCACAATGCAACCAACAGGCTCCCGTTTTGATCCACGGGTAACCCCCGATACATCGGCGATGTCTCCACCGAATACCACACCAGATCCTCAGGCCGCTCTCCCAAACGCCCAACCATCGGCATCGTCCCAAGCCGACTCCCGTCCCAAGACAAAAACGGATGCCGCTTGTTCGAGGCATAACGATCCTGAACCCCAAAGTCCCACCCTTCCCCCACATGCAGCAATCGGCTGGGCCAATCAGCTCCCCATCCCGCATCCGTCACAAACACTTCTCCCATGCCATCAACCGTCAAACCCGCCGGCTCATAAAACCCCGTCGCCACCCGCTTCAATCCAGACCCATCGAGCTTCGCCCGCCAGACCTGACCGCCTTCGCACTGATCCTCAAACATCATCCCATCCGCTCCCCGAATCTGATACCCCTTCCCACCGTTCTCCCCCATTCCAAAAACAAATCCACCCCTTTGATCAAAAGCCAAACCCGTCAATCCCTTCGCCGGCACCCCCTCATCCGTCTCCATCCAAATCAACCGCCGCTCCACCTGCTCCGCCCGGCCATCCCCATCTCCATCCCGCACTCGAAGGATCTCATTCCGAGTCACCAAATACACCCAACCCTCAGGCCCCTGAGCGATGTCGTTCGTGAACGCACTCCCCGCAAAAAAAACCTCCCGTCGGTCCGCCACATCATCCCCATTCTCGTCAACCAACACCACCACCTGATCCTGCTCAGGCCCCTTCCATGATTGCGGCCGTCCTTGGGTCTGATTCTCCACCACCATCAACCGACCCGCACCATCCACCGCCGCCGCCACAGGATGCTGTACCAGGCTTTTGGGCGCAAACAAAACAGCCTCCATCCCCTCCTCACTCACCACCACAGCCTCTCCCTCAGCGGCAAAAATCACCCCCGGCGAATTCCAGAGTCCTTGCCCCAGCACCCACAGAACCGCCAAAGCAGCACTTTGATTTCGAAACCTCATGCCTTCCATCATCAACTTGAACCGACTCATGCCAAGCCAATTTCGTCACCTCAATCCGCACGACTGAACTCCAGCCACTCGTCAAGCCAGCGCCGCCTTCGCAAAACTCGATACCAAATGCCCGGGATAATCCGTCTTGATCCCACTCACACCCAAATCAGAAAACCGCCGGGCACTCGGCGCCCGATTCACGGTCCACACATGCGTTTTAACCCCTCTCTCCATCATCACGTTAACCATCTCCGGCTCGGCCGCCAAACTCCGCGAATCAATCGCCACAACTTCCGCTCCCATCGCCAAGGCCACCGTCATCATCACTTCAATTTCAGGAAGCCAAACATCTGATTTTTGCGTCCATCGCCGCTCACAAAGAAGAATCAACCCACACTCAGGCAACGCCTGCTTCATCGCCATCAAAACTTCAACTTCGGCACTCATCAACCGCACTCGATTGATCAATTCACCCGCTGCCTTCAGCAACTCAATCAACCGCACCACCCCTTCAGGCCCAATCTTCAAATGCAAAAGCAGCAGCTTCTCCTCAGGCATCATGGCCAACACTTCCTCCAAACGCGGCATCCGCTGACCTTGCCCCTTCTTCGTCTTGACTCGCCCCACATCCAATCCGCGCAGCTTCTCCAACGAGGTTTTCGACACCTTCAAACTCACTCCCGAAACCCGCTTCGTATCCTCGTCATGCACCACCACCAAATGTCCGTCACTCGTCATTCTCACATCCGCTTCCACCGCATCCGCCCCCTGCATAAAGGCCAGTAAAAACGCCACCAAGGTATTTTCAGGAGCTTCGGCAGATGCACCGCGGTGCGCAATAATGAGAGGATGTTTGGACATGGAATGTTTCAGTGTGAGGCGCGTTGTGACTTTCAAAACACTCGATCAGAAAACGATGAGCACGTTTTAAGACACCACCACCGGACAAGTGTTGAATCATTTTTTACACTTGCTGACAACCCGTCGCTGCCTCCCCATTTCCGAGCCTCACAGCCACGCTTCAACCGCTTCTTTCCCTTGAAAAACAAAGGGTCGGTGACTTTCGCCACCGACCCTTCGGATCAATTTAAACTTGAATTAGCCTGCGCCTCACTCAGCGTTCTCTTCGATGTAGCGCACCACGTCTCCCACCGATTGCAGCTTCTCAGCTTCGTCATCAGGAACGTCGATCGAGAACTCTTCTTCGAACGCCATCACCAATTCCACCGTGTCAAGAGAGTCAGCTCCCAAGTCTTCGATGAACTTTGCTTCAGGTGTGACCTGCTCAGGGTTCACACCCAGTTGTTCGACAATGATGTCGCGGACTTTGTCAGTAATGTTGTCAGCCATGATAGTTGGGGGGATTGCTTAGCGGCTGAGGTCTAGCAGTTCCAATTCACTTGGCAACCAAAAAGATTCCTCATTTGCGCTATTTGACCTCAGATTCGTTGGCGACTTCAACGCCGTCCTCTTCCGCTTCAACAACCTTTTCGATCAACTCACCCTTAAACGCACCCAGCAATCGCTCCAGCACCCGGTCCGCCCCGCCAAACTTCAGATCGTCAATCACCACCCGCTTTTCCCTTCCACCAGGCTCCGTCTGATACCACGCATACGCCAAACCCTTGTTGTCCCACTTCCGCTTGTCCACTCGAACCACATCCGCATACCGCACCGTCTCCCCCTCCGGCGTCACCCAATGATCCGCCTCCCCCCTCAACACCTTTCCCCGATTCAACAGCAGCACCACTCCCGCCGCCATACCGATCCCCATCGTCCCCAATCCCCACCACAACTGCTCATCCACCTCCTTCTGTGTGAATCGCTTCGGCTTCTCCGGCCACCCGTTCACCGCGGCGTATTGCAACCACTTCGGCGGCTCCCCCGCCTTCCCCTTCGGCCATCCCTCCGCATCCGCTTTCACCATCCACCCTTCCAACTTCCCCGCCTTCTGCGCCTCATCATAACTCGGCAGCAACTCCTTCTCAAACCACTCCTGCTTGTCCGCGATCTCATTCGCCTTCGGATACCCCACCTTCCAATCATAAATGAAATACAGCCCAAACGCCACGCACATCCCCGCCATCATGCCCATGCGCCGATAATACCAGGTCGTCACCCGGCACACGATCGGCTCCCCGTGATTCTCCACCCTTAAGGTCTCACTCATCGGTAAATCAAAGCGGTGTCAACGCCATCTGGCAACTTCCCTTTTCGTCACTCTGCCCCCCTGAATTTCCCCGCATTTCTACACCAAAATCACTGGTGTTCGGCGTTCTATGTGTTGTATCATCATTCGACCCCGTTCGCCCTAACCCTTCACCCCCTCGCTCCATGTTCTTCTACCTCGCCCTCTTCATCGGCACCATGGCCATCGGCGCCTTCGCCAGCTACCGCGTCCGCTCCACCTACAACAAATACTCCCAAGTGCCCGCCTCCTCCGGCATGACCGGTGCCCAGGTCGCCCAGCGCATCCTGGACCTCAATGACATCCGCGACGTCACCATCCACGCCACCCCCGGGCACCTCACCGACCACTACGACCCCTCCCACCGCCGCCTCGTCCTCTCCGAAGAGAACTACTACGGCAACTCCGTCGCCGCGCTCGGCGTCGCCGCCCACGAGTGCGGTCACGCCATCCAGCACAAACAACTCTACGCCCCCCTCCAGTGGCGCATGGCCGCCGTCGGCATCACCAACATCGCCTCCCAAGCCGCCATGTGGATCCCCATGCTCGGTCTAGCAGGCGGCCTGATTCCCGCCAAACTCGCGATCACCATCATGACTCTCTGCATGGGCGTCATCATGCTCTTCCAACTCGTCACCCTCCCCGTCGAATTCGACGCCACCGCTCGCGCCAAAAAAATCCTCGCCAGCACCGGGGCCGTCGCTCCCGGCACCGAATTCAATGCCATGAGCAGTGTCCTCAGCGCCGCCGCCCTCACCTACGTCGCCGCCTTCATCTCCTCCCTCGGCTACTTCCTCTATTACCTCCTCCGCATGGCGGGCGGTTCACGCGATTAATCCGCCATGCCCTCCATCACTTCTCGCGTCGTCGCTGCCTCGCTCCTGCTTGGCAGCGGTTTGCTTTCCGCCCAGGAAGCCGTCGTCGACCCTGAAAAACAGCTCGCCGAGAAAATGGCCGCCGCCCAAGGCCGCCTCCAGAAAACCTCGCTCACCCAATACACCCTCGGCACCATCCAAATCGACGCCGCCAAACGCGAAATCCGCTTCCCCTGCACCCTCCTCCATCAGCAAATCCCCATCGAATACATCCTCGTCCACGAAACCGGTAAAGACCACGAAACCATCCTCACCACCGCCGTCACTCCCCTCGACCTCCAAGTCGCCCTCCTCCTCGCCAACTACACCCCCGGCTCCACCGGCCTCTTCGCCAAACTCCCCAAAGACGAACCCCTCCCCTTCAAGGAACAGGAACCCAAAACCCCCGGCGCCCACCGCGTCCAACTCTCCGCCGAATGGGAAATCGACGGCAAAAAACACACCTCTCCACTCTCCCAGTGGTTCCAAAACAGCGAACTCCGCGTCCCCCCGCCCGACCTCGACACCTGGATCTTCAACGGCTCCAAAATCGATAACCGGGGCTTCGTCGCCGAAAGCGAAGGCTCCTTCATCGCCGTTTACGCTGACCATAACGCCCTCTTCAATTCCCCCGCCGCCGGCAACCACCGCGACGACCTCTGGATCAGCCTCCCAAAAAACATCCCCCCGGAAGGCACCGCCGTCACCCTCGTCATCACCCCCGCCCCTTAATCCCTTCCCGTCCACCCACACCATGCGCCTCCTCCTCATCCTCGCCGCAACTTGCTCCATCGCCGCTCCCGCCGCCCGCCTCCACGCCCAGGCCGCTACCGTCCCCGCTCAAAACGCTTCCCTCAAACAGGAAATCGCCCTCGCCTACCAACGCGGCCTGAGCTTCCTCAAATCCAAGCAGAACCCCGACTCAGGCCAGTGGGGCGATGCCGAACCCGTCGCCTTCACCGGCCTCATGTCCGCCTGCTTCCTCCTCGACCCCAATCGCTCCCCCGACTCACCCGCCCCCGCAGAAGCCTCCAAAGGCATCGCCTTCCTGCTCAAAAACACCCAGCCCGACGGCGGCATCTACATCAAAGCCCGCGCCAACTACAACACCGCCCTCGCCCTCATGGCCCTCCTCCTCGACCCCAAACTCGAGAATGAAGAAGTCATGCTCAAAGCCCGCCGCTTCCTCGTCTCCCGCCAAATGGACCTCGATGAACCCGGCAAAAACGACAACCCCCTCGACGGCGGCATCGGCTACGGCGACGACAAAGGCAACCACGCCGACCTCTCCAACACCCACTTCGTCATGGAAGCCCTCCACCACGCCGAAGCCCTCCTCGCCGACAAAGGCGACGCCGCCAAAAACGAGCCCAAACTCAACTTCGCCGCCGCCATCGACTTCATCCAACGCTGCCAAAACCGCCCCGAATCCAACAAAGCCCCTTGGGTCAGCAACGATCCCAAAGACGCCGGCGGCTTCATCTACAACCCCGTCGAAACCCGTGGCGAGGAAGTCAAAACCGCCGACGGCCGCGTCGCCCTCCGCTCCTATGGCAGCATCAGCTACGCCGGCCTCCTCAGCTTCATCTACGCCGGCCTCACCCAGGACGACCCCCGCGTCCAAGCCGCCCTCCAGTGGCTCAGCCAAAACTACACCCTCGACGAAAACCCCGGCATGGGCGCCCAAGGCAAATACTACTACTACCACACCATGGCCAAGGCCCTCAACGCCGCCAACATCGACTTCCTCAAACTCCCCGACGGCAAAGTCGTCGACTGGCGCCAGCAACTCGCCGAAAAACTCCTCAACATCCAAAAAGGCGACGGCTCCTGGATCAACGACGAAGCCGCCCGCTGGATGGAAGGCGACGCCGTCCTCACCACCGGCTACATCCTCATGGCCCTAGCCCGAGTCCACCAAAGCCTCTAAGCCCCCGCAGGCGCATTCGCCAGAATGCGATCCCCAAAAAATCCCGTTAATCCTGCAATCCTGTTAAATCCTGTCTAAACAAGACCAGGTTTGGCCACTCGCCCCCGAGTGCAACTCCCCCTTGCACACCGCCCCGTTCATGGGACTTTAACCGCTTTTCACCGACCCCTTCCATGATCCCGAACCCCTACCGCTCCCACCACTGCTCCCAGCTCCGCGCCGAACACATCGGCCAAACCGTCACCCTCGCCGGTTGGGTCAACTCCGCCCGCGACCACGGCGGCGTCATCTTCGTGGACTTGCGGGATCGTGAGGGCCTCACCCAAGTCGTCTTCCGCCCCGAAGAAAACGCCGAACTCGCCGCCCAAAGCCACGAACTCCGCGACGAAGACGTCATCCAGGTCACCGGCAAAGTTTCCAAACGCCTCGAAGGCACCGAGAACAGCAAACTCGGCACCGGCGAAATCGAAATCGTCGCCACCAGCCTCACCGTCGTCAACAAAGCCGACGTCCTCCCCTTCCAGCTCGACCGCGAGCTCTCGAACGAAGACCTGCGGATGAAATACCGCTACCTCGACCTGCGCCGCCCTCGGATGACCAACAACATCCGCACCCGCCACCGCATCACCACAGCCGCCCGCAATTACCTCGACGGCCAGGGCTTCGTCGAAGTCGAAACCCCCATCCTCTCCAACCCCACCCCTGAAGGCGCCCGCGACTTCCTCGTCCCCGCCCGCCTCAGCCCCTCCAAGTTCTTCGCCCTCCCGCAGGCCCCTCAGCAATACAAACAACTCCTCATGGTCGCCGGCCTCGAGCGCTACTTCCAAGTCGCCCGCTGCTTCCGCGACGAAGACCTGCGCGCCGACCGCCAGCCTGAGTTCACGCAAATCGATATCGAAGCCTCCTTCGTCACCCAACCCGACATCATCAACCTCGTCGAAGGCCTGCTGATCTCCATGTTCAAAGCCGCCCACGGCGCCGAAGTCCCACTGCCCTTCCCCCGCATCACTTACCAGGAGGCCATGGACAAATACGGCTCCGACAAACCCGACACCCGCTACGGCCTCGAGATCGTCGACATGGCCGATGTCTTCGCCGACTCCGGTTTCAAGATCTTCAAGTCCACCCTCGACAACGGCGGCGTCGTCCGTGCCATCAACGCCAAAGGCTTCGCTGGCATCACCACCGGCCAAATGATCCGCCTCAACGAACTCGCCATCGAGGCCGGCATGAAGGTCAAGCAACTCGCCTTCATCAAGGTTGAGCGGAATGCCGAAGGCGTCCTCGAATACAAGTCTCCCCTCTGGAAATTTTTCGGCGAAGCCGAACAACAAGCCCTCCTGGCAAAACTCGCCGTCGAAGAAAACGACCTCATCTTCTTCTACGCCGGCACCTGGGATGACGCCTGCAACATCCTCGGCCGCACCCGTATCGAGATCGCCAACATGCAAAAACTCAACGAAGGCAGCACAGCGCTGAACTTCCTCTGGGTCGTCGACTTCCCCCTGCTCGCCTTCTCCCCCGAAGACCAAGCCTGGGTCGCCGTCCACCACCCCTTCACCCGCCCCAAAACGGAAGACATCCCTCTCCTCGAAGCCGGTGAATATGGCAAAGTCCGCGCCGAAGCCTACGACGTCGTCCTCAACGGCTACGAACTCGGTGGCGGCTCCATCCGGATCCACGAACGCGAACTCCAGGAAAAAATGTTCACCGTCCTCGGCGTCGGCCCCGAAGAGCAACAGGAGAAATTCTCCCACCTCCTCGACGCCTTCCGCTTCGGAGCCCCCCCCCACGGCGGCCTCGCCCTCGGCCTCGACCGCATCGCCATGCTCGCCTGTGGCGAGGACAGCATCCGCGAAGTCATCGCCTTCCCGAAAAACAACAAAGCCGTCGACCTCATGACCGACAGCCCCACCAACGTCGACTTCAAACAACTCCGCGAACTCTACGTCCAGTCCACCTGGAAACCCAAACCCAAAGAAGCCGACCCCGTCGCCTAACCAGCCCATCCATTGCCAGGAACCTGGGGCACCCCGTCCCCTTTCCTCGCGTCACGTTGTGACGCGCCGCAATCCGCAATCCAAATTCCGCAATCCGCAATCGACATGTCCATCCGCGTCCGCTTCGCCCCCTCCCCCACCGGCTACCTCCACGTCGGCGGCGCCCGCACCGCCTTGTTCAACTGGCTCTTCGCCCGCAAACTTCATGGTGCCTTCATCCTCCGCATCGAGGACACCGACGAAGCCCGCAACACCGAAGCCGCCCGCAACGCCATCTTCGAAGGTCTCCGCTGGCTCGGTATCGACTGGGATGAAGGCCCGGAAGTCGGCGGCGACTGCGGCCCCTACTTCCAAAGCCAGCGCCAGGCCATCTACGACCGCTACCTCGACTCCCTCACCGCCGCCGGCCGCACCTACACCGAGGAATCCGGCGCCGTCCGCTTCAAGTTCTCCCGCACCCCCATCACCGTCCCCGACCTCGTTTGCGGCGATGTCGAATTCGCCGCCACCGAAGAGCCCGACATGACCCTCCGCCGCCCGGACGGCAGTTACATCTTTCACTTCGTCAACGTCGTGGACGACATCGAAATGGGCATCACCCACGTCTTCCGGGGCGAGGACCACCTCTCCAACACCTGGAAGCACATCGACCTCTTCCAAGCCTTCGGCAAAAACCCGCCCACCTACGCCCACATCCCCCTCATCCTGAACCCCGGCGGTTCCAAAATGAGCAAGCGTGACGAAGGCGCCGCGGTCGCCAGCTACGCCGACGAAGGCTACCTCCCCGAAGCCGTCTTCAACTACCTCTGCCTCCTCGGCTGGACCCCCCGCGCCGAAACCGAAAAGCTCGACCGCCAAACCCTCATCCAGCTCTTCGACACCCGCGAGATCCACTCCGGCAACGCCCGCTTCGACGCCGCCAAGTTGAAGTGGCTCAACGCCCACTACCTCCGCGAGCTCTCCCCGGAAGCCATGCTCGCCGCCGCCCGCCCCTTCCTCGACCGCGCCGGCCTCGTCATCGAAGACGAAGCCAACGCCGCCGCTGCCATCTACAGTGTCCGCGAAAAAGTCCACCTCCTCACCGAGTTCCCCGAGTGGGTCCACTACTTCTTCCGCGCTGACTTCCCAATGGAAGCCGACTGCCTCGCAAAGCTCCAGTCCAAGCCCGAAAACGCCGCCCTCCTGGCAGCCGCCGCCACCGCCTTCGCCGCCCTCCCCGACACCTTCACCGAGGACCAAGCCCACGAAGCCCTCAACACCGCCGCCGCCGCCCAAAGCGTCAAACCCGGCGCCCTCATGCCCCTCCTCCGCGCCGCCTTCTCCGGCCAAAACCGAGGCCCCGGCGTCACCACCATCGCCCACCTCCTAGGCAAACAAAAAGTCCTCACCCGCCTCACCGCCGCCCAGGCCCTGTTGCAGTAAAGGCTTTAGCCGATCATTCGGGGGTCTGCCCCGTCTGCCCAATAACGCCTCGTAGCCGAAGACGTGAGTCTTCCCCCGCGAAGCGTGTCGTGGCTAATAAAGCAAAAGAGAAGCCCTCAGTCCTTCGAAGCCAGCAACACTCACGTTTTCCTCTACGCAACGAGACCCCTCAGCCTCGTAGCCGAAGACGTAAGTCTTTGCCGCGAAGCGCGTCGAGGCTGATGAGTGAAAGAGAACCCCTAGGCCTTCGAAGCCAGGAAAACTCACGTTTTCCTCTATGCCACACCGCCCCCGCCTCGAAACTGAAGATGTGGGTCCTCCCCGCGAAGCGCGTCGAGGCTAAGGAGCCAACAATATTTCATCCGCCATTTTATTGTGATTTCGCTAGGAGCGCGGACTTCAGTCCGCAGCGCCCCGCCCGCGGGACCCATTCTTCTCACCCCGCGCCCCTCCCAGCTTCGCCCGCCCGAGCACCTCTTCTCTTTCTCCACACCCCCGCAGCCCCCCCATTCAACGCCCTCCCTGCACTCAACGCACTGCGGGCTAAAGCCCGCGCTCCCCTTTGCATCCGCATCGGTGCCTGGAATCAACACGCGTCACTTATATTTTATCCGCTATATTATCTCTCGATTTGTTCAGGCAGGGTGGATTCCATCATCCCCTATTCGTCAAACCTTCCTCATTCAGCAAGCACTCACAACGGCAACGCCCACTTTCAACTCCTGTTGCTCATCGACGTCCCCCCACTCACTTTCATCTTGACATGACCAACCCAAACAACCAACTTGGTCACATGCAAGTCAAGTCCGCCGAACTAAAGACCCATTTGTCCCACTACCTCCGCCTCGTTCAAGAGACCGGAGAGGACATCGAAGTCTGTGTCCGCGAAACCCCCGTCGCCTATCTGACCCGAACCAAGGAGCCCCCCATGAACACCGCGCTGCAACTCGAAACTCGCCAACTCGAAGCCTCTTTTCAAACCGTAGGGCTCACCCTGGCCCCCCCGTTGGCCTCCATCCCGACCACTCGCCGCGTGCCCGTCCCAACCGTCGCCGGAGACGGCCGCACCGACGTTGACACCATCCAGGAAACTCGCCGCCAACGGGATTGGTAACCTCACGGCCGCATGCACCTCTTTCTCGATACTAGCGCGGTCATCCCCCTGCTCTTGCAGGAAGTCCATACGCCGAGCGCACTGAAAGCCATCGCCCAGGCCGACCGCCTCTTCGCCTGGCGCTGGATGCAGGTCGAAGCCGAAGCCGCCCTCGCCCGCCGCCGCGCCACCCCCGCCGCCTGGTACGAATGGCGCCAACTCGCCGCCTCCATCCACTGGCTCGAACTCAACGAATCCTCCTTCCCCGCCCTCTGCGCCTTCAATCGCCCCCTCCGTCTCCGCGCCGCCGATGCGGGACACCTCTTCGTCTTTGACCGCGCCATCACCGTCGTCCCCGAACTCCACCTCGTCACCTTCGACGACGAAATGACCGAAGCCGCCCAAACCCTCGGCCTCCCCTGCATTGCATAG
>JARXAL010000270.1 GCA_029865835.1 Verrucomicrobiaceae bacterium
GTCAGGATTCACGGTGCTTTCCAAGCATTTGGAAGATGTTCGCCCGAGGCCATTCTCGACTTTGACGGATTCATCTCCGTTCGGAACATCGTGTGCCATCTGTGCCTGTCTGGCCTTGATGGTGAGAAGCCATTATCGAGGCCTGGGTTCGCCCAAGTGGCAGGTAACGGGGGTGGTGTTTTGGATCATTTTTGTCGCTGGTTGCGTGGCGAGTTTGACGCGGTTTGCGAATGTAAACTGGATTTTGCCGCTTGTGTTAATGCCACTCTTTGCGAGCGCCCGGGCCACCTTGTTTTTGTATTCGGGCACTGCAATCTCGTTTGGATTGGCATGCGTGTATGCGAAGCCCCTCAAGGAGATCGTGACAAGCGCAACGCTCTGGGCGATGGACGCGTTCGGAGGAAGCGCGCTGGGAGAGCAGTTCGCGCGGTTCTGGACACTTGGCGCGAGGTTGGATGGGATGTATGAGCTGGCTCACAATGGCAAGATGTGGACCCTTTTTGGCTACGGGCCGACCGTGGCTGAGCAGATGAAAAAGAATGGTGATGTGGCATCCCACGATGTGATTTCGGGAATGCTGTTGGAGATCGGGTGGTTACCGATGATCGGTGTTGGAATTCTTGCCATACTCTGTCTGAAGGCGGTTCATGGAAGCGTGCTCAAGTTGAGAGGAAAGGCGATCTTCCCGATGTGCTTGTGGATGCTGGCGACAGTGTTTGGATTGTTGGTACACAATGTCTTTGCAGGTAACGTGACAGCAACCTTCCCTGTTAACTTTTTTGTTTGGTTTATCATGGGAAGCATCAATGCGTGTGTCGCATGGGATGCGCGCAAGCGTGGTCAATCGGCGCTGCACACGGATGAGTCTTCAGGTGTACCTATGCAGTTGCAGCAGGCGCGTTGGCCCGGCCCCTTTGGTGATGCGAGGGCGGGATAAGACTCAGTTGGAGGTGTAGATCTAATCATGGATTCAAGTCGACGTCTAGGGGTGCTGACGACTCACTCCGAGAAGATGCGAGTGCTGGCACCGAGGCGGCACTTAGATAGGCACGATTTGCCAAATGGTTCGGAATATTTGGTCGGGAGATGGTTTGAAGACGATCTCGAAGTGCAGACGGCCTTTCATGAAAAGGTGCCCGGCCCAATCATGAGAATGATGAAAGAGATGAGGTGGCTGGTGAGTCAGCGGCGAAGGCTTGTTCAATTCAGTCATGTATACTGCTTGGAAGGGATTCACTTCAATCTTCTGATGGTTTTGGCAAGGACGCCTGTATTTCGTCCGAGAGGGAAAAGCATTCGCCGGTTTGCATTCCGCGATCGGGCTCTAGAGAGAATGGCACCCTTATTGCGGAGATCGGATGCTGGCTTTCAGGTGGATTACATTACCATGGAGCAGGTCGAGCGTGCGCGTGGGCGTGTGGGCGAAGAGCGGGTGCTTCTACATCCCTGGAAGGTAGATGTTGAATGGTATCGACCTACGGAAGGCAGGACGCCCACTGAGCTGAGGGGAAGGGTTCTACTCCCGGGCAATATGTTTCGATCTGAGGCGCTGGTCGATCCATTGTTGGAGAGTGGAGTGAGCGTCTGCCGAATGGGTAGACATGGAAAGCTGAAGGAGAGATTTGCGCATTTGCAGGAACATCAAGGCTTTGAATTGGTGATCAACGCACCGCACGTGAAGTACCTAGAGGCCTTGAGAGCATCAGAGGCCGTTCTCTTACCGATCGAGGACTGCGATGAGCCGGCGGGTTTGACTGCGGCAATGGAAGCGGTGGCGTGTGGGCGCCCAGTATTGGCCAATCGGAGCATGGGAATTGCTGAACTCTTTCGGCAATGTGAGTATCCCTTGCCGATGGTGGATGGGTTGAGTGCCGGTGAATGGATTCGTGCGATCACGGATTTAAGGCGCCTCGCTGGCGAGGTCGGATTCCTTGATCGATTGCGGCTATCGATGATGCGACTGAGGGAGCGGCGGGGAATTCTTCCAGGAGCTGGAGACTGGGTTGAGACACTCGGATGGAAGGAGGAAGAGTGACAAAGGAGGTTTCCAAGAAGAGTTTATTGGTGGTATCGCACACGTATGCGGTGAATCCCCACGCCCTAAAGTTGGTGGCGTTGGGGGAGCATTTTGATGTCACGTGCGTAACCGTGAGTCGTCAAGATGCTGGATTTGAAGAAGTAGGGGAGGTGGATCACAGGCTAGCTGCGTTTCGGACAGAACTGCCCGTTTTAGGATCGGTGACGAAGCAGCGATTTGTGTTTCGTGGGCTGAATGAATTGATCCGGTCGCGCCAGTGGGATTATCTCTTGGTTGAGTCGGAGCCTTGGCAGCCGGTCAAGTGGCAGGCATTGATCTTGGCGAAGCTGGCAGGTACGGTGAAGTGTTATGGCGAGTTCACGTGGGAGAACATGATACGGGCGGGACTCAAGGGGATGATTCTTGAGTGGGTCTACCGGTTCTCAGCGAGGGCAATTGATTTTTGGATTGCTGGCAATCGGAGGGCAGGAGAGATCTTGTGTGGCTACGGGATGCCGAGTGAGAGGGTTCTGGTTTGCACACAGGTGGGTGTCGAGATTCCGAAACCGCTTGATGGGGTTCGGGAAATGCGTTCGAAGGAATTACGGACGAGGGAAGGCATTCCGGATGGTGCATTTGTAGCGGGATTCGCCGGTCGCTTGGTTCCAGAGAAGGGGATTGAGGATTTGTTTGAAGCTCTAAGTAAAGTAAACAAAGATCGCTTGGCCCCGATCTATATGGTGCTTATGGGTCGAGGTCCCCTAGAGGGGGCAATGAGGAGACGGCAAACTGAAGTTTCTTGGTTAAGGGTTCTGCCTCCTGTAAGTCACGATGAAGTAGCGGAGCATCTCCCGATCATGGATTTGCTTGTCTTAGGGAGTCATGCTGTGCGTCGCCGTGGCATGTGTTGGGAGGAACAATTTGGACATATTCTAGTTGAGGCGATGGTTGTTGGAACGGTTGTTGCCGGAGCGCGTTCGGGTGCAATACCGGAGGTGATAGACGATTCGGAGATCTTATTTGATTCGGGGAATGTGGATCAACTAGCTGCAATTTTGAGGCGGTTTGCCGATGAAAGGAACTTTTTGGAAAGCCGACGCAGCATTCAAGGGGTGCGTGTGCGATCCAAGTATTCGCATGAGGCCGTGGCAGCAGAGTATGCGACGTTTTTGGAGGGGATTAATCCACGCCGATGAGGGAGCGGAAACTAGCCGTCGTCGTGATTCCTGTGCACAACCGGAAGGCACATACAATGCATTGCCTGGCCGGGCTGAAATGGTGTTTGGGTTCACCCGAGTGGAAAGTTGTCGTAGTAGATGACGGCTCGGTAGATGGAACGGCAGAAGAGATTGCGAGAGATTTTCCTGAGGTTGATCTGGTCTTTGGGAATGGCAACCTGTATTGGACGGGCGGCATTCTGGCTGGGATGAGGCGCGGAATTGAGCTAGGAGCTACCGCCTTTGTGTGGCTTAATGATGACACGGAAACCTCGGAGAGCAGCCTTCGGAGTCTAGTTTCCCGAGTGACTGCCAATACGAATGAAATGGTTGGCGCGTCTCCCTGGGTCGATGAAAGTCCGATGGCGTTTTCAAGCCTTCGGGGGGTAGGAGTGGCAGCAAATGCGGGTGAGCGATTGAGGGTTGATGTTTTAGCTGGCTTCCTGGTGGCTTTTTCGGTGGAGGTGGTTAGGAAAATTGGATTGCCCGATGCCGATGGCTATCCGCATTACGCAGGGGATAGCGAGTATACCCGCCGTGCGAAAAATATGGGAGTCGAGCTGTGGCTTGATGGAAATGCGGTCGTGAAGCTACGTGGATTCAAGCCCTATCCGACCGTTGCAGAGCATTTTTGGGGTCCTGATACATTGGATTTAGCGGCCCGATTCAAGCGGACCTTTTTGGAAAGACGTTCGCAGTTTAGGCTGGCCACCCAGAAAAAGTTGGATCAGCTTTATCGTGGTAAGGTTTTGGGGATGGCGGCATTCTTGATTAGATTGTGTTTGTGGGCCGGACAGATCGGAATTGCCAATCGTGGGCGGGCAGGGCGCTCGGCAAAAATGAGTTTTTAGACGTGTGAGCCTGGAAATCGAAAATGAACCCGCCTCAGGAAACCCGACGGTTTTAGGGTGGGCGTTGGTTGGGGTTGTGAGTGTCGCGCTCATTTTGATGATGGCGGTCCAACCATTTGATGCAGGCTATGCGGACTTTCGGCGAACCATCGTTCAAACATTGTTGATTTATTGGCGCGATCCGACCTGGCAACACGGAGCGTTGGCGCCGTTGATTGCGGTATGGCTGGTGTG
The DNA here is from genome assembly GCA_029865835.1 of Verrucomicrobiaceae bacterium. GTDB lineage: Bacteria > Verrucomicrobiota > Verrucomicrobiia > Verrucomicrobiales > Verrucomicrobiaceae > JAGRPD01. The sequence continues at coordinate 4,320 of JARXAL010000270.1, forward strand.
GAGGCAGCGAAGCGAATTGGTTCAGATGCCTTTGAAAAGCAGCTATTGGGGGTTGAGCCTTTTGGTCGTTTCAGCGATCCTCTACTATGCGGGGTTTAAGGCCAACAGTTTCTATTTTGGCGTTGCTTCAATTCAGCTCTTTTTGGCTGGTTCGGTCTTGTGGGTGTTTGGTTGGCAGTATGCTCACAAGCTGTTTTTCCCCTGGCTGATTCTTTGTTTTTCCTGGCCCCTCATCTTCCTAGAAGACACGATCGCCTTTCGCCTGCGTCTTGTGATGGTTGAGTGCGCTTCCTGGGTTCTCAATGTGCTTGGAGTCGATACTCTCGTTGAAGGAACTTCATTGGTTTCCGCACCAGATCGGGAGAGTGGGAGGGGTGCTGGAGATGTGTTTAGTTTGAAGGTGGATGGTCCATGCAGTGGAATGAGATCACTCTTTGCGCTGATGATGGTGTCTGCTTTGTTTAGCTATTTCCGTGAGACGTCAGTCCGACGACGGATTCTGCTCTTCGCCACAAGCATACCCTTGGCTGTTCTGGCGAATCTTGTCAGGCTTTTGATCTTGTTGGCTGCGACTGCGATTTTCGGTCAAGATTTCGCAGTTGGGAATGAAGAGAAAGAGGTCTCAACTTTTCACTTCCTGTCGGGGATTGCGGTTTTTGTTGTGGCGCTGGCCGGACTGGAAGCCATTGCCGGCTTGATGCGGATTGTTTGGCCCGTGAGAATTCTAAAGGAAGCGAGTTAAGGTAATTGCGATGATTTGGTTAAGATTGGCAGTGGTGCTGTTATTTGGGCTGGCCGGAGTCATGGCTTGCCGCTTGGCTCCCGCAATGAAGACCGAAATGGATAGTGGGGTTGTCATGCGATTGCCTAGTGGGGTAGACCGCTTCTTGGGTGAGTCGGGATCGATGAGTGAAGAGGAAAAGAGATTGTTGCCCGAAGACACAGAGATGGTGAGGATGCGATATCAAACAGCGAGATACGGTGCTGGGACAAGTGACCAAGTTGAAGTGACTTTGGTGCGGGCAGGGGCCGAAAGAAGAAGTATTCACCGACCAGAGGTCTGTTTGACTGGCCAGGGTTGGACTTTGCTGAATAGCACGACGGTGCCGATTGAAATCAGTCCGGGACGTTTTCTCAAAGTGAAGGATCTTTACATAGAGAGGTTAATTCAGGTGGATGCTGGTCCAACTGTTCCCTTACGAGCACACTATCTGTATTGGTTCGTGGGCGACGACGTGACGACCTCCAGTCACGCCGAACGAATCTGGTTAACGGCCTGGGATAGCGTGACTAGAAATGTGAATCATCGATGGGCTTACGTGAGTGTCTTGGCTAAGGTAACAGAGGGTAGTGATCCAAATAAGACAGGAGAACGCATCCGAACCTCACAGGAGACCACCGATGTCATGGTAAGACTGATCAAAGAGTTGGTGCCAAAAATCCAGAAGGACTGGATGATAGCTGAACGGAAAGGAGTCTAAGGCAATAGGGCATGGAAAAGCTGAGTCAGTTACGTGCGTGGTTTGAGGTTCAAGCTTCTGTGGTGGTTGCGTACTCCGGTGGAGTGGATAGCAGCCTAGTGATGTGTGTTGCCCACCAAGTACTTGAGAAGTACTGTGTTGGCGTATTGGCGGTGTCGCCCAGTCTGCCACGTGCGGAGAGAGATGAGGCCATGCGACAGGCCGAGGTGCGCGGGTGGCAATTGCAGGAAATGGAGACTTCTGAAACGGATGATCCTGATTATCAGGCCAATGCGCCCAACCGTTGTTTCTTTTGCAAAGATCATGTGTACCGCTCGCTTTTGGAAAAGGCCAGAGAACTGGATATTGGTTCGGTCCTAGTAGATGGAATGAATGCTGAGGATACGCAGGATTTACGGCCGGGGCGGGCGGCGGCGATAAGACACGGAGTGAAGAGTCCACTGAATGAATTGGGTTTTACCAAAGCTGAGGTGCGTGAAGCCGCCCAGATTTTAGGATTGACCGTTTGGGACAAGCCTGCCGCGGCCTGTTTAGCCTCGCGTATTCCGTATGGAACAAAGGTAACTACTGAGTTGCTTCGGAGAATCGAGAATGCTGAAGCTTTCGTCAAGTCGCTTGGAATTGGCGCTCTACGGGTTCGACACCATGGGGATGTGGCTCGAATTGAGGTGCCTACCTCAGATTTCAATTTTGTTATCCAGCATTCGCAATCTCTGGTAGGGGGACTAAGGGAATTGGGTTGGCTCTACGTTACGCTTGATATGGAAGGACTTCGCCAAGGTAGCATGAATGCACCGCTCTTGAATACATTATGAGACCTGAGGACATCGAGAGTCTACTTGAATCCGTTCGCGAAGGTAGGCTGACACCGCTTGTAGCGATGGAAACTCTGAGGACGCTGCCATTTCGGGAAGCCTCAGGCATACTGGCAGACACACATCGTTTACTGAGACAAGGATTTGTAGAGGCTGTGTTTGCTGAAGGCAAGACACAGCAACAAGTCGCAGACGCGCTCAAAGTCCTTTTTGATTCGCAAGGTGCAGCGGTGGCAACTCGAGTGGACTTAAGTTGTGGTGAAACTTTATTGGGGCGCTTTCCAGAGGGAGTCTATGACTCAACATCACGCGTGTTCTCGATAGGGCAATTTTCAAGCCGTTCCACCAAGTTGGTAATTGGAGTCCTTTGTGCAGGGACTTCGGATATACCCGTGGCAGAAGAAGCTGCAAGGATTCTTGAATTTTCGGGCTGGACTGTGAATCGAATCCAAGATGTAGGAGTTGCAGGCTTACATCGGATTTTGGGAAAGCTGGAAGAACTGCGTTCCTGCTCTGTCTTGATTGTCGTTGCTGGTATGGAAGGCGCTTTGCCGGGAGTAGTAGGAGGGCTAGTCGGGTGCCCGGTGATTGCAGTTCCAACGAGTGTTGGATATGGAGTAGGGCAAAACGGCTATGCAGCTCTTTTGACTATGCTGACCACCTGCGCTTCCGGGGTGTGTGTGATGAATATTGATAATGGATATGGGGCGGCGGTTGCTGCCCAAAGGATTCTCAATGGCCTTAGCGGAGAACAAAGAATGCAGAGTTAGTCGGATTCTTCGGCGTATGAACGACCGATGGAAGAGGTGGTTTCGAGTGGGTATCGTTTTTTGGTTATAGAGAAAAGTCAATTACTCTTGAATGTAGTGAATGTTCGTTATCGATATACATGAAGACTGCCTATTTTGACCTGATTGCCGGTGCCAGTGGCGACATGATCCTTGGTGCCTTGATCGACAGTGGACTGGATGTCGGATGGCTGCGTAGTGAATTGGGCAAGTTGCCGATATCGGGTTGGGAACTGCAAACACAACGAGTCGACAAGAATGGATTTACGGCGATTAAGGTCGATGTCGTGGTTGGACCCCAGCCACATGCCAGACCATTACCTGAAATTGAAAGAGTGATTCGAGAGAGTACTTTGACGGAATCGGTCAAGCGGCGATCCCTTGAAGTAGTGCGTATCATTGCAGCCGAGGAAGCGAAGATTCATGGAATGCCCATTGAGGAAGTGCATTTGCACGAAGTGGGTGGTGAGGACGCTATCATTGACATATGCGGCAGCATCGCTGCAGTAGAGCATCTCGGAATCGAGCGGATTGAATGCAGTCCGTTTCCGCTTGGGAGGGGATTCATCAATGGCGCCCATGGCCAAATTCCGCTTCCTGCTCCGGCGGCGGTGGGTATCATGAAGGGCTTGCCCATTACGGGGTCACCGATCCAAGCGGAACTGGTCACGCCGACTGGGGCGGCATTGTTAAAGCACCTGTCGTCTCGATTCGGGAATTTACCATCGATGCTGCTTGAGTCGGTGGGATACGGTGCTGGAAGTTGGAATTTAGTCATCCCAAACTTGCTCCGAGTTTTCATCGGCCAGGCTGACACAGCGACGTTCGATACGGATATCGTTTCGATTCTAGAGACCAACATTGATGATCAGAATCCGGAACACTATGAGCACTTGATGGAG